>CAYTNN010000014.1:1332-37556 GCA_964439135.1 uncultured Pirellulales bacterium
TCATCTTATTGAGTGAAATTGTCACACAGGCTTCGGGACAGAGCACAACTTCGGTGTCACCGCTGCGTGGCCGCATTGAGAATGCGTTGATTGTCACACAACTGCCTCCGGCGTCGAATCAACAGACAGAAACGGCACTTGAGCGGCAGGAATCCGCGGCCAATTCGTTCCTGGACTTCGGCAATGGAGCACGCCTTGTTAAGGTGTACCCGGATTCCTCTATAGAAGAATTGAGCCGGGATTTCCACAGCGCTTGCGATCCGGCGATTTCATTCGACGCCTCGCATATTATTTTTGCCGGAAAGAGAACGCCCGGCGATGACTGGAACATCTATGAGATGGAGATAGACGGCTCGAATGTGAGGCAGATTACGAACGGCATGGGCAACTGCCGAAACCCGTACTACCAGGCAATGCTTTACACGATTGTCTCTCCGGAGCCCTGGTACCAGTTGACTTTTGTGGGTATGGAAAACGGAACTTCGGATGAATATGGTGCCGGCACGACCACAAATCTTTATTCCTGCAAACTCGACGGTTCGGAGGTACGCCGCCTGACCTTCAACCTGTCCGGCAATATGGATCCGTTCATTATGTCCGATGGGCGCCTGCTCTTCGCGAGCCGGCATCGCTCCTCGCTCAATCCGGAACTTCCCGGACGTATCTCTCTGTTCGGTATTAACATCGACGGTGCGGATTATGCGGCATTTCATTCCAATAAGGGCAAGCGAATCAAACGTATGCCGTGCACTACCACAAAAGGCCTGGCTGTTTTTGTCGAAGCCGATAAGCTTCGGTGGGACGGTGCAGGCAGCATCGGAAGTACGCTTCTGCGAAGACCGCTTAATTCTTATCGACAGATCACACACGAATCCGAAGGTTTATTCCATTCTCCTTCACCGCTTCCCGATGGAAGAATTCTTGTGTCCCGAAGATCGCAAGACGATACGGATACACACGGTGTTTACCGTCTCGATCCTTCCACCGGACAACTTGAGCTGATTTTTGACAGCCCCGGCTATCATGACATACAGGCGAAGATGGTGTATCCGCGTCCCGAACCGGATGGGCGCTCGAGTGTGGTCACGGAAAAGGACCCGAACGGTAAACTTTATTGTTTAGATGTTTATATTTCAGACCTTGCCAGGCCAGAGTGGATGCCCCGCGGAACAGTAAAAAGACTTCGTGTTCTTGAAGGCTCTCCGGATACCCATGCCTCAAACGGTTCCCGGAAAGAAACCGCGCCTGTAATACAGCGGCGAATTCTCGGTGAAATAGACATCGAACAGGATGGCTCTTTCAATATTGAGATACCCGCCAACACTCCTATTGAGCTTCAAACGTTGGACGCCGATGGTATCGCTCTGCGAAGCTGCGGCTGGATTTGGGCCAGGAACCATGAACCGAGAGGTTGTATTGGGTGTCACGAAGATGGCGAGCTTACGCCGGAGAATGTTCTGGTAAAAGCTGTTACCAATCCTTCCGTCAAACTCAACTTGCCTGCTGAGCAAAGGCGGACGGTCGATTTTAAGGCGGATGTTATGCCGATCATAGCAAATAAATGCGTCCGATGTCACAGCCAGGCTGTTCCTGCCCTGCGCCTTACAGACGATCTCTCATCGGCCGCTCAAGCCGACGATAAAACCTGCTTTAATCGCAGTTACGAGAGCCTTCTTGCCCCGGGAGATCGACCGGATTCCGGGAAATATGTCCATCCGGGCAAGGCGCGGACCAGCCTTCTTATATGGCGCATATTCGGGCGAAACACCTCAAGACCGTGGGACGATACATTTTCACAGCAAAAGATACCTCGGATGCCGCCGGATGGAAATGATGCATTGACCAAAGACGAGAAACGAACCTTCACCGAATGGATCGATATGGGAACTCTTTGGGACGGTATACTGAAGTCGAACAACTTGCGGGAATCCGAACAGGACAATGGAGGAGCTAATCAGTGAATTTGTTGAGATTTATAATATTTGTGTTGATATTTCAGGTTGCAATTAGCAGCGGTGCAGAGCAAACTCTACCGGTATTTACCGATGTTACAAAACAAGCCGGCATTAACTTCAAGCATAGCTATGGCGACTTCGACCTCAGCAACATCGTCGAGGGTACCGGCGCCGGAGCAATGTTCTTTGACTATAATGGAGACGGCTGGCTTGATATTTACTTCTGCAATGGTTGTTGGCTTAAAAACGTGAACGATAATCGGGGCCGGACTCTTCGAGGAAAACTCACCAATTCGCTGTATCGAAATAATAAAGATGGAACGTTCAGTGATGTCACCGAGAAAGCCGGAGTCGGCGATAAAGGTTTCGGATTCGGCAGCTCAGCCGCGGATTTTGACAATGATGGCGACCTTGACCTTTATGTCCTGAATTACGGGCCGAATGTTTTTTACCGCAATAATGGAGACGGGACCTTTACCGACATATCAGAATCATCAGGGCTCGCGAATTCGAGCTGGAGCCTTTCGGCGCCATGGTTTGATTATGATGGCGATGGAGACCTTGATGTATATGTCGCAAATTATCTCGAATATGACAGCGGCAAATTTCGTTCTTATTATGCGGCGGCTGGTTATCCCGGCCCACTCAGCTACAGAGGCCAGCCGGACACGCTGTATCGTAACAACGGTGATGGGACTTTTACCGATGTCACCAAAGCAGCGGGAATTTTCCAGCCAAACGGACGAGCAATGAGCGCTACACTTACAGATCTGAACAATGATGGATTCCTGGACCTATACATTCCCAACGATGCAATGGAGAACTACTATTTTAAGAACACGGGCAAAGGGACATTCGAAAACGAAGGTCTTATGATGGGCCTGGCTTTTGGCGAAGGAGGTCAGGGAGTTTCTTCGATGGGGCCGGCGGTCGGCGATATAGATCGTGACGGCTGGCTCGATATTTACATTCCCGACATGGGATACGGCTGTCTTCTTATGAACAGAAAAGATTATTTCGAAGACCGCACGGAGCCGGCCAACCTTGCGGTCGTCTGTGGTCAGTACACCGGCTGGGGCGGCGTTTTGTTCGATTATGACTGCGATGGTTATTTGGATATCTTCATCGCCAATGGCAACGCCCATCATGAGTATACGGAAGAAGATGTGCTAATGCGAAACGACGGTACGGGAAGTTTTGTGGATGTCGCGAATAAATCGGGCTCCTATTTCAGAGAGAAATATGTCGGGCGTGGTGCCACTTACGGTGATTATGACAACGACGGAGACCTTGACCTGCTGGTAATTAATCTGAACGATTCTCCAAGGCTTCTGCGGAACGATGGCGGCAACAAAAACAATTGGCTGACCATCCAGGCACGGCTACCGGGAGGTAAAAGCGATGCTATTGGGGCGCGGGTTATCGTGACTGCCGGTTCGCTCACACAAATGCGGGATCTGATTCCTGTAACCGGCTATCTTTCGCAGGCCGACCCGAGATGCCATTTCGGTCTCGGCAAAAGCAAAAAAGCGGATACTGTGGAAATCCGCTGGCCGGACAGGCAGATCACAAAATTAGAAGATGTGAATTCAAACCAAATTATCACTATAATCCAGGGGTCCTGATATGAGCTGGAACTATAAGATGCGTGTTTATCTTCTGATTCTAATCATGACATTGGCTTATTCATGTTCCCTTTCGGCTCACGAAGAGAGCCAAAAGCATCCGGTTTATGTTGGGGTAAAAGTCTGCGCGACCTGCCACCAGGGCAAAGGTATGGAGCACCAGTTCAGCAAATGGCTGGCTTCCAAACACGCCCGGGCGTATGCCGTCCTGTCAAAGCCGGAAGCAAAGAAAATCGCCGAACTGAGCGGTATACCCCAGGAGCCGCAGGAATCGCCAATGTGTCTCGGCTGCCACGCGACCGGTGCACATGTAGAGGAATGGGAAAAAGACGAGACATTTTTCTTTCAAGATGGAGTGCAATGTGAAAAATGTCACGGTCCAGGCAGCGAGTACATGGATGCGGCCATCATGATGGATCGCCAGGCGGCGGAAAAAGCGGGCCTGATGATGCCGATCGTGAATGACTGTATGGGGTGCCATCAGGTAAAGGGTTCACACGTTGCCGTACATAAATTACCTAAGCTCGATATTGCACAGGCCATGTCTGATATAGCACATCCGACTCCCGAAGACTTCAAGTTGGGATCTATGCTGCAATTGCCGGAGGTGACGGATTCTGAAAAAGGCGAAGGTAGGTATATAGGGACTCTAACCTGTGCCGCTTGCCATAAAGGCCCAGCGATGGGTTATCAATTCAGCAAATGGCGAATGAGCGATCATGCAAGTGCATACGCTGTGCTGGCAAGTGACCAGGCGTATGAAATTGCGAAAGAGCAGGGTTTGAAAGATGCTCCTCAGACCAACCAGGAGTGTTTGAGATGCCATACGACTGCTTATCATCAGCCCCCAAAAGGTGTGATAGAATCATATTCATTGTACGAAGGTGTCGGATGTGAGGCATGTCACGGGGCGGGCAGCGATTATTATCCGGAAGCGATAATGAGAGATCCCCGTGCGGCAAAAACTGCCGGCCTCAAAGAAGTGACACGTCAGACCTGTCTCGGATGTCATGAAAACGCACATGAAAAGCCTTTTGATTTTGACGAGGCTATGAAAATGATTGCCCATCCGACGGAGCCTGCGGTGGTTAGTCAAGCACCCTGCTATAAGACGCCGCTCAATATGGCCCTAAGCCCTGATGGCGAGGAAATTTACGTCACATGTGAAACCTCTCACACAATCATTGTTGTAAGTGTCCCAAAGTTGCAGAAGGTTGCTGAGATAGCAGTCGGTCATCATCCGACGGACGTAACTTTCAGCCCCGATGGGACGAGAGCATATGTGAGTAATCGTCTTGATGACACTGTGACTGTTGTCGACGTTCCTTCTCGAAAAGTCCTTGCTACCATTCCCGTAGGCGACGAACCGCATGGTGTGCTGACTGATGCTTCCGGAAAGCATTTATATGTCCTCAATACATCCGCAGACAGTATTTTAGTGATTGATACGACTACTTTGAAAGAAATCAAACGTCTCAGTGCGTCTCGAAGCCCCTGGTCATTATCACGTTCACCCGACGGTTCGCTCATCTATGTTACCAATAACCTTTCACGTTTTGTGAAGTTCCGCACGCCATCAAAGTCTGAGGTTACAGCTATTGATACCGCCGGAACCGTAATACAAGACCGCTTTGTTGTCCCGGCGGCAAACCTTCTTCAGGGCATCGAATGGCACCCAAGCGGGAAATTCGCTCTGATTACACTCAACCGCACTAAAAATCTTGTACCGATGACCCGGCTGCTTCAGGGCTGGACGATTACTAACGGACTTGGAATTGTATGGAAGGATGGCCGGGTGGACCAGGTGCTCCTTGATGAGCCCGGCATGTGTTTTCCCGACCCGGCGGACGTCGCAATCACGCCGGACGGCAAGCTGGCCCTGGTGACAAGTTCCGGCTCGAATCGCATCGCCGTAGTAGATGTCCCAAAGCTCATTTCAATGCTTCAAGAAGCTTCCGACCATGAACGCGAGCACGTGTTCCCGAACCACCTGGGCAAGCCTACCGAATTCATTATAACGCATATCCCCACGAAGCACAGTCCGCGAGGGATTATAATTACTCCGGATGGGAAAACCGCTTTTGCTGCCAACGCCCTGGATGACTCGCTGACCGTAATCGATCTTGATAAGCTCGAATCGACTGCAAGGATTGATCTTGGAGGTCCGAAAGTAATTACGAAAGTGCGCTATGGCGAACGCCTTTTTCACAGCGCCAATATCACATATCATCGCCAGTTTTCATGTCATTCTTGTCATCCCGATGGGCATGTCGATGGGCTGACCTACGATATAGAGCCGGACGGGATTGGAATTTGTCCCGTTGATAACCGAACACTGAGGGGGATACTCGATACAGCACCATTCAAATGGGAAGGAACGAATCCAAGCTTGCAAAGACAGTGCGGCCCACGCTTAGCGGTTTTTTTTACACGGATTCAGCCATTTACGCCCGAGGAACTCTCCGCATTGGACAATTACATTTGCACGATACCTCGGCCTCCGAATCGATACCGTCCTTTGGGGGCGGAGCTTTCCGATGCACAACGCCGTGGAAAAAATATGTTTGAAAGGATGATGACCAATGATGGCAGGATTATCTCGAAAGGCAATCGCTGCGCCACCTGTCATTTTCCTCCGCTTTTTACCGACCGGCAACGACACAATATCGGGACAAAGCTCACCCTCGACCATGAATCGGAATTTGACACACCACACCTTAATAACATCTATGATTCCGCTCCTTATCTGCATAATGGAATTGCTGAAACTCTTGAAGAGATATGGACGAGATATAATCCCGATGACCAACATGGTGTTACAAATGATATGACTAAAGACCAGCTCAATGACTTAATAGAGTACATTAAAACGCTGTAGTTAGATGAAAATAAAGAAGAGGCAATATTATATGAAATATTTAAAAGTCGTAATAGGATTTTTAATGCTGTTTTCACTTGGGGAAACAGCACTATGCCGGGCCGAGCAAACCACAACGCAAGACAAACTGCCTTATATTTATACACAATGGAAGCATTTTACGGTCAAAGACGGCCTTCCCAATGACCATATATTCGCTGTTAGAGCAGATGGTTCAAATGTCTGGGTGGGTAGCGAAGATGGTCTTGCCTGTATCGACAAAAAAACCTTAAAGATTAAAAGCTGGAAAGAAAAGGATGGTCTTCCCTGGCGCGTGGTCTCTGCTCTGGATATAAATCCCAAGACCGGAGAGCTTTGGATGGGGCTTTTTGGCGGTGGGCTGGCACGATTTAGCGGAGGCAGATTCGACCATTGGCACCAGCTCAATAGCGGCCTGGTAAACGATGTCGTTTATGGAGTGGCGGTGGAAAATGATAACATCTGGGCTGCTACTACCGCCGGCGCCAGCAGATTTAATACGGTAACGGGGGAATGGTCAATATATACGGAAAAAAACTCACCCATGGAAGAGATATGGAACTACGGCGTCTCCTATAACGATGGAAAGGTTTATCTTGGCATCTGGGGAAGCGGCGTGCTGGAATTCGATATAGCTACCGAAACGTGGAAGGATTATCTCGATCCGGATGGTGAGATGGAAATCGATCTTTACCGTGACGATGGTATAGTCCACGTAATCACCACCGGCACCAGCTACATAGACGGTATCCTATGGATCTCAACATATTTTGGCATGAACCGCTACGATGGTCGGCATTGGCGCGGCATCTACGAACATGAGACGGGCCTGCCCAGCGACTTCGGCAATGCCGTCAAAGGCCGCGATGCCAACGAAGCATGGTTTGCAACCGACAAAGGCCTGGGTGTGCTGACTGATTTTCCTACAGATACGTGGGTCACGTATACCATGGATCCCAATACACACAGGGGCAAAGCGGTTGTCAGTCGAAACAAGGAAATTCTCGAAGTCGTTGATATGCCGAAAAGCATTCCCCATAATTACGCCCTATGGACAGAATTCGACGGCAACGATGTCTGGGTGGGAACCTCAAAGGGACTCGGATGGGCAATCGGTACCGGATATTACAAAGGATTGAGAGAAAGAATCCCGCACAAGCCGGAAAAATCTGATTAAATAGCTGTAAATTAGACGAAAATATGGTAAAATGGCAATTATTTCATTATCCAGATTTATATGGTTGTTATTGTGAGGAGGCCAAAATATGAAACGCTATATAATTCTTCTTTTCGCTACTTTAATAATAGGTACTCTATCCTGTGCTGTGCAGAAAGAGATAAAGACAGAATCAACGTCATCTATTATCGAAATTGATCCTGAAACAACCGAATTGCTTCGAAAAATCAACTCTGCCAGTGCTTATGAAGTCCCTGATTTGGGGCTGCGACAGGATACAATTTATGCAAAGACGGCAGAGGACGTCGAACCATTCCGGCATGTAAAACCCTACAAAGAACACTTCCTGCTGCAAATGGAATATACCGGTCCAGGCCGAGCCAAACCTGAGCCGGAGGATATAGAGACTGTTAAGATCGGGTTTATTGGCCCGATTATGTCCACTGTCTCGGTTGCTACCGGCGGGAAAAGCCATGAGGAACCGTTGGGAATTAAGATGCTCCAGGGCGCACGGCTTGCCATCGAACAAGCAAACGCCGAAGGAGGCTATCTCAAGCGTAATATTCCATTCGAGCTGGTTATAAGCAACGATAATGGTCTCTGGGGCGCTTCCGGCAACGAAATCATCAAATTGGCTTATAAAGATAAAGTCTGGGCGATTCTCGGCACAATCGATGGAGCCAACAGCCACATTGCTATCCGCGTTGCGCTAAAGGCCGAAATCGTCATGATGAATTGCGGTGACACGGATCCCACATTCATTGAAACGAATATCCCCTGGGTTTTCCGCTGTATCAGTGACGACCGGCAGCAAAGTTATTTGCTTGTCGATTACATATACAGAAAACTCGGTCTTAAAAGAGTTGGAATCATTCGTGCAAGTAACCGTTATGGTCGCTTTGGTGTTCGTGAAATCAGCGATGGAAGTCGGCGCCTCGGCTATCCGGTTATTCTGGAAATGGCCTATAATCTGGGAATCGACGATTTCTCTTTACAACTGGAACGTCTAAAGGAAGCAAATCTGGATGCGATTATCCATTGGGGCGATGCTCCTGAGGGTGCACAGATTCTTAATCAGATGCGAGCAATGGGCATGGAGCATCCTTATTTTGCCTGTGACCGGTGCCTATTGGACGAGTTTGCCGAAATTGCCGGCGAAAACGCCGAAGGAGTCATCTGCACTTCTCCCTGGAATCCTGATAGTAAGAGCGAGAGGTATACTCAATTTTGTGAGGCATTCAAGAAGCGTTTTGGTGAAGAGCCGGAAACCTTCGCAGCTCATGCTTATGACGGAACGAACATGCTTATCTGGGCGGTGCAGGTAGCAGGTCTTAACCGGGCAAAAATCCGGGATGTACTGGCTTACAGAACTGTACCATTGAAAGGTGCAACAGGTGACGTTGTCCTGAGCGCCTGTCTCGATGACGTTGGTGATGTGTACTTAGCAAAACGAGAAAAGGACAAATGGAACTACTATAGCCGAGAAGACCTTAAAATCCCGCGAGGATACATTCCTCTTCGTGATAGAGTCAATCGACCCCTGGCGGCTACGCGTTAATGCTGAGTCTCCGAAAGGATAAAAAGACACAGATGTCCAGGATTCTCTATACGAGTTTCATGCTTTTTGCCCTTTCTTCGATGATATGGGCGGGGGACACTCACTTCCCCAAACGCTCATCTCGCGGGGCATTTTTTGAGGCAAGAACCCGCCAAACAGAATACGCGGGCCCGGGCCGCGAGAAGAGCCCTCCCACCGATGTCAAAGAAGTGTTGATTGGATACTTCGGCCCCGGCACGCCTTCTCACCCGCGAGGAGGTGACATGTGGAATGCGGCCTGCTTAGCCGTTGAACAAGCCAACAGGGCGGGTGGCTACAACGGCCTGCCGTTTCGATTGGTAGTGAGCTGGTCGGACAATCCCTGGGGCTCGGGTGTCACGGAAATAACCCGTATGGCTTATGTGCACAAAGTCTGGGCGATCATCGGCGGAATTGACGGGCCATCGACACATCTGGCTGAGCAGGTAGTTGCGAAGGCCCGCTTGACCTTGCTTAGTCCCGCAAGTACGGATAAGACGGTAAATCTCGCTAATGTACCATGGATGTTTTCATGCCTGCCTGCCGATCATTTGCAGGCGCCGGTTTTAGCACAGGAGATTGTGTCGGAAGTCGGGGAAAATTCCTTTCTCCTTGTATCGGCCGTGGACCACGATTCACACCTTTTCACGGTCGAGCTGACCAGGTCTTTTATCCGACATAAATTGGCGCCGTCTTACCACTTTGAGTTTGAGCCCGGGCAAAGTAATTACGACAGTCTTGTGGAGGAAATTGTGCACACCCGGGCACGAGCCCTGGTTCTTATTGCCGCAGCCCGGCAGAGTTCTCAAATAATCTCTGCTGTCCGGCAGAAAGGATTCAAGGGCCTTATTTTTGGCGGGCCATGGATGGGCAACCGAAGTTTTCTTGAACAAGCAGGTCCCGCAGCCGAGGCAGTGGTCTTTCCTTTGCTTTACACGCACGGCAAAGAATCAAACAGTTTCGATGAAAAATTTACTGCCCGATTTGGAAAGCAGCCGGATTATCTCGCTGCACATACCTACGATGCCGTAAACCTTCTGATTGCCGCGATACGCAAAGCAGGGCTAAACCGGGCACGAATTCGTGACGCCGTCAGTGAACTATCGCCGTGGAACGGCGTGACCGGCACCATCAAGTGGGGCTCGTTAGGTGGCAACAACCGAGCCGTGCGTCTCGGTACGGTCAGGGACGGCCGCGTGATATCCGCTTCAGGGCCTCACGACCTTGACGAGTCGATGCCTCATTAGTCTCTACGCTAATCATGCCATTGCTGCCCCGGCCGGCTGGATATATCTGATGTCTATAAGCAGTATAGGCCTCCGTTCGCAGATGAGCTAACATATGATGTCCGCGGCGGCGCTTCCGTTCGGCGCGCAAGGCGGCCAAGTCGATTGGGCCCACAACGATTTTCTCACCCGTCCCCGGCTCGGCCTGGGCGAGTAAGCGGCCATCGTAGTCTATAATCATGCTGCCTCCGGGCCAGCTAAAAGGCGGATAGTTCTGCAGGCTCGCTGCCTGGTTGACTGCGACCACGTAGGCCATATTCTCCAGTGCGCGCACTCGGTTAACTGTTGTCCACCAATCCA
Organism: uncultured Pirellulales bacterium; assembly: GCA_964439135.1. Classification (GTDB taxonomy): domain Bacteria; phylum Planctomycetota; class Phycisphaerae; order Sedimentisphaerales; family Anaerobacaceae; genus JAFGPJ01. The sequence goes on from CAYTNN010000014.1 coordinate 12,148, forward strand.
AAGGCTGGGCGGTTCCCCAGGGATCCATATAAGCTGAAATCCGTATGAGCAGCTCAGCACCGCCGAGGCTAAGCTGGCGAATTGCCTCGGGGAACAGCCAATCATAACAGATGGCGGTGCCGATCTTGCCGATTTCGGTGTCCGCAACAGGAAAAATTGGCTCATCGTAATCCGCCAGATCATGCGGGCTGGTGTGTACTTCCCAGGGCGTCCACGTGTGCACCTTACGGTACTTCGAGACAATACCATCCGGACCAATCAGACAGGTCGTATTAAAAACGTGGCCGGGCCAGCGATCGTCCGATTCCAGAAACGTGCCGGTTTGGATGTAGATTTTTAACTTCCCGGCTTTTTCTTGATAGCGTTTAGTATGTTCGTTTGGAATCGGAACTGCTAATTTGTCGAGCAACTCTTCGACAGTGGGGTAGATTGGCGCTGCATGGGCAAACTCTGGAAACACCACGAGTCGCACGTCGAAAAAGGGCTCGTAGCCTGTCACTGCCTGTTCAAGAAGCTCCAGCATTCGGTCGACCCGGCTTGCAATTTTGTTGCGGTGCGTCGGATTAGGCATGTCAAGTTGACACGCCGCCGCGTAAAATCTATCGATAGAACTCATCATTTTCCTTTCTTCTGCTAAGTATAGCTGTGCAGCGAGTATTATTGCGGATGGCCAGCTCCTTCAGTGATTGTTAAAAGCTGATCGACCTCAATATCCTTAAAAACATCGATGCCGCCACCTATCCATCGGACCTCGATGCGGTCTACTTTGTCACGGTTGCCCAGTCCGAAGTGAAGGCGCATGCCGTAATGGCTTTGGTACCCGCGGCCACTGTGAACTTCGTCTAATAAAGACAAATCCCCCGCTACCACTTTGACATGTGCGCCTATCCCGTCCCGGTTAGTTTTCACGCCCTTCAAACGAACTTGCAGCCAATGCCCTTTTGATGGTGAGTCGTTTCTCAAAATAGTAGGTTCCCGGCGTGAATTTAATATGACAATATCCACGTCACCGTCGTTATCCAGGTCGTCAAAGCCTGCTCCGCGACTGCGCAATTTAATTTTCATACCTTCGCCGCTTTGATCCGAAACGTCAACAAATTTCCCATCTCCTGTGTTCATTAAGATTATGTTCGGGCAAAGAGATGTAGTGGTATTATTGTAAAGTTCAATATTGTCCTGCAGGTGACCACAGGCGACGAAGATATCACGATCGCCATCGTTATCGAAGTCAACCATGCTGTTGCCCCAGGTAACATATTCCATGGTTCCTGTGCCGGCCCCGCTGACCATTGTCACATCTTCGAACATACTGTTGCCCAAATTCCTATAGAGGGCGGCAAGCTCCTCGGCGTAGGATGTTTGGTAGAAATCAAGCCGCCCGTCATTGTCATAGTCTCCGCAATCTATGCCCATGCTTCCTTGATCATCGCCGTGCAGGTCATAGGCAAGGCCGGCGATAAGGCCTATTTCCTCGAACTTGCCTGTTCCATCATTCTCGAAAAGGAAGTTTGCATAAACGTCATTGGCGATATAGACATCTGTGTCGCCGTCGTTATCAAAATCGGCGCAAACTCCGCCCATTCCCCATCCCTTGTGCTCGGCCACTCCGGACTCGACGCTGACGTCCGTGAATGTCCCGTCCCCGTTGTTGCGAAACAGGTTGTTCGGCATCGGGGGAAAATCCATCGGCCCCGCGTATTTTGGGGTTCCCTTTGAAGTCCTAATCATGTGATTCTCGTATGTAAAGTCAAGATAGTTGGCAACGAACAAGTCGAGATCGCCGTCCTTGTCCATATCCAGAAAGTGTGTGGTCGCCCCCACCTTATGGCCGTTGGCCACACCCGCCATTGATGTCACATCGGTAAAAGTTCCATCGCCGTTATTACGGTACAGAACATTCGGGCCGTAGTTGTTCACATAAATATCGAGGTCGCCGTCATTGTCGTAATCACCCACGGCCACGCCGAGCCCGAATCCGGTATCTCCTACGCCGGCCTGATCTGTGACATTCGTAAATCTCCAACCACCTTCGTTGCGATAAAGTTCATTTGTAGGCGCTTTGTCGTACTTTGTTCCCTTCAGGGGGGCGCCATTTAGAAAATATATATCTATATCGCCGTCTCCATCGTAATCAAAAAGCGCTAATCCGGAGCTTACGGATTCGACGATGTATCGTTGACCACTGCCACCGTCGGTATGTATAAAGGTAATTCCCGTTTCTTTGGTGACATCGCTGAACACGATGGCCCCATCGGCATCGGCGCAGGCGGAGATGCACAACAACGCCAGCACGATAACGATAAGCCATCCGATACCCAATCCAAAAACTCGGTTACCTGTAAAGTTCATTACATTAATTCCTTTTCTGAATTTGTTTATACAAAAGCAGATATTGTTGATTGTTCGGATCTAATTCGAGGGCCCGTTTAATTGTCGGGAGCGCGTTAACAATATCTCCGTTCACATAACAAGCCCAGCTTAATACGAAGTAGTTGGTGGCATTCGCATCCAAAGCAACGGCTTTTCCCGCAAGCTGTTTGGCTTGTGATAAATTTTGCCCTGTTTTCAAATATAGCCGGGCCAACTCCCGATACCCATCGGACTTCTGTGGCGCCAGCGTAATCAATTTCCGGAAGGCTTCTTCTGAATCGTCATACCGCTTTAAATGGGATGACAAAATCCCAATCACAAGGTAAGAAACAGCAGATTCCGGCTGGATATCACGTATCTTTTTGTACATCTGAAGGGCTTTTGAAGGCTGTTTGCTAATCTGATATAGGGTTGCAAGCTCCAGAAAGCACACGATGTTTTCCGGATCAAGCCCTGCGGCTTGTTTCAGCAGTTCTTCGGCTATGGTCAACTTTCCATTTTCCCGGTACGCCCGCCCAACATTGATATATGTCATGGCTGCACTTTTTTGTGTCTCAACGAAGTCATCGTACTTGATCTTACGGCCCTTAAGACTTTTACGCTCTTCAGCTTTAAGTTTTTTGAAATTTTCCGAGTATTCCTTCGCTTTATCACGATTGCCGAGTTTGGCATAGACGGAAGCAATGCCATAATATGCATTGGTGTATCCAGGATTGATCTTAATTGCCGTCTCGTAGTTTTCCTTTGCCCTTTCGTATTCTTTCTGCTGTAGATATGCCTGACCAAGTAAAAAGTAAGCAAAACCGGAGTTTGGTGAAATTTGAATTTCCTTTTCAAGTGCCTCGATTGCTTCTTTTGGCCGGCCTGACATCATAAGTGCATGACCCATATTACTGTACACGTCGGGAAGCTGGGGTTGTATCTCCAGGGCTTTTCGGAATTGTGCGACCGCATCGGCAAACTTGCCCTTTTTCATAGATGACAAGGCCATACTTCTGTATACGTCGGGCTGCTTCGGGTTTATCTCCAGAGCTTTATTCCAGAATTCCAGTGCCTTAATAACATTGCCGTGCCTATAGCATAAGTTTCCCATTATTACCAGCGAGTCATCACGGCCCGGAAAATCTCTCATTAGTTGTTCAGCAAGCTCCATTTCCTCATTTTTCAGAGCAACGATCTCTTGCTTCGTGCTAAGCGGCTCCCTGACAGGTAGCATCACTAAGTCTTCTGTCTGATTTGAGGATTCCTCTATTCTCCATGGTTGTCCGTATGAGCAAGGTAGGAATTTTACAGAAAAAAAACCGGCTATGGCGGCACATATGATTACCAAAACGACCAATGCCCGGACGGCATTTCTTCGAGTTGACAAGAAAAACGGCCGTGAATTTCCGGAAATTCCTGTTTTACGTTGACCAGTTTTCTTATCCGTACTCATCGCAGACTATCCTCGCCCTTGACCTTCAATAAGAGTTATAATCCGGTCTACAGCAATATTCTCGAAAACATCGACCTGACCGCCTATCCAATGGACCTCGATGCGGTCGACCTTTTCACGATTGCCCAGTCCAAAGTAAAGACGTGAACCGTAATGGCTTTGATACCCGCGCCCGCTGTGGACTTCGTCTATAAGAGTCAAGTCACCCGCGCTGACCTTTACATGTGCACCTATCCCATCCCGGTTGGTTTTCACGCCCTGCAAACGAACTTGCAGCCAGTGCCCTTTAGATGGTGATTCGTTTCTCAAAATAGTAGGTTCCCGGCGTGAATTTAATATCACAACATCCACATCACCGTCGTTGTCCAGATCATCGAAGCCCGCGCCTCGGCTGCTCAGCTTTATCTTCATGCCGTCGCCGCTTTCGTCGGATATATCTATGAATTTTCCGTCACCGGTATTCAACAGGAGTAAGTTTCGTGCGAAATAGGTGGTTGTATCGTCGAATTTTTCGACATTGTCCTGCAGGTGACCACAAGCGACGAAAATGTCTCGAATCCCATTATTATCAAAATCGACGAAGCTGTTGCCCCACGTCACGTTGGGAAGAGTTCCTGCTCCTGAGCCCGTCACCAGCGTTACGTCCTCAAACATGCCGCTGCCCAGATTCCTGTAGAGCGTGGCAAGCTGCCCCTGGTAAGAAGTCACATAGAAATCCAGCAGTCCATCGTTGTTGTAATCGCCGCAGTCGACTCCCATGCTTCCCTGCTCGTCACCGTGGAGATCGTAAGCGGTTGCAGTCATAAGCCCGACTTCTTCGAACTTGCCCGTGCCGTCATTTTGGAAAAGGAAATTCTCTCCCACATCGTTTCCGATAAATATATCCGTATCACCGTCGTTATCGTAGTCGCCGCATACAATTCCCATCCCCCATCCGGCATGATTCCCTATACCGGATGATTTACTTACATCGGTAAACGTGCCGTCGCCGTTGTTGCGGTATAGATAATCGGGCAGTGGAGGATAATAGCGTGGATTTGCATACACAGCAAATCCCTTAGTTGTAAGCGTGACATTTTTTTCATAAGAATATTCAAAATAAATGGAAACGTAAAGGTCTAAATCACCGTCCTTATCCATATCGAGAAAGCAGGTACCCGCCCCCACCTGATGTCCGTTGCCCACACCTGCTTTTTCCGTAACGTCTGTAAAGGTACCATTGCCGTTGTTGCTGTAAAGAACATTCGGGCCATAATTATTAAGATAAATATCCGGATCGCCGTCATTATCGTAATCGCCGACAGTGACACCCAGGCCATAACCAGTATCCCCGACGCCTGCTTTTTCCGTCACATCGGTAAACTTCCAGTTACCGTCATTACGATAGAGTGCATTTTTCGGGGCGACTTCAACTTCCGTTCCTTTGAGCGGCGCGCCGTTAAGAAAATAGATGTCGATATCCCCGTCGCCATCGTAGTCAAAAAGCGCCAAACCCGCACTTACGGTCTCCATTATGTAGTGCAGGCCGGAGCCGCCATCAGTGTGGACGAAGGTTATACCGGTTTGCTTTGTAACGTCGCGAAGCAGTATGGGACTTTCGGCGAACGCATCGACAGACCAATGCAATAACAAGAGCATAACTGCCAAACAATACCCGATATTCTCCCAAGGATATTGGTCTATTGCCGAATCAATCGTCTTAATTCTTGCTTTTGATATGCTCATACACGTTCCTGTACTTCATATTAGTCGGCTCCAGTTGTATGGCCTTTTCTATTGCTTTGAGTGCATTTTCCGAGTCACCGTTCATGTCACGGGCCCAGCTTAGCACAAAGTAATTGAGAGCGGTCGGTTCCAACGCTACAGCTTTTTCCGCAAGCGCTCTGGCTTCCGGATATCCTGTGCCTGCTCTCAGGTATAACTGAGCGAGTTCGCGATAGCCGCCGGAGGATTTCGGCGCCACTTCAATAGCCTTTTGGAAAGCCTTTTCCGCGTTTCCCAACTGTTTTATTCGCATTGAGAGGATTCCAATATTCAAATGGCAGATCGGGTCATTAGGATCAATTTCACTTATTCTTCTGTACAGTGGAATCGCATCGGTGATTCGGTTTCTCGTGATATACAAAGAAGCAAGTTTTTCGAGGCATTGAATATTTTCAGGATTTAGTGTTGTCGCCTTCTTATAAAGTTCTTCGGCCTTTTCAAAATTCCCGCCGGTTTGATACATTTGTCCGGCAAGTAAATATGTCTCGGCCGCACCTTTTTGCATGTCAATAAGGTCATCAACGGCCTCATTTTCGCCTTTCAGAACCTCCATTTCCTCAGCCTTTAGTTTTTTGAATACAGCCATGTACTCCTGAGCCTTTTCCTGCTGCTTTAATCTCGCGGACAGGGTAAAAAGACCGTAGTAAGTATTTGGATAATTGGGCTTAATCTCTATTGCCTTTTCGTAGTTCTTTTTGGCCTTCTCATACTGATTCTGTTGTAGATACAACTGTCCGAGCAGAAAATAACTGGAGCTGGAACGAGGAGAAATTTGAATGTCCTTCTCCAATTCTCCGATTGCCTGGCTTTGCTTGTTCTGCCCCATCAAAGCCAGAGCGATATCATGATGCACGCCGGTGATGTTGGGATCGATTTTAAGTGCCTTTTGCCAATACTCGATTGCCTGCTCGTATTGCTCCTTGTTCATGTAAAACCACCCGATGCTTTTATAGACATCGGGTCGGTCCGGATCCTGCTCTAATACCTTATTGAAGTATTCCAGCGCCTTGTTAGCGTCACCGTGCCGTTCCCACAAATTGCCCATCAGCATGATTGGATTTATACTGTTGGGAAAATCTCTCATGAGCCTTTCGGCCAACTCCAGATCCTCTTTTTTTAATGCGGAAATTTTTTCTTCCGGAGTAAGTGCGGGTTTTATTAAATCTTTCGAATCTGAGGGCGTCGATGTTGTTTGTTGCTTTCCAACAGTCTGGGAAAAGGCTGCTGTCTGAAAAAATCTGCAATTAAAAGCATACACAATAAATCCTGCCGTTAATATCGACAGAATTCTTTCTGAAGTATGCTTTTCCCATCCCCCAGTTATTGTTCGCTTACCCATACGAATAGCCTCAATCTGAGCGTTGATATATGGCGAATAATGCTCTATATCGACCTGTTCTATTCCTATCATAAAAGATAAGCGACTCTAATGCAAGATGCCTCCAACCACAGATATTCTCGGACCAATACCGAAGACTCGGTGTGAATCCTATTCAGCATTTGGATTACCCACTCGCCGGGTATTAAAACGCCTGCGGTATTCCCGACGCTTTTCATCATCAGGATATTTTTCATTCGTACCGTATGGATATGTGCTCATAGAGTGGAATGGGAGCGGTTCTACGGTGTCGGGATATGCCGAATAAAGGTCCATGTCCTTGCAGAAGCTGTCGGTTTTGAGAATGAACGAACGGCGGAATCCCTCCGGCGTCGGGCTGAAATCGCCTGCCGAAAAGCGGAGTGTAATCTCTTCTCCCCTCCCCATTATGACGTAACAATCGTCCGCATCATCCAGAAGCTCCGTAACCTGGCCATAACGGGTGTAATCACCCTCCATAATTTTCCAGGCAACGGCGCCGCTGACACTATCGTAATCGTAAAGAGTCGGATGTCGCCCGTCGGGAGAATATTCCTGCGGATAACCCAGGAAATGAAGGTCAGCACTTTTTACCGGCAATTCCTGGATTCTAAGCCCAGCGTTCTCAAGGACAGGAGCAATGAATATCTGGTCCCAGTACAGTTCCATATTACTGGAGATGCGAATTCGTCGGTCGCTGGGTAATATTTTGCCGGTTACATCGAGAGTCATCATGTGCCGGATACCGGCGGGGTATCCCACCTCGTTAAAAAGCTCCAACCACTGGCCATCGCGAAAGACATGGATGCTCGGAGCGTGGCAGCGCAATCCTGCCTGGCTGGCGGCATAGTTCGTCGCAGAATATGGGTACTCGACCCACCCGTGCAGAAACAGCACCAGACGCGATTGAGGCGATATCGCATGGAGCCTGTCACCGAAGTCAAGCTCTACGAAATGGTCTTTGGCCAGTCCTATGAAGCGATGGTCTGGTTCGGTCGCTCCGGCATAACGCCGGTCAACCAGACGTATCTTTTCAGTGACATCGATACCTCTATCATCTATAGCACGTATCGGTTCAATCGGATCTTTGAAGTAGAAAAGCTCAAAAGGTACAGGCGGAATACTAATCGCCATCATTTCATGTGGATAGACTTGTGTTCCTGCCGGATGGTCAACCGCGATTAATTTGGCCTGGTCGAAATAAACAACTTCCTCGATTGGTTCCAGCACCTGAAAGACATATTCGCCGTCACGCGGCTTGATATTCGGAATGGGCAAATACTCCGTCGGATCAGGCTTGGCGTATTCGTCCGGCGCTACGAGATAACCCATGCCTCCCATACCTCCGAAATCGGATACGAACTCAAAATGCGAACCGTCCCACACAAAGAGATGCGGGCATGAAGAAGTCTTACGCTGTAATTCAGTAATCGTTATCACCTGATCCGCGGGCAGCTCCAGCTCCGCCTGAAGAACGGCATCGGGCCACATTATCCGCAACCAATCCACTTTGGAGTATTGCCCTAAGCCGGCGTGAATCCGGTACGGGGGCACGGCCACTTGTCCCGAGGACGTCCCCACTACAAATTGCTGGAAAACAGAACCCGTCTTGATCTCCACGCGAGCGCCGATCGCTGAATTATTTGAGCGGGTTTTCTTGTCCTGCTCGCGGGTACCACGAAGGTCAATTTCAATCCAATGGCCGCCCGGCGTTACATTTTCCACGAGGAAGGGATTCTCGCCTATTGGGGCCAGAAGAACATCGCATTTCCCGTTACCGGTGAAATCCGCCGCCACACAACTTGCGTTGCCGGGGTAATTGATGGCTGAGAGCATATTTCCGGGATCGGCTTCGAGTGCGTTGACAAAGCCGCCTTCAGGCCAGTTATTAATAAGCAGTGCCGGGCCCCTTTTGCCGTCACGCCTGAAAGTGTCGGCGATAACAATATCCAAATCGCCGTCATTATCAATATCCGCGAATTGTCCGCCGGTTCCGCCGAGCCGGCCACAGCTCTTGGAAAAATTCTCGTGGGGCTTAAAAGTAAATCCGCCCTGGTTTATGAATAGCTGTACTCCTTCATTGGTGAAAACCAGAAGGTCGCGGTCGCCATCCTTGTCGGGGTCGCCGGAAGTAGCGCTGAAAACTTGTTGAACCTTAATACCTGTTGTGTCGGCGTCAAGTACGTGATATTTCAACGCCCGATCGTTCACCCAGCCGATCGTTCCTTCATGTGCTGAAAATATTACCAAATCCAAATCGCGGTCGTTATCGAAATCATCATAAACCGCAGCAGTGACGGGATTATTCTCAAGCGTAAGGCCAAGTTTTTCGGCAATGTCGATAAAAGTGCCGTCCCTGTTGTTGTTATACAGACTGCCGCTTGTATTACGAAACGCCATGAAATCCAAATCACCGTCGCTGTCGATGTCGACGGTTCTGGCAAAGTGAGTAATGAATTTTCCGCCGGCAACCGTTGCGTCCGGATTCGTTATGAAATTCGCCTTCCCATCGTTTTCAAAATAAATGTCCGGCCCCGCGCAGCCGAGCCAGAGATCGAGGTCCCCGTCGTTATCCACGTCGCCGAAGCAGGGGCTGATTCCCTGTTTTGCCAAAGTTGCTTCGTGAGAAAAACCGCCGGAGCCGTCGTTACGCCATAAATATACACTTCCATCGTCGCCGAACGCAGTAATACAGAGATCGAGGTCCCCGTCCTCGTCTATATCGCCGGCGGTAATCCCCGGAAGCTCTATATTCCCGCCGGGGAATTTCCATGCTGAAGTGGCGTCGCTTAATGCTTTTAGCTCGGGTGAAAATAAAATCCTTTTCTGCGGGAACGCCGCTGCAGAAGGCAAAGGCAGATTGTCCGCACCGAGGGCCGTATAATATTTCCCTACTGTCCCGTACGCCTTGAGGACCGTAAAAGTTCCGCCGGTAAGTTCTGTTTCTTTGAGCTCCTTGAAGCGGTTGAAAAGAGCCCTTGCCTCGTCGCGTTTTTGCGTTCGCTGGTACTGGGTGGCGAGCCGATATACGGCGGAAATAAAACCCGGATCGAGGGCAATGATTTTTTCAAGCATTTTTGTGCCTTCTTCTGCAGAGCCGAGATTAATAAGCACTTCGGCGTATTTGTACAATACATAGGGATCTTCGCTGTCGCTTTCATATACTTTACGAAAACATTCAAGTGCCTTTTTAGTTTCCCCGAGGTGCTGATGATAAAGACCGAGACCAAATCGCGCATGCAGATGGTCGGGATCGGATTCCAGCACGGTTTCGAATGCCTTTTGTGCCAAATCGAGATAGCTTTGCGCTCCGGGTTTTTCCTGCATATTCAAATAGGCCAGCCCGAGATTAAAGCGTGCCGCGGACCAGTCGGGCGCCGTCTCCAGAACCGACTCGTATGCTCTCGCTGCTTCAAGATAATTGTACTGTTCGAGAAGGGCGGCGCCGCGATTGAAATCAACAAGCGCTTTGGCAATAGATTCGGATATGGCCGGCTTGGAATTTCTCGAAACCTGATTTGCTTTTTCCGGCTGTTCCGTTCGGTTGCCGCAGCTTGCAAGTATCAATCCCAATAAAAGAAAGAATCCGATCTTTCGTAAAGCCTTAATCATCTTGAATATTTCCATAAAAACCTCATTTTTTACAGTTTATGCTCTGAAAGTTTTATATTGTTTCCTTTTGAAGATAGAGCCTTCGATACTTTTTGTCAATAATGGCTTTTAACGCACCGGTATAGTTAAGATTAATTTGATTTGACGCCCATTCGGTTTTGCTCGGGGTCGGCTCTTTACGGTAATAAGCGTAAGGCAAAAGGCCTGATTGTAATTTAGTATAGACCTTCACATTAAATGCTGTTAGTTTCGTCTCAATCCTTTCTTTCTTGCAAAGGCGGCCGGGCGGACTATAATTTCCGGGGTCGTACCTCGTCTTCGCTCGGCATGAAGGACCTCCCTCTTTACCCTGAGCGTAGTCGAAGGGTGAAATCGCTAAAAAGAATTCGACAACCGACAATCGGAAATCGGAAATCTCTATGCTTATCCCATTAACTAGGATCCAGAAGCTAATTGGCCGAAGGATGCTGAAATCCAAGCAGAGCAAGGCCTGCTTTTACCTCGAAGCCAAAGCGGATGTAACTGAGCTGATGGCTCTTCGGCCCAAGCTCCGGAAATCGCTCGGCGTCAGAATAACCACGAACGCTTTTTATATTCACATTCTGGGCCTGGCGGCACAAAAATATCCTCTTGCAGTCGGCCGGCTTCAAGGCGACAGCATAACAATCGCCGAACGTATTAACGTTGGTTTTGCGGTCAATGCTCCGCAGGGTCTTGTTGTGCCGGTGGTGAAGGATGCCGCCGATAAAACGTTGCCTGAGATCGCCCGTGAGGAGAAACTGCTGACGGATAAAGCACGAGATAATAAACTGACGCTCGAAGAGATCGAAGGCGAGACGATCGCGCTAAGCAATCTCGGCGCGTACGACATAGATTCTTTTTTGGGAATCATCCCGCCGCCGGCCAGCACGATATTGTCCGTCGGTAACGTCGTGGCCAAGGTTGTCTGCAGAGAGGGCGAAATAACGGTGCGAAAAATGCTAAGCCTGTCTGTTGCTGCCGACCGTAGAGTGATAAGCGAGACTTATGCCGCCGAGTTTCTAAACTTCATTAAAGACCGATTGCAAAATCCGCAACAGGTGATTTGATAAAAAATCAGGAATTTTTTTGCTCAGTGCAATATTAACCTTTTTCTTAGGAGAGAACCGTATGAATCGTGACATGAGAATCGCTTTTGTTTGCACAATTACTTTGATGATATTTGCTGTGATAGTACCGGTCGGACAAGCGGCAACCTCGCCGCATGAGGTCGTGCTGCTCTGGCCGGAAGGTGCCCCGGGCGCCAAAGGAACTGACGAGGGCGATAAGCCGTCGTTGACAATTTATCTGCCGGACGAGCAAAAAGCGACCGGCGCCGCAGTGGTGATTTTCCCCGGTGGTGGTTACGGCCATCTGGCTATGGACCACGAGGGACATCAGATCGCCCAGTGGCTCAACTCGATTGGCGTGGCCGGTTTTATTCTCAAGTACCGCCACAGCAACAGCGGGGCCGGCTACGGTCATCCGGCGCCAATCCAGGACGCCCAGCGGGCAATCAGGGCGGTTCGCAGCCGGGCGGGAGAGTGGGGCGTCAATTTCGGCAGGATCGGTATTATCGGTTTTTCTGCGGGGGGACATCTGGCATCGAGCGCCGGCACGCATTTCCAGAACCGATACAGCGAGCCGGCTGACGCGATTGATCAATGCAGTTGCCGGCCTGATTTCATGATCCTTATGTACCCGGTCATATCGTTTACCGAATGGTACACCCACAAGGGCTCTCGAAGGAATCTGTTGGGTGAAAATCCCGATGCCGATCTTGTCGAGAACTTTTCAAATGAAAAGCAGGTGACGCCCGAAACGCCGCCTACGTTCCTGGTTCACGCCGACGATGATAATGGCGTGCCGTCCGAGAACAGCATCGCTTTCTACCTTGCTCTGCGAAAGGCCAAGGTCCCGGCTGAAATGCACATCTACGAAAAAGGGGGCCACGGATTCGGGCCGGGCGCGGGCAAGGGCGCCTGTTCGAGCTGGATGGTCCGCTGCGCCGACTGGATGAAAGGACGCGGACTGCTGGATTAAACAAAAGACCAGGGCGGACAAAAATAAGACGAAATCCTAATTTATAGATGCGCTGGACATCTTGAGCAGGTCGGGATGTTTATGTCGTTTGTGTTTTTAAAGCGCTTGGAGAGTAAATAAACTACGGCATAAATATCCCACGGGCTAATTTTCTATTATCGTATAATGATTCCTGCTCGAATCCAGATTCCTCCACTACGGGATACTTCGCATCCCTCCGGTCGGAATGACAATGAAGCATTTTGCCATTTCAAGAGTGCCGCCTTCCCCTTTGTCATTTCGAGCGAAGCCGAGAAATCTGGACGGCGCGCAATATCAATCGTACCAGCCATCACTGAGGTCATGCCAGTCGGGATTCTCCTGATTAATAAGCCTTACCTTTTTCTCACGACGCCATCGCTTGATCTGCTTTTCTCTGGCTATCCCGGAGGTTGCATCGCTAAATGTCTCGAAATAAATGAGCGTATCGATCTTATAGTGACTCGTGAAGCCCTCGACAAGACCTTCATTGTGCTACATGATTCTCTGTTGGATATTATTGGTGAATCCAACGTACAAAGTCCGTGATTGATTGGTCATTATGTAAACGTAGTAGGTCTTGCTGGCTGACATGCAGGTATTATAGATGTGGCTCCTTCTCGAATCCAGAATTCTTTGTAAGACGTAAGCCAGATTCCTCCACTACGGGATACTTCGCATCCCTCCGGTCGGAATGACAATGAAGGGACTTGTCATGTTCTTTGGATTTATTTCGGCTTACGGGGTTTCATGGCCTGCGGGATCAATATTCGCCGTATCGGTTTTCGTGCTGGTCCGGCTCCTGGTTCGACGGCGTAAATTCCGTTGGTGTATGAGGTTCGGATTGCGGGATCGATCTGATTTGGAATGGAGGCCTGCTTTGGCCCTGGTCATCACCGGCGGGCTCTGCAGGAGGCAGTGGCGGCTCCTGCGAGTCGGGCTGTGATACCGGCTCGGGGGCCGTTAAGGGCTCACCCGCATTTTCGTCGAATTCCTGCGGTTGTATTTCGGCCGCCGGAGGTTCCGGAAAATCGGGCTCATCCTGAATCTCAACGGCGGTAACGGGCTGCGGCAGCTCGGTCTGTGCCGGCGGTTGGAATTGCGCGTGTATGAATTCCGCTACTTTTTTATAGTCTTCGGCACCGTGACAATTTTGTTCGTATTCGAAAATTGTCTGGCCGTAGCTGGGCGCCTCGGCGAGCTTGATATTTCTCCGGATAAACGTGGGCAGAATCTGCGCCTGCGCCCATGCGCTGTTGGTACCGCGTGCGTTGTTGAGGAATTGTTCGATATCGGCCTTGACCTCGTTGGGCAGTGACGCTCTGCTGTCGAACATGCAAAGCAAAACCCCTTTGACCGTCAGGTTAGGATTGATTCTTTTGTTGACAAGCTCGATTGTCTGGAGCAGTTGCCCGAATCCCTGCAGGGCGAGGAAATGCGGCTGCAGCGGAATTAAAACCTCATCGGCGGCAGCCAGGGCGTTGAGTGTCAGCAGCCCCAGAGAAGGGGCGCAGTCGATGATACAATAATCGAACTTATCTTTGCTTGAATCAATTGCCTCTCGCAGAATAGTTTCCCTGCCGACGACACTTACCAGCTCGCTTTCGGCGCCGACCAGATTGATGTTCGCCGGCAGCAGCCATAGATTGGGACGTACGAGCATAATTTGCTCTTCGAATTTGGCTGACTGGGTCAGGACTTTGTACGAGCCGGCCTCGATGATTTGCGGCTCCAGACCGAGGTGTATTGTCAGGTGGGCCTGCGGGTCGAGATCGATCGCGACGACCCGTGAGCCGGCCGTGGCAAGGGCTGCTGACAGGTTGGCTACGGTCGTGGTCTTACCCACTCCTCCTTTTTGGTTTAGTACTGCGATCGTTCTCATAATATTTTTCTTGCCGCCCACGGCTCGCTGCAAATCATTCGAGCCGTCAGTCATGGTGCTCGATTTTTTTCAGCACGGCATCGAGCACACCATTAACAAACCCCGGTGACTTATCGGTGCTGTACTTCTTGGCAAGCTCGATAGCCTCGTTTATAACAACTTTGGGCGGGATGTCAGTGCAGAATTTCAACTGATAGACCGACAGTCTCAGAATGCTTTTATCGACGGGTGAGAGTCTTGTGAATTGCCACTTTATTGTCGAGCTGGTTATCAATTTGTCACACTGCTGAAGATTTTCCCAGGTCCCTTTTGACCAGTCCGAGGCGAGATTTCGGACGAAATCATCCGGATCTGCTTCTCGAAAGAACGGCCCTAAATGCTCGAACACAACCGGGCCCTGCACATCGAGTTGGTATAATGCCTGCATTGTCAGCTCTCTGGCCCTTGTTCTTTTATCCATGTGCATAGTTCGTAGTCAACGTGCTACGATCCAGTAACTACAAACTGCTAATCTGTTGTATAACGTTGGCCATTTCCATAGCTGTCAAAGCAGCGTCGGCGCCGGCGTTGCCCATTTTCGTGCCGGCCCTTTCTACGGCCTGTTCGATCGTCTCGCAGGTCAGCACGCCGAATACCGCCGGGGTCGATGAATCATAATTGATTTGCCCGATACCACGGACTACCTGCTGACAGACATAATCATAATGGGCGGTTTGGCCTCGTATTACAGCACCGAGGCAGAGTACTGCGACATATTTGCCGCTGCCGGTGAGTGTCTTGCAGGCCTGCGTAATTTCACAGGCGCCCGGCACCCATACCACGGATATTTGCTCGTCAGCGGCACCATGACGCTGGAGACAATCTATCGCACCGCCCAGCAGCTTTGATGTTATGAATTCGTTAAATCTGCTCACGACAATAGCGTAACTGCCTTTGCCGGCTGTTATCTGGCCTTTTATCTCTTTAACCATAGCTTCGATTCTCCAAGTAACTTCTGCTTATAGCGTTCATTTTTTGCTCGTTATCCGCTATTTTCAGCTCACACATTATAAGACTATCAGCGGCAACTTTCCAGAAAATACAGATCAGCACCGAATTAACTCCGGCACGTAATCTTTTAGCACTAAAAGCTAACTTTTGCAATTATAAGAGTTTATAAGCCAATGTTGCAACAAAATTTTACTTTGAACAAAAAGCTTTCGAATTGCCGGGAAACTACTAAGGCGGCGGTGTTTTGTTGGCGATAAGTGCGTTGGTAATATTTTACTTATTGGGCTAAAAACAAAGTAAAGGATTATTTATGATTTTCGATGATATGGAATTCGGCTCTTATGACAAAGCTGAGCAGAAAGCTCACAAGGCTTTTGAACTTTACGAAGACGGAAATATGACTCAGGCTCTCGACGAGCTGGAGACTGCTATCGAGATAAATCCCGCCAATAGTTCGTGGCATTTCAACAAGGCGCTTACTCTGGATTCGATAAGCCGGTTTGACGATGCGATTACCGAATACGAAACCGCCCTGGAGTTGAATCCCGATGACCTGGAGATATTAAACTCGCTGGCGGTCGATTATACCCGAACCGGCCAATACGATTTGGCCATCGATACTTTCGAGCGTATTCAGGATCTGGATTCGGAGTTCGAGCCAAGCTACTGTAACCGGATTATTACCTATACCGAGATGGGCCTGCACGATCTGGCCGAGCAGATGTTCTATCTTGCCCAGCAGATAAAACCGGATTGTGCTTTGTGCTATTATAATATCGGCAACAGTCTTTTCGCTCGTGGCGAGTATAAACGGGCGATTCGCTGCTGGCTGCGTACGGCCGAGCTTGAGCCGACTCACCCGCAGATCAATTACCGGATTGCTCAGGCTTACTGGTCGGATGGCAAAACCGAACAAAGCCGGGAGTATTTCCTGGCCGAGCTTCGTATCAATCCCGGCGATATCGACGTTATTTTCGATTTTGGCATGTTTCTGCTTGAGGCCGGCGATATAGAATCGGCAAAGGAGAAGTTTAACAGGATTCTCGAGCTGGACCCGGATTTTGCCGCCGCCTTTTTTTATCTCGGGGAAATTGCCTTTAACAGCAACGATTGCGAGCGATCGCTGGAACTGTACAATCGGGCGCTTCAGAAAGACAGTGCACTTCAGGGGCCGTGCTACAGGCTGGCCCAGCAGGCGTTGATGAAAGACCATAAGACGGAGGCCAGAGCTTATCTGGTTTCCGAGCTAAAGCTGGCTTTGGAGGACGTGGATACATTGGTCTCTATGGGATCGATGTTTTTGGCAATCGATGATCTCGGCAGTGCGACGCATTGCCTGCTGCGAGCCGTTGATATAGATTGTGCCAATGCGGAAGCTTATTATTATCTTGGAGTTGTCAGTGCTATAAAGGGCGAGTTCGAGGATGCGGCGGAGCTTTTCGCCCATACGCTCGATATCAAAAGCGAGCACATTCCGGCTTTGCGCGATTCGGCTTCTCTTTACCTGGAAATGGGTAAATTGACCGACGCCGCGGATAGAATCAGCAAAGCAAGGGCCCTGGACGGCAGCGATGCGCAGTTGAAAACGCTTGAAAAGACCATTATTCTGGCCCGTATAAAACGGCGAATAATGGATTTTATCCACCGATTCAGGTCCGGATTTACATCCCAGAATTCAATTCTCTAATTTTTCACACTTATCTTTATTTGCAAATTAGCGCCAAATACGTTATTCTATTGCGCCTGGCCGAGTGGCCGAGTGGCGGAACGGCAGACGCTGGGGACTTAAAATCCCCTGCCCGTAATGGGCGTGTGGGTTCGACTCCCACCTCGGCTATTGTTCGTGTGAAGAAAGGACGCGGACGACGGAAGACAGAAAATTGAAAACAAAAACATTGCCCCAGCGTAAGTTAGGGGCAGATGAGCCGGGCTTTGTCAGCCGGCTATATTTTGGAGAAAATGATGGCTAATAAGAACCCTAAGCTTGTAGATGTAGGAAAACCTAACCTATATCGTGAAACGTTTCCATATTCCGAATTTCCTGCAGTAGTATTCGATAACGAACGAGTCGAGTATGATATCCCGGAACAAATCTGGATTACCGATACCACTTTCCGCGATGGCCAGCAGGCCAGGCCGCCTTATAAACCCGAGCAAATCCTAAGGATTTACGATTTATTGCACGAGATCGACGGCGGGACCGGCCTGATTCGCCAATGCGAGTTCTTTTTGTATTCGGATCGCGACAGAGAAGCGGTCGAGTTGTGCAAAGGGCGAGATTACAAATATCCCGAGGTTACCGGCTGGATCAGGGCCGTAGCGGCCGATTTTAAGCTCGTCTCACAGATGGGGCTGACCGAAACCGGCATCCTGACCTCGGCGAGCGATTATCATATATTCCTGAAACTGCGGAAGACGCGGGCCCAGGCGTTGAATGGATATCTCGATATTGCCAGGGCGGCTTTGGAAAGCGGGGTGATTCCACGCTGCCACTTCGAGGATATTACGCGGGCCGATTACGATGGTTTCGTGCTGCCTTTTGCCGTTGCGTTGATGAAACTCGCCGAAGAGTACGACAAGCCGGTTAAGATTCGCCTTTGCGATACGCTGGGATTCGGCCTTCCGTGGTCGGGAGTTGCCCTGCCGCGGAGCGTTCCGAAACTCATCCACGGGCTTCGAGAGATCGGGGTCCCCTCCGAGTGGCTCGAATGGCACGGGCATAACGATTTTCATAAGGTTCAGGTGAACGCCGCCACGGCGTGGCTGTATGGTTGTTGCGCCGCCAATGCCGCGATATTCGGCAACGGCGAGCGGACCGGCAATCCGCCGCTCGAAGCGCTGGTTGTCGAACACGCTCAACTCAAAGGAATGACAAAAGGTGTTAACTACGGAGCGATCACGGAACTGGCGGATTACGCGGAAAAAGAGCTGGATGTCGAGATTCCGGGGAACTATCCGCTGGTTGGAAAGGATTTCAACGTGACGCGGGCCGGCATTCACGCCGACGGCCTGTTGAAAAACGAGGAAATATATAACTGCTTCGACACGCTCAAGCTGCTCGATCGTCCGATCGGTGTGGCGATCACAGACAAGACCGGGGCGGCGGGAATCAAGCACTGGATCGAGGCCAGGTTCGAGATTCAAATCCCAAAGCACGACCCGAAAATCACCTGGATCAAAGATCAAATCGACGCCGAGTACGCGGTGGACAGAGTATCGAGTATATCGGACAAAGAAATGTTCCAATGGGTGCGGGAAGCCTTCGGCGACGATGTGCCGAAAGAAAAATCGAATATTAAAAATTAAATGTCAAAAAGCCATTCTTTCAGGCGTTCTGATTTGTAATTTTGCACTTTGATTTTTGCATTTTAATCTTATATGAGATCGGATGCGCGATAAGGGACACCAAATCAAAGCGGTATTGTTCGACCTTGGCGAAACTTTGCTGGACTTCGGTAAAGTAAAGACAACTCGCCTGTTTCGCCACGGTGCGAGATTATCGTACGATTTTCTCAAAAGCTCCGGCCAGCCGGTCGGCAACTTCGAATATTACTGCTGGAGAAATCTGATCGCGCTTCGCTTTCGGCACTTAATATCCAATATCACGAAAAACGATATCAATTCATCGGCGCTGTTACGAAGGATCGGCATAAATAAAGGCATAAAATTCGATACGCAGCAGTGGCGGGATTTTGCGTGGCTCTGGTACGAGCCCCTGAGCAAAATAGCTACGACCGAACCGAAAATAAAAGAGACTTTAATCGCGCTTAAAAAAATGGGCCTCAAGCTCGGCATTCTCTCCAATACCTTTGTCAACAGGCATTCCCTGGAGAAGCATCTCGAACAAGTAGGCATACTGGATTTCTTTACGGTTAGAATGTATTCGTACGAATTTAATTTTCGCAAGCCCGATGCCCGGATCTTCAAAATCGCCGCCGAGCGAATAGGCGAGGCGGTGGAAAATATAATGTACGTCGGAGACCGCATCGATAAGGACATTAAACCCGCGCTAAAAATCGGCATGCACGTCGTCTTGAAAGCCGCTTACACCAACGTCGGAAAAACACCGCCCGACGGGGCCTGGAAAATAACCCACATCTCCGAGTTGCCGGCCCTGATAAAAAAAATCAACGGTAAAAACATCGCCATAGCCGACACGGCTTAGCCTCTAGGCTTGTCCTAGGGGTAATTCGACCGTGAGTTTCACCCTGGATTTTGACTTGAGTCACGCAGCTTTCCGCTTCCGGCTTATACAGCAGTTGCGGTCACTTAACTGCCTTAATCGCCGAAGTTTAATTGCATCGTTTGGGTGGGCTTTATTTCTATTTTCTTTCTATGATAATATTGTGTATTAGAAGCAATTACCAAAAGTTTTCCGGAAGGAACTCCTTGTACTTGATAAAAACCATTTTTATCTGTTGTTGCCCCATATCGAACATTAGCCAGACGTGTTCTTACGTTATTTGTTCTGGCCGGATCGATATATACAGAGATTGCTACATCGCCTATTCCTGTACCTTTTTCATTGAAAACATAACCTGATAAGCTCACGCCATGATCCAGAACGATATCAGCGAACTGTCCATTTAGCTGGCTAATATCTTCTAAAAGATAGATATTTGGAGTGTAATCAGGGGCATTAACTTCAATTATTTTAAATTCCGAGCCAAGCCCAAAAATAGAATAATTGCCTTCCTTATCTGTCGTTGCCCGTGGTAAAATTTCATTACTGTTCACATTCTCATTCGGGTAGAAGACAATAGATGCTCCTTCGATAGCTTGGCTATCAACAGAGACGACCCGGCCAAAGCGGAGTGTCGCAGGCTGGAGCATAAATTGAGTTCTATTAGGATCATCTGAAATTGGTTTGACAACAACCAAATCATTAGTGAGAGGATCGTAACCTTCTGCACTAACTGTAATTCGGTAATGTTTGTCGATAGGAAGGTCTTGTCTTCCAGTATCAAAAAAACCATCGGGGGAATTAAAGGTGTGTCCTTCTTCTGACCATGTCACAGAATAACCATATGCTTTGTCACCGGTTCGGCTGGCAGTCATTCGTACATGAAATGCAGGGATACTCTTTCCTGTTGCGGCATCAATAACCTGACCATATATTCTTCCTGATTTATTAACAGTAATTAACTGTTCATCTAAAGCAAAATCAACTTCGTGCATTTTTGATGTGATTCCCTGGCCAAATACATCAAGAGTTAATTCGCCTTCTTTTGGAGCATTTGGAATGATAAAAGTTCCATCTGGTTTGCATGGATAATGATTATTGTCGATATTTAAGACTCCGTTATATTTCTGCATTACAATAAATGCTACAGTTACAGGATTTCCCATGCCGTCTAATACCGTTCCCTTTAGTTCAGATGGGTCAGAGAGCTTTATATCAATTTGTTTTTGTGACTGATTTGAATCAGTGGTTGTTCTCATAACAAACGGCGCATAATTATTGTGAACGGCCCATAAAGTTAATTCTCCGATATCCATATTATCAAGTACATATGTTCCATCCTCTTTAGTCACATACTTCTTAACATTCCACATAAGAGGCGAATCAGTGTTTCCCACGGTAACTCCTTTTACAGGCTCACCCCGTGAATTGGTAACCTGCCCAAAGATTATGAAACCAGGTTTCAGAACAATTTCTTTATATACACTTTGACCGACTTGAGCTGGTTGAAAATCTATGGAAACAGAAGGATATAAGGGATGATGAACATTAATCCGTGGTGTAGAGTAAGCAGGGTCTATGCCATCTATTTCAAATTTTCCATCGATGTCGGTCAATACAGACAAAGACGTATTAGTTAATCCTAAAATACACACTTCAGCATCGGAAACAGGTTGATTATTCGGGTCTATTACTCTCCCGTTAATTTTTGAGCCGGGACTTAGCTCAATCGTGACATCTTTCATTTTCCCCTGTTCCACATGCACAACAATCCTCTGTGATGCATAATCTGTAGCCGTAACATAAACATACACTGGAACTTCCACGGATAGTACATCCACAGGTACTTCCTGTTGGAAGATAGGAGTAGTTAGGGTGAACCGACCATCGGCGTCAGTGAAAATGACCTCATTTTGCTGAAAACCTACCGAAGCACCCTGAATAGACTTGTAGGTGTTTTTATCAAGAACTATGCCGGATACTCCGGTTTGAATTTCTTTTGGAGTTATTTGAGGTTCAACAGGTATCTGATTAATAACTGTCTCCAGAGGCTCCTTTACAGCTTCGGATTCGGACTCAGCCAAACTTTCCTGTATAGCTGAAATTGCTTGCTCAAATATATTATCCGGTTCCAGCCCCTGGAATTGACTGGCTAATACCTGTAAATCAGCCAATACGGATTCATCGCCGATTTGCCCAAGATATTCGGCCACCTGAAATTTCACAGTATCCTGCCCGGACTGAAGCAGTTGCAGCAATCCCGGTAAATCTTTCTTCTCAAAGAGCTGCTTTGACGTCTCCAGTTCTATTGCGAGCATTTTGTCAAAAGGATCATCTTCGATTGGGAGATTTTCCTGATTAGTGCCGGTTGTGTGGAGTTGCTCAGTATGTTGCCGGGCGTGGTCGCCTATCAGGTACCGGGACAGGAAGAGCAGTCCTAAAAGTATCGCCGCCGCCGTGGCAATTTTAGTAATTGGATTTTTCATAATTGTTCTTCCTATCTCAGATATCCGAACAGCGGTTTTTTTCTGCTCGGTTGCTTGTGATTCGAAAGCTTGTATTTCCTTTTTATGCGACTTTTTCCATTTATCAAAATCGAACTTGGGACCTTCCCGGCCGATGGCCTGGGAAATTAGTTCGTCAAGCTTCTTGTTATTTCTATCAGCTTTCATAATTGGCTCTCCGGAAAGCCGTTGTGTTTTAAGTATTTTGCCATTTTTCGCTTTGCCCTTGTTAGTCTGCCGTTGGTCGTCGCCCGCGATATACCCAATATCGAGCCAATCTGCTCGTAAGACAAACCGTTGTAATACCGCAGAACTATCAATTCTTTCGCCGGGGCAGGCAATTGCTCGATGGCCTGGCGGATCGCAAGGCTGTTTTCATCGTCTTTATTCTTCTGGGTCAATTGTGAAAGATCTTCGGCGTTGATTCGCTTTGCTCTGAGCGCGACCATATCTTTGGCAACGTTTCTGCATATAGCCGCGAGCCACGGAATAAATCTTGATTTGTTCTTCAAATTTTTAAGATTAATAAGCGCTCGGGCAAAGCTTTCCTGTGCGGCATCTTCAGCAAGCTGATGATCCGAGAGGATACTGTATGCGATTGCTACCATCGCGGCGTAATATCGCCGGCAAAGCTCGCCGAAGCTCTCAATATCACCGCCGGTTGCCGCTTCAATCAGATGTATTTCCGATCTCTCAGGCACGTCTCAAAGGTTAACCTCCAAACTTGTCTTCCGCCAATCAGCGTCCGTTATATAGTCTGGCCAAAGGCGGAAAATAAGCGCTAAAAATATCCCTTTTATTCTTATTTTAGCCGTTATCGCCGCAAATCGGTCACAAAAAGTCAATTCTTAGAGGAAAAATCAACCTGTTGATGAATTTACTGAATAAGCTGAAAAAAAAACGAGAACTCAATGGAGGAAAAACTATGTTGCTAAAGTCCCGCTATTCGTGGCAGCAGGGCTGTTGAAAAAGTCCCACCGTAATGCCTGAGATTGCCGTGCGATTCTTCGAATCGCTCCTAATGAACTAAGAAATCGCATTCGGCACGATGTTATCGCGATTAAACCAATGTCTTAGTTTGTTTTGCATACATCCTGAGAATCAGGTCAGGTGCTCGCAATGACAAAAGGTATATTTTCGCGTCATTGCGAAGGAGCGCAGCGACTGTGGCAATCTCAATCCTTCCGCAGCAATAACTGTCCATTTTCTTAGGAGGAGCGTAGCAACGAAGCAATCTCACGTTTTTCAACAACCACGCTGCCCCTAATTTCCCCTAAGCACCCGACAAATATAAATTAAAGAATATAATCTGTAGAAAGGAACGTAGATTTGCGTCCCCTGGCGATATCGGTTATTATCTCTTTGTTAACCGAAACTTCTTTTGTTGCAACAAGAGTCCTTATAGAAAATACTTTAAGCGCATCAGAAACGGATAGTGTCCCCTCTGCGGAATCTTTTCTACCTGTAAACGGGAAGGTGTCCGGTCCTCTTTGGCACTGACAGTTTATATTAACTCGGCAAACCTGATTAACTAAAGGATCGATCATATCAGCAATCACATCTGGATTTGTACCAAATATGCTCATTTGCTGCCCAAAATTTGAATTGATTATATAATTAATGGGTGTCTCTATCTTGTCAAAAGCGATAACCGGAATCACAGGCCCAAATTGCTCAACAGAATAAAGCTTCATCTTATCATTAACGGGATAAACCACAGCAGGATAAAGAAAGGTGTTGTTCGTCTCTCCCCCGGCTTCATTTATAACTTTTGCGCCAGATTTTTTGGCATCTTCAATTAATTCAGTTAGATATTGTGTTTTATTAGGTTCGGGAAGCGGAGTTATATGCACGCCGTCTTCCCAAGGCATACCAATTTTCAGTTGACTTAAAGCCTGGCAAAACTTTTCAAGGAATTCGTTTACAATTTTTTTGTGAACAAATAATATTTTTAAGGCTGTACAACGTTGGCCATTGTATGAAAGTGACCCTAAAATACACTCCTTAATGGTTAAGTCCAAATTAGCATCCTCAAGGATGACCCCTGCATTTTTTGCCTCAAGCCCCAAGACTGTTCGAAGTCTATGGAGTGTCGGATGTTGCTTTTTAAGAATGTTGGCTACTTTGCTGCTGCCAATAAAGGCCAAAGCATCTATTTTGCCGGATTCCATTAAAGGGGCTATGACTTTCTGACCTTCGCCATAAACTGTATTGACAACACCCTTCGGAAAAGAATCTCGAAAAATTTCCAAAAGCGGTTGGTGTAATAAAACTCCCATTTTGGGTGGCTTAAAAATTACAGTGTTTCCCATAATCAAAGCAGGTATCAGTGTCGTAAAAGTTTCATTAAGGGGGTAATTAAAAGGCCCCATGCAAAGCACCACGCCTAATGGTGCTCGGCGAATCTGTCCTATTATTCCCTGCTGGATTACAAATCGTGAAGAAATTCGATCTATTTCTTTTAAGGCTATAATAGTATCTCTTATATAATCTACCGTTCTGTCGAATTCTTTTTCGGAGTCAGAAAGCGATTTCCCGATTTCCCATATTAGTAATTTAACTACATCTGTTCTCTTTTCCTTCATCTTGTAGGCGAAATCTTCTAAGTGTCGAATTCGTTCCTCTATTGCCATTGTAGGCCATGCACCTTTGCCATTATCATAGGCGGTTACTGCTGCATTCAATACTTCCATTGACTCTTTTTCTGTGAGAAGCGGATAACTCCCAAGAACTTTTTGTTTTGTCTCCGATCCAAGATTAGTGTAGATAGGTGAGAGAACATTCTGTGCAGGTCCATTCCATCTACTGAGTTTGCCATTGACTAAATATTCGGTCTGTCTTAAAGGCTCGGTGATGTTGAATTGTTGTGGAATATCACTATCCTTGGGAAATATTTGCTTAACTTTCTCTTTTACATCCAATTTTTATCCCCTTTTTGAATATTTTGATTGTATGTTGTTAACATGAATGAGACAAAAAAACCTCTCTATTAGAGAGCGAATTCAACTCCTATCTTTGTGATTCTACTGATATAATATTCACTTTCAAGAACAATTATTTCCTTCAATTCAACCCATCTTTTAAGAATCTCCTTACGTCTACCAAAATAAAAATCACCGGCTTCACATTGTCCAAAGCCTCATGATACCGCTGACTATTAAATGAAATAAAGGGATACGGCATATTTTAGCTCGTTGGCCTGCTTTGGTGAGATACTTCTCACGGAGATTTTT
>CAYTNN010000015.1:0-34955 GCA_964439135.1 uncultured Pirellulales bacterium
GTCCTTGGTAAGGACGAGGTCATGGGTTCAAGCCCCATCAGCAGCTAAATGCAAGCGGTCAAGCCAAGATAGCTTGTCCAGCATCAAAAGAACTTTAGCCGAAGTTTTTAGGTGCAAGGGAATAAGTAGTCTTGGCTGTGAGTTAATTATAGAGTTTGAAAAGAAGTTTTAGAAACGAAATAATAGGGAGTATTAAGTACTAACCCAGCACATTGGAGGTTTATATTAAGATGGCTAAGGCGGTATTTGAGCGGACAAAACCACATATTAATATTGGTACTATCGGTCATATTGACCATGGTAAAACAACGTTGACGGCTGCAATAACAATGCGGCTGGCGCATAAGGCCGGTGGCGGTAATGTCAAAAGGTTTGAAGATATCGACAATGCCCCGGAAGAAAAAGAGCGCGGCGTTACAATAAATACTGCTCACATAGAGTATGAGACGGTAAAACGTCATTACGCTCATGTCGATTGTCCGGGCCACGCCGACTACATCAAGAACATGATTACCGGAGCAGCCCAGATGGACGGAGCTATTTTGGTGGTCGCAGCCGGCGACGGTCCTATGCCCCAGACTCGCGAGCATATCCTTCTCGCCCGTCAGGTTAATGTGCCGTATATTGTGGTCTTTCTGAACAAGGTAGACCAGGTGGATGATCCGGAACTGATCGATTTGGTCGAACTCGAAACAAGAGACCTGTTGAACAAGTATGAATTCCCCGGCGACGATATTCCTATTATCAGGGGATCGGCCCTGGCGGCAATGGAATGCGAAGGCAAAGATGATGAAGCCTGCAAGTGCATTGACGAACTAATGGCGTCGGTCGATGATTACTTTCCGCTTCCTGTGCGTGATGTTGACAAGCCGTTTCTCATGCCGATCGAGGATGTTTTCAGCATTAAAGGCCGTGGTACGGTCGGCACAGGCCGGGTTGAGCGTGGTATAGTCCATACCGGCGACGAGATCGAAATCGTTGGGCTTGCAGATCAAGTACGCAAGACTGTTGTTACCGGGGTGGAGATGTTTAATAAGACGCTCAATGATGGTCAGGCCGGCGATAACATTGGTTTGCTTTTGAGGGGCGTTGAAAAGAAGGATTTGGAACGTGGACAGGTTGTCGCGGCACCCCGCAGTATTACGCCACATACCAGGTTTCATTCTGAAGTCTATGTTTTATCCAAGGAGGAAGGCGGTCGTCATACGCCGTTCTTCTCAGGATACAAGCCTCAATTTTACTTCAGAACAACCGATATCACCGGTTCGGTTCATGCGTTAATGAGCAGGGACGGCAAGACTGCAGAGATGTGTATGCCTGGTGATAACATCGCGATGGACGTGGAGA
Source organism: uncultured Pirellulales bacterium (assembly GCA_964439135.1). Classification (GTDB taxonomy): domain Bacteria; phylum Planctomycetota; class Phycisphaerae; order Sedimentisphaerales; family Anaerobacaceae; genus JAFGPJ01. The sequence continues at coordinate 1,348 of CAYTNN010000015.1, forward strand.
TTATTAACCCAATTGCTATGGAAGAAGGCCTTCGCTTTGCGATTCGTGAGGGCGGCCGAACAGTCGGGGCTGGTGTGGTAACGAAGATCATTGAATAAAATCTATCTGAATAACTATCTGGAATCTGTGTGCGTCAAAAAGGGTGCTAAAACCAGCCAAACGTATTCAGGCGAGTATCTCATTGGTAACCAGATAAATCTTGAGTAATTAGCCCTGCTTGGTTGGGACGAATCTTATGGCTAAAAAAAAGAGTAAAAGGGAGTATGTCTGGCTTGAATGTAGCGAGTGCAGCAACAGAAACTATCGCACAAGTGTTAGTGTAGCAGAAGGTACGCCCAAAATAAAACTTAAAAAATTCTGCAAAAATGAACGTAAGCATACTGTTCACAAGATACGACGCAAGTAATCGAATACTGAAAAGCACATATTTTGGCGTTTAAATAATTGCAGATAATCAATAAAAAAAAACAAATGGTCAATTGAATAGGCCAGTAGCTCAATTGGCAGAGCGTCGGTCTCCAAAACCGAAGGTTGGGGGTTCGATTCCCTCCTGGCCTGTTTTGAAGAATGGGGCGAGATGAGAGACTGGTAGATTTGCTTCTGTTAGTGATATGAGGTCGATATGGTTTTTGATATTTACAAACGTGGTCAGGGCAAATATACAAGGCTCTGTAGTGCTTTTGCCATAGCGATAATTGCGGGATTGGGTTGTTTGCAGCTTTATAAAAAATTGCAGGCCGGCGACTTGGGATTATGGGCCGAGACTATGGTGCCTGCCGGTTTATTTGTTATCCTGGCCCTTTTGATTTTTTGGTTGGTTAATAAACCGTCACTTGCTGATTTTTTAATCGCCGCTGAAGGCGAAATGAAAAAGGTTAGCTGGTCGAGCAGGCAGGAAATAGCTGTATCGACGTTTATAGTTATTGTGGTTGTCATTGCGATGGCAGTACTTCTTGGAACTACAGATATTGGCTTTAGAACGTTATTTACGTGGCTTCTGAGCTAAATCGTATCTCGAAAGGGATATAATATAAGGTGTTAATATGCAGTGGTACGTTTTGCGAGTTGCGTCAAATAAGGAAGTGCAAGTCAAAGAATCGCTTACCCAGAAGGTTACAAAGGATGGCTTGACGGATATTATTGGAAGGATAGAGGTTCCTATTGACAGGATTAAACGTATCCGTGGCAGTAAACAGATGGTCCAGACAAAACCCAAGTATCGCGGCTATGTTTTTATGGAAATGGAGTCGACAGAGGATGGCAGGGTACCGGAAAAAGCATGGTTCATGATCAAGGGGACGTCTGGCGTTGGAGATTTTATTGGCACGGAGGGATTTCCAACTGCGATGCGAGATACGGAGGTGGCAAAGATGCTTGATGAGGCTGAAAAGCCTGAAGCAGCACCAAGCATCAGAGTCGAGTTTAAGAAAGGTGATATGATTAAGATTAGAGAAGGAGCGTTTGAAAACTTTGAAGGCGTTGTCGATTCGATCGATCCTGAGCGAGGGATTGTTAAGGTAATTGTTTCGATTTTCGGCCGAAGTACGCCGCTGGACATTGAGTATTGGCAGATTGAGAAAGCGTGATTCATAGCTCAGTCCTCAATAAATAGAGCAAGAGATACGAGATTATGGCGAAAGCAATAAAAGTAAAAATTAAATTGCAGGCAAAGGGCGGACAGGCAACTCCAGCCCCCCCGGTAGGTCCTGCATTAGGTCAACACGGGGTAAATATAGGTCAGTTCGTTTCGCAATTTAACGAGCGGACGAAAAGCCTGAACGGAACAGTCGTACCGGTCGTGATAAGCGTCTTTGCAGACAAAAGTTTCACTTTTGAAGTCAAGAGCCCCCCGGCGGCGGTATTGCTGAAACAGGCAGCCGAAATCGCAAAGGGCAGCGGCATCCCAAATAAGGAGAAGGTCGGAAAAGTCAGCGCCGAGCAAGTGCGAAAAATCGCCGAGACCAAGTTCAAGGATTTAAACGCATACGACCTGGATCAGGCGGAAAAAATTATAAGAGGTACCGCCCGAAGTATGGGCGTGGAGATAATTGATTAGTTAAGAACTTGTACATGATACGAGATATGAACTATGCGAGTTAGAAGCAAAAGATACGAGCAAGAATCGAAGCAACTAAACAAAGAGGCTATAAGCTTAACCCAAGCCGTCGAAAAGGTCAAGTCGTTTAAGTCTGTGAAATTTGACCAGAGCGTTGAATGCGTGCTGAATTTAGGCATTGATCCGAAGCAGGCCGACCAGTTGGTCCGAGGCTCAATATCCCTGCCTAACGGGATAGGTAAGCAGAAAAAGGTCATCGCTTTCTGTGAGGGAGAGGATATCGAGGCGGCTCGAAATGCCGGTGCTATTGAAGCAGGCTGTGACGAGCTGGTAAAAAAAGTCACGGATGGCTGGATGGACTTCGATGTGGCTATCGCCTCGCCAAAAGTAATGGGTAAAGTAGGCAAGCTCGGCCGTGTGCTCGGACCACAGGGGAAGATGCCTTCGCCCAAAAACGGCACTGTCACTATGGGTGTTGCAAGCGCAGTAGCCGAATTCGCGGCAGGCAAGGTCGAGTTTAGAAATGATCCCGGCGGTAATGTCCACGTAGTAATTGGAAAACAAAGCTTCGAGGCAGAAAAACTGGCAGAAAATTTCGAGGCGTTTGTTTCACATATAAAGAAGATCAAACCAGCCGCGGCCAAAGGTACATACATCAAAAAAATATGTATATCTACGACAATGAGCCCCGGCATAACAGTTGATTACTAATTATTAATTACTGATTATTGAATTATCGATAACATGGCAATAAATGCGGGATATGAAAAATGAGCAAATACGTAAAAGAGTTACTGCAGTCAGAGCTGGAAAATAAAATTGTCAATGAGAACATCAAAGATTTTTTGATTATCAACACTAAAGGCGTGGGGGGAGTTGACAATAATGTAATGCGAGGCGAGCTTAAAGAAAAAAACATTGGATTATCAGTAGTAAAGAACTCGCTGTTTAAAAAAGCATTGTGCAATCAAAAGATGGAACATGCGGCAATACTTTTTAGCGGCCCCTGCGCTATTGCCTACGGTGGTGATAGTATCGTTGATGTTGCGAAAGAGATGGTCGGATGGGCCAAAAAGGTTCCGGTAATGGAGATTAAGGGAGCTTTTCTCGACGGCTCAGCTTTAGACGCTAAAGCAGCAGAGGAACTTTCAAAGATGCCGACGCGGGCGGAATTACTGGGTGAAATTGTTAGCTTGTCACAGTCGGTTGCGGGCAAATTAGCCGGAATCATCGGTGCTCCTGCGGGAATTATTGCAGGTTGTGTAGAGACGATCGCAAAAGGGGGCGAGAAACAGGCGGCGTAAAACGAAATACGAAATTGCCTGTGTGGCTGTCCCTGTTTTTAGAAGGGGTTAAACGAAACGGCGTAGTTTCGGCTACCACCGGGCATTAGAGATATAGGAGTTCATAGAAATGGCAGAAGAACAAGCGAAAGAAACTACAGAAAAGAAAGAAGCAAAAGAAGAAAAACCTGCTGAAGAGACAAAAAAAGCGAATGATGAGCAGGGGAAAAAATGGAGCAGCGACATTAAGAAGATTGGCGATAAAATAGTCGGTCTGACATTGATGCAAGCGAAGGAGTTAGGCGACTATCTCAAGGAAGAATACGGTATCGAGCCGGCTGCCGGTGCCGCCGTTATGATGGCGGGACCTGCTTCGCAGGGCCAGGCCGAGGAAAAAGAGGAGAAAACCAGTTTTGACGTAATCCTCAAAGAATTCGGCGAAAAGAAGATTCAGGTTATCAAGGAGGTAAGGGCTTTGACAGGATTGGGATTGAAAGAAGCCAAGGATCTTGTGGATAACGCTCCCAAGCCGGTTAAAGAGGGCCTGAGCAAGGAAGATGCTGAAGCCGCTCGGGATAAGCTCGAAGCTGTGGGTGCGGTTGTCGAGATAGTGTAAATAGGAGCAGGACTATGCGCCTGCCCTTGTGGGATGCTTAAAGCTTGAGCCGTCAGGTAAGGTTACTCCTTCGGGGTGTTTGGGGCATTTAATGCTGGAGATTAGTAATGCGTGAGATTATTGCAGGCCAAATCACTCGTAGTTTTGGCAAAATACGCGACGCTGTTGAGATTCCGGATTTAGTGGCAATACAGAGAAGCAGTTACGATCGCTTTTTGCAAAGAGGCGTGGCACCAACGAAAAGGAAGTATGTCGGACTCGAAGCCATTTTCCAGGAGACGTTTCCTATCGAAAGCTATGATAAGAAAATGCTTTTGGAATACCTCTACTACGAGCTGGAAAAGCCGCATTATACACCTATGCAGTGCCGGCAGTTACGGCTGACCTACGGCTACCCGCTGAAAATCTGGTGCAGATTGCGTACCAAGGAAGGCGAAGATTTGGCTGAGCAGGCAATGTATCTTGGTGAAATGCCGGTTATGATAGGCGGTGGTGAGTTCATTGTCAATGGGGCGGTGCGCGTCATTGTAAGCCAACTGCATCGAAGTCCAGGCGTTGATTTTCTTATCGAGAGCAAGGAAGGCGATAGGGTGCTGCATGGCGGCAGAGTCATACCGGAAAGAGGTAGCTGGATAGAGATAGGTGTTTCAAACAAAGACACTTTGGTTGTCAGAATTGACCAGTCCAGCAAGATACCGGCAACAATTTTTCTACGAGCTATGGATCCTGCCTATAGTACAACAGAACAAATCCTGCGCTTATTTTATCCAACGAAAGCGGTGCCGATTACTAAACTTACGCCGACGATGTGGGCTGTCGAACCGATCGTGGACAAAGAATCCGGTGAAATCATAGTCAAAGCCGGCGCACAAATCAGCGATAAGGTTTCTTTAATACAAGCAGCATATGCAGCGCCCAAAGCGAAAAGTTCCAAGAAACAAACAAAAGCTAAAAAGTCGAAAGAGTCAATTACTATAGAAGTGATTGAGAAAGCTCGAGATACTCTCATCTTAAACACCCTTGCTGAGGATGATTGCCAAAGCCACGAACAGTCGCTGTTGAAGTTTTATATGAGATTGAGACCCGGCAATCCGCCCAATAAAGAGAAGGTGAAAACCTTCTTTGCAGAGAAATTCTTTGATTCGAACCGCTACCGTCTCGGGAAAGTTGGCAGGTTCAGGATAAATCGTAAGTTTGACCAGAACATTGACGAAAATGAGATGACGCTTCGACCTGAAGACTTCCTCAATACAATGAAGTACATAACGGGTTTGCGCAACAATGAAGGCCATGTTGACGACATCGACCATCTGGGCAACAGAAGGTTGCGTACGATAGACGAGCTTGCTGCTGATGAAATCAGAAAGGGGCTGCTTAAGCTGCGCAGGACCGTGCAGGAACGGATGAGTATGAAAAGAGACGTTGAACAGACCTTGCGTATCGCAGATTTGGTGAATTCCAAGAGCGTCTCGAGCAGTATCAACTATTTCTTCGGTCGTGGCGAGTTGAGCCAGGTTGTTGACCAAACTAATGCCTTGAGCCAATTGACTCACGAGAGACGGCTATCCGCTCTTGGACCGGGCGGACTCAATAGAAGGCGGGCAGGCTTTGAAGTTCGTGACGTTCATATCAGCCATTACGGAAGAATTTGTCCGATTGAAACTCCCGAGGGCACAAATATCGGCCTTATTGCTTCGTTGGCGGTATTCTCTTCGATAGACGAGTATGGATTTCTGCTTACTCCATATACAAAAGTCAAGAACGGCAAGATCACTGACGAGGTCGAATACCTACGTGCCGATCAGGAAATGAAAGCAATATTTGCACCCCCGAGCGTCGTTGACCGCCAGACCAACAAAATCAACAAAGGTTTTGTCCTTGCAAGAAAGAGTGGTGAATTAGCAGAAGTCTACAGCGATGAAGTTGACTACGTTGATATTTCACCCAAGCAAATTGTTGGGATTTCAGCTTCACTTATTCCGTTTCTGGAGCATGACGACGCGAACAGGGCCTTGATGGGTTCGAACATGCAGCGACAGGCAGTTCCGTTGCTAAGGACAGAACCTCCTTTGGTCGGCACCGGTATGGAAGCAATTGTTGGCCAGAACTCAAGCATGGTCGTCCATGCCACAAACAGCGGCGTAGTTACCGATGTCGACGCAACCAGTATAGTCATTAACCATACAGATGAATACAATCTCGCTAAGTTTATTGGATTAAATGAAAGAACATGTCTTAATCAAAAGCCCATAATTCAGCTTGGTGAGAAGGTTAAGGCAGGCCAGGTCATAGCGGACGGTGGGGGTACCGCCGATGGCGTTCTGGCTTTAGGTAAAAATGTTCTTGTTGGGTTTGTCTCTTTTGACGGCTTCAACTTTGAGGACGCTATTATCATCAGCGAGAAACTCTGCAAGGATGACAGTTTTACGAGCATCCACATCGACGAATTTACAGCCGAAGTACGTGAAACTCGCCTTGGCAAGGAAGAGTTTACCTGCGATATTCCCAATGTTAGTGAAAGAGCCCTGCGGAATCTTGATGAACACGGAGTCGTCCGCGAAGGAACAAGGGTCTCTTCCGGCGATATTCTGGTAGGCAAGGTGGTTCCGAAGAGCAAAACGGAACTGACGCCTGAGGAAAAACTGCTGCACGCCATATTCGGCAGAGCTGGCGAAGATGTCAAAAATGACTCGCTTGAACTGCCCACTGGATATGAAGGAGTAGTAATAAAAACGGAGCGATTCAATAGGCGTGGTGCCGGCACGGAAGAACAGAAGAAAGAACTGGCAGTCCAGATAAAAGAATATGAAAAGCAAATGAAGGCCAAGGAATGTGTCATATTTAGGCAAATGATTGATGCTGTCCACAAGAAGTTCGACGTCAATATCGTCGATCCGTCCACACGTCAGAAAGTCGGCGCAAGTACCGATGATGAGGTTATTTATGAACAGATAGAAAGCTTTAATATCAAGTGGATCAAACCTGCATCGTTCCGGGACAATGTGCAAAAAATAGTGGATAGATACTGGGCCAAGATTTCTGAAATTCAGGAAGAAAGGTCTCACAGGATTGAAACTCTGAAACACGGCGATGAGTTGCCCAGCGGTGTTTTGCAGATGGTAAAAATCTACGTCGCAATCAAAAGATCATTGTCTATTGGCGATAAAATGGCTGGACGCCACGGCAACAAAGGTGTTATCGCCAAAATTATGCCCGAGGAGGATATGCCGTTTCTCGAAGATGGTACGCCTCTTGAAATATTATTGAATCCTCTCGGCGTCCCGAGCCGAATGAATGTAGGCCAGATTCTCGAAACACATCTCGGCTGGGTGGCGAAGGTGCTGGGCTTCAATGCTATTACACCAGTATTCGACGGCGCTAATGAAGAGGATATCCAACAATTAACGGCAGAATCGAACGAGCTCATGAGTAAACGAAAGCTCGAGCTCGAAGAGCAAAAACAGGTGCCGCCGCCTGGTGAGTTATTTGTGAATGTCCCAGATACTTTGAAGATTCAATTGTATGATGGCAGGACAGGTGAGCCATTTGATCAACGTGCAACCATCGGATACATCTATATGATGAAACTGCATCATCTTGTCGATGACAAGATTCACGCACGGGCAACCGGGCCGTATAGCCTGATTACACAGCAGCCGTTAGGCGGTAAAGCCAGAACCGGCGGGCAAAGATTCGGCGAAATGGAAGTGTGGGCACTGGAAGGATACGGGGCTGCTTATACGCTGCAGGAGATGCTCACAGTAAAAAGCGATGATGTTGAGGGACGAACGAAAATTTACGAATCAATGGTCAAAGGACAAAACACTCTTGAAGCTGGTACACCATTATCCTTCGACGTATTGTGCAATGAGTTAAGAGGATTGGGATTAAACATTCAGCTTGAGAAGAAACGGCTTGGAAACGCCACTCTGTAAGAATGATCCTTAGATTATAGAATTACAACATACCGATTGTAAGGGGCCTTAAATGTTAGGAAGTATTTACGATCGAATTAATGATTACGGTTCCGTCACGATTTCGTTGGCTGGTCCTAATGATATTCGTAGCTGGTCTTTCGGTGAAGTACGAAAGCCTGAGACCATTAACTACCGTACATATCGGCCGGAGAAAGATGGTCTGTTCTGTGAGCGAATATTCGGACCCGAACGTGACTGGGAATGTGCATGCGGAAAATACAAAGGAACAAAGTTTAAAGGAATAATTTGCGACCGATGTGGAGTGAAAGTTACACATAGTCGAGTGCGAAGAAAACGAATGGGGCATATCAATCTCGCCGCTCCGGTTGTGCATATATGGTTTTTCAAAGCCATACCTAATCGGCTGGGCAACCTTTTGGCTATGAAAAGCGCTGACCTCGAGAAAATTATATATTTTCAGGAATATGTCGTTACTGATCCTGGACAAACACCATTGAAAATCGGACAACTATTCACCGAAGAAGATTACAAGGATGCTACGAATAAATATGGAAAAGCATTCAAAGCAGCTATGGGAGCCGAAGCCATTAGAGCACTGCTTGAAAACCTCGAACTCGAGGAAGTCGGCAACCAGCTTATGCAGGCGATTACAAAGACAAACAGCAAGCAGAAGATTAGCGATCTCACAAAACGGCTTAAGATTATTAACCAGATCAAAAACAGCAAAAACAAACCTCACTGGATGGTAATGGAAGTAATTCCTGTTATTCCGCCGGATTTAAGGCCTCTTGTCCTGCTCGAGAGAGACAATTTTGCTACTAGTGATCTGAACGATCTCTACAGGAGAATTATCAATCGAAATAACCGCTTGAAGAAGCTCATGGACCTTAATGCCCCCGAAGTGATTATACGCAATGAGAAACGAATGCTTCAGCAGGCGGTAGATTCACTGATGGACAACGGACGCTGTCGCAGGTCAGTTTTGGGTAGTAATAACCGGCCACTTAAGTCATTAACCGATATGATTAAGGGCAAACAGGGCCGATTTCGAGAGAATCTGCTTGGCAAACGCGTAGACTACTCAGCTCGGTCAGTAATTGTTGTAGGTCCTGATCTTAAACTCTATCAATGTGGTCTTCCGAAAAAAATAGCTCTGGAGCTGTATCAACCGTTCATTATTCGCAAGTTGAAACAACACGGATTGGCCGATACGATTAAAAGTGCCAAGAGAATGATAGAGCGGCGTGATGAGCAGGTCTGGGACATCCTGGAAGAAGTCATTCACCAGCACCCTGTCCTGTTAAACCGCGCTCCCACGCTCCATCGAATGGGTGTTCAGGCCTTTGAGCCGGTGCTCGTTGAAGGCAATGCTATTATGCTTCACCCGTTAGCTTGCAGGGGTTTCAATGCTGACTTCGACGGCGACCAGATGGCTGTGCATTTGCCGTTAAGTGTCGAAGCGCAGGCGGAAACTTATATCTTGATGATGACGACCGCCAACATTTTTTCGCCGGCTAACGGCTCTCCGATGGTTGGACCTTCTCAAGATATGGTGATGGGCAATTATTATTTAACCTATTTGGAAACTCGTGATGCCCCGAAAACTGAAAAACTGAGAGTCTTTCGAGATACATTTGCAGCAATAATGGCTCTTGAAACGGGCAAAATCGATTTGCACACAAAGATAAAAGTCAGGCTCGATAATAACAGGATCATTAACGCTTCAGAACAAGTTCAAAATACGAAGATTGTTGAAACGACAGTTGGCCGGTGCATATTCAACGACATGCTTCCTGCGGGAATGCCATTTTACAATGTGACAATGTCTCAGAAAATGCTCAGCCGAGTAATTAGTAACTGTTTCGAATTCACAGGCTCAGCCGAAACAATAGACCTGCTTGATAGAATAAAGAATTTAGGCTTCAAGTATGCCACGCTGGCAGGCTTGAGTTTTGGGATAACGGACCTGAAGATTCCTGCAAGGAAGGCCGAGATTATTGAAGAAACCGAGAAGAAGGTCAGCAAAATCCGCAAGAATTACAACGATGGTGTTTTGACCGAGGGCGAAAGATATAATCAGGTCATTGACGCCTGGACAAATGCCCGAGTTGAGGTGACCAACGAGATGATGCAGGGCTTTAAGGAAGATGTTAAAGCAGATGGCACGCCGTACCTGAATCCGATATACCTTATGAGTGATTCCGGGGCACGAGGAAGTGTTGACCAGATTCAGCAGCTTGCGGGAATGAGAGCGCTAATGGCCAAGCCCAGCGGAGAGATTATTGAGACACCCATTAAATCAAACTTCCGCGAGGGTTTAACTGTGCTTGAGTACTTCAGCTCCACACACGGAGCGCGTAAAGGACTGGCTGATACTGCCTTAAAGACAGCTAATTCCGGCTATCTCACGCGCAAACTTATCGATGTGGCACAAAATCTAATTGTCATCGAACGCGACTGTCAGACCTTGCAGGGGATTACCAAAGGTACGGTCAGTAAAGGGGAACAAATTAATATTCCTCTTTCCCAGCTTATTATCGGCAGAACAGCCAGAGACAATATTCGCAATCCGATAACAGATGAAATGATCGTGCACGAGAATGAGGTAATAACCCAGGATGCGGCGGCAAAAATCGAGGCTTTAGGCCTTGATGCCATCAGGGTCAGAAGTGCGCTGACCTGTGACAGTCCGTTTGGAGTCTGTGCGAAGTGTTACGGTTTGGATATGAGTACCGGGAAATTAGTCGAACAAGGCTCAGCTGTGGGTATTGTGGCGGCACAATCCATTGGAGAACCGGGAACACAATTGACATTAAGGACATTCCATACCGGAGGAGTCGCCGAAAGAGCTATTCTTGAAAGAGAACAAAAAGCCACACATGCAGGAAAGGTTCAGTATCGCGACATAAATGCGGTTGAAATCGAGCAAGAAGAGGGCAAAATAGCGACAGTGGCGCTCAAGCGAAATGGTGAAATAGCCATTATTGACGCAAAAGACCGAGAGCTTGACAGGTTTAAAGTGCCATATGGGGCTACTGTTTTGGTTAATGACGGCCGGAAAGTTAAGATTGGGGTCTCTCTGTTTAGGTGGGATCCGCACCGGACGCCCATTTTGGCGGAAGTAGCCGGTCTTATACGATTCGTTGATATCATTGTCGGCGAGACCATTGGCATTGAAGAAGAGCGAAAAGGGCAAGCCGGCAAGCCGGTAGTAATCGAGCATAAGGGTGACAAGCATCCTCAAACTATCATAGAGGATGCCGACGGAAAAATACTCGATGTTCACTATTTGCCTGCAGGAGCAAGAATTGAAGTTATCGAGGGCGAGCAGGTTCAGGCCGGACAATTGCTTGCACATCAGCCCAGGGCCAGCGGAGGCACGCAGGACATAACAGGAGGTCTGCCCAGAGTTACCGAGGTGTTTGAAGCACGCAAACCCAAAGATCCTGCCGCTATGGCCGAGATCAGCGGGCGGGTCGAGCTGCGAAGTGATAAGCGTAAGGGCAAAATGACGATTACAATCAGAAGTGAATCCGGTATGGAAAAAGAGCACCACGTCCCGCGGGACAGGCATCTGAACGTCCACACGGGGGATTTCGCCGAAGCCGGTGACGCCCTGACAGATGGCCCGTTGGTGCCGCACGATATTCTGCGAATTAAGGGCGAAGAAGCGTTGCAAAGATATTTAACGATAGAAATTCAAAATGTCTATCGTTCACAGAATGTCAACATCAACGATAAACATATTGAGATAATCTGTTCTCAGATGATGCGAAAAGTCGAGATTGAGACTGTTGGTGACAGCGCATTTTTGCCGGGTGAGGTCGTTGATAAATTCGTATTCAGAAAAGAGAATGATAAATTAACAACTAGCATAAGGATTACAGACGTTGGAGATGCGACTGATTTACAGGTCGACCAAATTATCGACAAGAAAGAGTTGGCCGGTATCAACGAAAAGGTCGAAAGCATTGGTGGCAAAGGAGCCATAGGTCAAAAGGCAAAACCTGCAACTGCCAATACATTGCTTTTGGGTATTACGAAGGCTTCGCTGTGGTCGGAGAGTTTTATCGCCGCTGCCAGCTTCCAGGAAACAACTAAGGTTCTGACTGAGGCCGCTTTAGCCGGTAAAATAGATGAACTTCACGGGCTAAAGGAAAACGTAATACTCGGCCATCTTATACCGGCCGGTACGGCTTTCAAACCGCATTTGGACATAAAGGTCAAGCACCTTGTTGAAGCTCCGCTGCCGAAGGAATTTGAAGAGGTCAAGGAAATCAAGGAAGCCAAAGAGGCTGAGGCAAAGGCAGATGCTGCTGTCAGAGAAGCCTTGGGAATCAATTGATTCAAAATCAATCAGCAGCTTTAAGAGTTTGAACATCCAACGGATTTCTATTAGCCCGTTTGATATTGTTGTTTGCTCGGTATTTCCTCTAAGCATCCTGAAGCTTGTTTGGCTTGTTGATTCTGTGTTGGAATTGCTTGTTGACGGCTTTTAACTCTTCAATTTACTGGTGTTTGCTTTGCGAAATTTCTGATTCTGAGGTCCAAAAGACTTATTTATTGGATTATTAGCAAAAATTTTGTATTAGAAGCATAAAATCTCTTGGATTTTGCGCAGCTTATATTACAATAATGGGCTGTTTTATCTATGACCAAAGAGAATACTTTATAATTAGAATCAGGAATTACGAAAATTATGCCAACTATAAATCAGTTAGTTAGGCGACCTCGGTCGAAATCGAAGGGCCACAAGCGAGTATCTGATATCAGCGGTTCGCCGCAAAAGCGGGGAGTGTGTCTGATCGTAAGGACTCAGACGCCGAAGAAACCGAATTCGGCCTTACGGAAAATCGCCCGTGTGAGACTGACCAATGGCAAAGAGGTTACAGCTTACATCCCGGGCATTGACCACAACCTTCAGGAGCACAGCACCGTGATTATTCGCGGAGGCCGGGTTAGGGACCTGCCGGGTGTCCGGTACCATATTGTCCGTGGTGTCCTCGACTGTGCCGGTGTGGCCAATCGTAAACAGGGCAGAAGTAAATATGGTGCGAAGAAAGCAAAATGAATTGGTAATAGACTGACCGGTTAGATTGGTGAATTATAGCCGGTTACTCATAACCAAATTGAGGAAGATAATGTCTAAAAAGTTTACCGCTTCAAGTCAACAATTAAAGCCGGATCCGAAGTTTAACAGCAAATTGGTTTCGAAATTCATAAACTGTCTGATGTTGGGCGGCAAAAAAAGCACTGCACAGATGGTCTTTTATGATGCTATGGATATTATAAGCGAGAAGGTCAAGGACGCTGGTGCTCTTGAGGTGTTCGAAAAGGCCATCAACAACGTTAAACCGTTGATTGAGGTTCGCAGCAAACGTGTTGGAGGGGCCAGTTATCAGGTGCCAATGCAGGTAAGTTCCAAGCGCCAGCAATCACTCGCCTTCAGATGGATTTTAGCCTCAGCCAGGTCTAAGAAGGGCAAACCAATGGGCACGCGTTTGGCCTCGGAATTGTTAGATGCCTATAACGAAAGCGGTGGCGCGATGACCACACGAGAGAACATCCATAGAATGGCTGAAGCGAATAAGGCGTTTGCTCACTTTGCCTGGTAAATATTGTTGTTTATAACTGCCACGGTTTTTTTCTGTGAATGACCGTGGCAGTTTTCTTATATCGTATTGCAGCGTGTATATTGCCGTGTAGGGCAAGGCCCTTGTGCGTAACAAGGCAACTGCATGGGATTGCCCTTCTCTAAGACATGAGAAAAGCAAAATGTCGAGCGCTCTGGAAAAACTACGCAATATCGGAATCATGGCTCATATCGATGCCGGCAAAACAACGGTAACCGAGCGTATACTTTACTATGCTGGCAAAACGTACAAAATGGGTGAAGTACATAACGGCACTGCAGTTATGGACTATATGGAGGAGGAACAAAAAAGAGGTATTACTATCACATCGGCGGCGACGAAATGTCCCTGGAAGGATTTTGAAATCAACCTTATCGATACGCCGGGACATATTGATTTTACCGCCGAGGTCGAAAGGTCGTTGCGTGTTCTTGATGGCGCAGTAGCGGTGTTTGACGGTAGCGAGGGTGTGCAGGCACAGAGCGAGACTGTCTGGAGACAGGGGCAAAAATACGACCTGCCTTGCCTTTGCTTTGTGAATAAGATGGACAAAATTGGCGCCGACTTTGAGATGACTATTGATAGTATTCGGGATAAGCTCCTTGCAAATCCGATTCTATTGCAGATCCCTATCGGAGCCGAGGATTCCTTTGCCGGGATCATAGACCTTATAAAGATGCAGGCGGTTTTTTATCAGACCGAAAAAATGGGCGCGACATTTACGGAAACTGAAATTCCCGCTGAATTGAAACAAACTGCCCAGCAGCAAAGAAACCGAATGATTGAGCTTGCGGCGGAGCATGACAGCGAATTGATGGAAAGCTTTGTCCACGATAAGCCAAGTGATATTGAAACAATTACCAGAGCAATTAGAAAAGGGACCATTAGTAACAAGCTTCATCCGGTATTTGTTGGCTCTGCTCTGAAATATATCGGCGTGCAAAGGCTTCTTGATGGTGTCCTGGCGTATCTACCTTCTCCATTGGACAAAGAGGTCCTCACCGGATATAAACCAACCGATAAGAGCAAAAATATATCTATTAAGTGTGATCTTAACGGCAGTATGGTGGCGCTTGCATTTAAGATCACCAGCGATGTGCACGGCGATTTGAGTTTTCTTAGGATATATCAAGGCAGATTAAAGTCCGGCACCAGGGTCTTGAATGCAAATCGCAATAAGAAGGAGAATATTACCAGAATATTTGAAATGCACGCCAATGAGCGAAAAATATTGGACTCGGCCGGTGCCGGCGATATCGTCGCAGTTGTGGGATTAAAACAATCGCTTACAGGCGATACGATTTGTGATCCCAAAAAACCTGTCTGCCTGCCGAATATTACATTTCCCCAGACGGTCATGAATATGTCGATAGAGCCCAGAACCGCTGCAGAAAAGGCAAAATTGGCAGATGCACTGGCTGACTTGAAACGCGAAGATCCGACTTTTAAATGTAAAACGGACGCCGACACCGGCCAGACAATCATCAGTGGAATGGGTGAATTGCACCTGGAAGTGTTGCAGCACAAGCTGATAAGGGAAAAAGGAGTAAATGTCAGAGTTGGCAAGCCGCGTGTTGCCTACAGGGAAGCTATCACAAAATCAGTTGAGGCAGAGGGCAAATTTATACGCCAGACAGGTGGTCATGGCCAATACGGCCATGTTGTCTTACAGGTTGAGCCGCTGCTTACTGAGGACGGCCATTGGAGTAGCGAAATTGAGTTTCAGAGCAAAGTTTCTGCTGATGTGGTTCCGAGAGAGTATATTTCTGATGTGGAAAGAGGTTGTTTGGATGCTTTAGGCGGTGGAGCATTGGGGGGTTATCCTATCGTGGGGATTAAAGTTACTTTGATTGATGGCTCATTTCATTCTGTTGATTCTTCAAGTTTAGCTTTTGAACAGGCAGCATCTATAGCAGTCGAAAAGGCGGTAAAAAATGCAAAGCCGGTCCTACTTGAACCGGTAATGCGTCTTCAAGTAATTGTTCCACAATCCAATTTTGGGGCCGTTCAGGGTAATTTGCTTGGGAAAAGGGGTTTAATTACTGATTGTAGAGTACATGGAAATATGCAGGTTATTGATGCTAAAGTGCCCCTCGTAGAAATGTTTGGTTATTCCAGCGAAATTAGAAGTGTTACAGCCGGCAGGGGAACCTTTACAATGGAGCCGTTGAGATACGAGAAGGTCCCGGAGCAGATTGCAAAACAGATTATTTTTTAAATAATCAGGGTTTTTGAATATAAATTAATTTTTTTTTCACTTTTTATTGACAGCGATTGATTTATGTGATAGATTCGCGGGTTTTCAGCCGTAGCGAGCATCGCCAAGGACGGCTTTGCGTAACCTTAGTTGGGCTGTGGCATGTCTGTGATACTGTTGTCAGGGACGGTTTATTAACTTTATAAGGGATATGTATTAAACCCGTAAATGGTTTTGGATGAGCAGTAAGCTATTCTAAATCCAAACTTTTAAGGAAGGCGAATTTGATATTTGGTTACTGGTATGTTGAAATAGCTTGTTGAAAACGAAAGCAACAAATCAGTAACACACCGTCAACATTCATTTACAAGGCCTCTCCTGCCAGAATCAAGAAAATATGTTTAGCAGACAATAGGAAAACTATAGACTAAAAACAGTTTTTTGTGTTGTTTTTGTCATATAAATCGATATACTTCAAAGCTTTAGAGGCTTGAAAGGTATAAACCTGATTAGAAATTTTATACTTATGAGTAATATGATACATAAAAAGTGGATTTCTAAGGAGGTAGACTTGAGGTGAGGTTGCTGCTTTGTATAGGGGTAAATGTTGCCCCGCATGCTCTTGTATGTGTGTGAAGCAGTTACTATGAAAGCCGTCAGTGTTAAGCAAGCTACGGGCAGCCGAGAGGATAAGTTATGGCTACTGAAACTGAAAGAATACGAATAAAAATGGAATCTTATGACCACAGGGCTCTTGATGCGTCTGCTAAGGAAATAGTAGAACACGCCCGAAAGACCAATGCCCGTGTCAGTGGTCCGGTACCATTGCCGACGCGCATTGAAAGATATACTGTTCTAAGAAGTCCTCACATCGATAAAAAATCGCGTGAGCAGTTTGAGTTGAGGACTCATAAACGTCTGATTGATATTCACGAGGCCAACGCGCGAACAGTCGAAGTACTGAACCGTCTGGTAGTGCCGGCGGGAGTTTTTGTAAGGATTAAAGCCTAATTCGCGAAGTGCGAATCGAATTACGAGATGTAAATTATGGCGATTCTATTGGGAAAAAAAGTTGGAATGACCCAGGTTTATAACGAATTGGGCAAATTAGTGCCGGTTTCGGTCATACAAGCCGGCCCCTGTATAGTTATGCAGGTAAAGAGTGCCGAGACCGATGGCTACAATGCTATTCAGCTTGGTTTCGATGAGGTGAAACCTGTGCGCAGGAAGCAGCCGGAAATCGGGCACGCCAGGAAAGCCAATGCCGAGCCGAAGAAATTCATCAAAGAGATGCGACTTGCGGACGACTCCGAACAAGAATACAAAGCTGGAGAATCTGTTACAGTTGCAGTTTTTTCGGAAGATAAATCTGTCGACGTTGTCGGAACCAGTAAAGGTAAAGGCTTCGCGGGCGTGATGAAGCGGCACGGCTTCGGTGGATTCCCTGCCTCGCACGGCACGGAACGAAAACACAGAGCACCTGGCTCAATAGCAAGTTTCGCGAGCGATGCCGGCCACGGCCCCGGCCCTAAAAGGGGCAAGAAAATGGCCGGTCATATGGGCCACTGCCGGATTACAACAAAAAATCATGACCTGGTAGAGATAGACGAAGAAAAGAATTTATTAATTGTAAAGGGTTCTATACCCGGACCAGCCGGCGGCTACTGCATTATCCGTAGCGCTAAAAAGTAGAATGATGTGCAGTTAGTGGTAAGCCAGTTACGAGAAACAATAAAATGATTGATTTGGCTGTTTATAACACGGATGGGAAAGAGGTTGATAGCTTGAAGGTCGATGAGACCACTTTGGGCGGGACGGTCAGATACTCTTTGCTAAAGCAGGCTATTGTTATGTGTCACGCTAACAAGCGTGTGGGAACAGCCGCAACTAAGAGCAGAAGTATGGTGGCCGGGGCAGGCAAAAAGCTATTCAGGCAAAAAGGCACGGGAAATGCACGTGTTGGCAATATTAGAACGGGCAAACGTGTCGGCGGCGGCGTTACCTTTGCCAAGAGCCTTAGAGACTTTCGTCAACGTATGCCTAAAAAACAAAGAAGGTTAGCCAGGGATTCGGCAATATTGGCAAAGCTTTTGAGTAACAATGTTGTAGTGGTTGACGGGCTGAGTTTCGAGAAGCCTAAAACCAAGGATTTTGTAAGCATTCTGAATAATTTGAAGATTGAACGCAGTTGTCTCGTGACTATTGGCAAAGAAGATGTTAATATCTACAAATCTGCCAAGAATATTCCGAAGGTTACGGTTATGCCTGTGGACGAATTGAACGCTGGCGAGATATGCAGCTATCGTAAAATGCTGTTTACAAAAGAAGCTCTTTTGTCTGTTTTATTGGCGGATCAGACGAGCGAAAATTAGTAAATAAGGTGAAAACTTAATATTATTTGTTTTGAATATCGATGAAGTAGAAAGGATTCTTAAATTTGCTTCGCTACGTTCAGAATGACATAAGCTTGCAATATTAGATACGGATAATTAGTGTGGATGACTATAATATAATAATTAAGCCTTTGGTTACAGAGCAGGGGATGCACTTTGCGAATACAAAAAGCGCCTACAGCTTTGAAGTGAATAAACGGGCTAACAAGACCCAGATCAAAAACGCTGTAGAGAGAATATACAACGTTAAAGTGCAAAAGGTAAGAACAGCTAATCGTAAAGGCAAGCAACGTCGCAAAGGAAGAACCATTGGCACGACAGCGAGCTGGAAAAAGGCTGTCGTGTTTCTGGATCCCGATTTTCATATAGATTTATTCTAAAAGCAGCATAAGAGATACGAGCTATGGGTATTCGAGTTTATAAACCAACAAGTGCCGGACGAAGAAACAGTTCGGTAAATGATTATGCTGAGTTGACAACCACCCGGCCAGAGAAGTCTCTCTGCAAGCGGATCAAAAAGAATGGCGGAAGAAATCATTCTGGTAAAACCACTGTTCGGTTCAGAGGCGGCGGCGCAAGGAAAATTTACCGTATAATTGATTTCAAACGTAATAAAGATGGCGTCCCTGCGAAAGTGGCAACGATTGAATACGATCCTAACAGGAACTGTTTTATATCCTTACTGCATTATAACGATGGCGAAAAGAGGTATATATTAGCACCGTTAGGTATAAAGGTCGGTGAAAACGTAGAAAGCGGTGAATCCTGCGAGCCCAAGATCGGCAATACGATGCCGCTTTCGGCAATTCCAGCCGGACTGGAGATTCACAATGTTGAAATGAGAGCCGGCCAGGGCGGAAAACTCGTCAGAGGCGCCGGCAACGCGGCAAGAATTGTGGCGAAAGAAGGCAATTGGATTACCATCGTTTTGCCAAGCGGTGAGATGCGGATGGTTCGTAAGGAGTGCAGGGCAACAATTGGTCAGGTGAGTAATCCCGACCACCAGAACGTACGAATCGGTAAAGCCGGGCGAAAACGCCATATGGGACGCAGACCGCACGTAAGAGGAAAGGCAATGAATCCCGTTGCTCATCCGATGGGTGGCGGTGAAGGTAGAGCAAACGGTGGACGGCATCCCTGTTCGCCTACCGGCGTATTGGCAAAAGGGGGCAAGACAAGGAATCCACGCAGTCCGAGTAACAATAGAATTATTCGAAGACGAAAGAGTGGACGTTTTCAAATTAGAGTGTAGAAGGCAAAAAGAGATGGTTGCATGATTATTGTAGTTTGAAGGTTGAGTAAATCCGAATGGGAAGATCAAGTAAAAAAGGACCATACGTTGATGATAAGCTGTTTATCAAAGTCAACAAACAAACAGAATCCGGTTCTCGTGAGCCAATAAAAACATGGGCAAGAAGATGTACGATAGTCCCCGAGTTCGTCGGTTTCACATTTCTGGTCCACAATGGCAAGATGTTTCATAAGGTCTTTATTACCGAGGATATGGTGGGACATAAATTAGGTGAATTCTCACCAACGAGGATGTTTAAAGGTCATTCGAGCAAAAAGATAAAATAGTAAAATAAGGCAATATTGATAATTAAGAGCATCAGCAAAGAATCAAAACGAGTTAGAAGATATTCTTTGCTGCTCTGTTGAGAATGCAATAAGGTCATTACGGTAAATATGTTAAGTGCTGATAAACTAAAAGAGCTTTGCCGGCAGCAGCAGATAAGTGTGGATGAGTTGGCCAGCCATCTTGCCAGAGGGGGCTTCGATAAGCAAAAGGCTGCTATAGCTGTGAAAAACTGGCAAAAGGGCCTTTTCAAGCCCGAACCGCGTGCGGACGATATTCGTCGTTTGGCTACAGCTTTATCCGTTGAGGTAAATGATTTGGCGGACTGGCGTTCTTCTTGTCGCTATGCCCCGATGTCGGCACGAAAGGCTCGGTTAGTTACCGAAATGATAACCGGGCGAAGAGTTCAGGAAGCAATGGATATCCTGAAGTTTACAAGAAAACGTGCCGCTACGATGATTGACAAGGTTTTAAGAAGTGCCGTTGCGGATGCAGATGAGCAGAAGGCTGACGTTGATAATCTTTTTGTGAGTTCTGCTCGTGTTGACGATGCAGGGATCCGCGTAGGTACGAAAAGATGGATTCCAAAAGACAGAGGCAGGGCGCATCCCATTCGCAAGAAAGCCTGCCATATACAGGTTACGGTAACGCATATATAGGCAAATAGCTAAATAGCAGAAAAGTAATACGAGATACGAGATTATGGGCCAGAAAGTATCACCAATAGGTTTTAGGACAGGAGTAACACTTGGTTGGCAGAGCACATGGTTTGCTCCTAAGGCCAATTACGGTGAATTTCTTGTTGAGGACCAGAAGATTCGCCGGTATGTCGATAATAGATTTAACCGTCGTATGCCCAAAGGTGCTGTGGCGAAAACCGAAATAATACGGACGCGTAACGAAGTAAAAGTAACGCTGCATAGTGCCAGGCCCGGTGTGGTCATAGGCCCAAGGGGTGGTGAGGTCGATAAGTTGCGGGAAGAGCTTGAAGAGTTAACAGGTCGACAGATCAATGTCAATGTTGTCGAGATAAAAGAGCCAGACCTTAATGCCACCCTGGTGGCAGAAGCAATTGCTGAGCAATTAGGTAAACGGGCCTCATTCAGGCGCACGATGAAGCAGTTTTGCGAGTCGGCAATGAGCGCCGGAGCTAAAGGAGTTAAGATTATCTGCTCCGGCCGGCTGGCAGGATCGGAAATGGCCAGGAAGGAAACACAGAAACTTGGCAGTATTCCACTGCATACGCTGGATGCTAATGTAGATTACGCCGTGGCAACTGCAAGAACAACATATGGTGCCATAGGTGTTAAAGCATGGATTTATAAAGGTAAATTCGGCGAGGAAATCGCACCGAGCCAATACCGTCGTCAGCGCCGCCCACCGAAACGTGTTGGCCCGGCGATGAGAGGTAGGGGTAGTACCCAAGGTGCACCGAGACAGGGGAGTAAAGTTTCCTCCGAATCTCAAGTGGCAGCGCCGAAGGCAGAACCTGATACAAGTGAGTCAAACAATACAAATGAAAGTTAAGAACGAGTGTTTTCCTAAAAGAAAATGCTTTTCGTAAGTATAGTTTTTACAAAGGTCTAAAAAATGGCAATGATGCCGAAGAGAGTTAAATACCGTAAAAGCCAGCGTGGCAAGATGAAGGGAAATGCTTCGAGGTGTAACTTCGTGGCGTTTGGTGAATACGGCTTGCAGGCTTTGGAAACGAGCTGGATAACAGCACGGAACATCGAAGCCGGCCGAGTTGCAGCAACTCACTTTCTGCATCGTGAAGGCAAGGTTTATATCAGGGTGTTTCCACATAAGCCGGTAAGTTCCAAGCCGTTGGAAACGCGAATGGGCAAAGGTAAGGGTGAGCCTGAATTTTGGGTCGCAAGAGTAAGACCCGGGCAGGTTTGCTTTGAGATCGGCGGAGTGAGCGAAGATGTGGCGAAGCAGGCACTTGTCAGGGTTGCTCATAAAATGCCTATCAAATGCAGGTTTGTTAAACGAAGGCATTCATTGTAAAAGGGAACCTTGAGATGAAAGCGCAGTATTACCGAGAGATGAGCCCGGATGAGCTTGAGGGCAAATTAGAAGAGAGTGAAAGGCATTTGTTTGATTTGCGATCGCAGGCAGTAACGGAAAAACTGGAGAATTCCAAGGCCGTGACTAACGTTAAACGCGATATTGCTCGGATTAAAACAATAATGCGACAAAGCAAGTTGTAGTTTATTAATAGGTAACGGTTAACCGGAAAATCAAAAATGCAGGATCGGAAATTAAAAACTTTGACTGGCGTGGTAATAAGCAATAGCGGCAACAAAAGCGTTAAAATTGCCCTTGATTACAAGGTTCGACATCCAAAGTATGGTAAATATATAAAACGCAGAACTAAAATCGGCGTTCATGATGAGCATAATCTGAGCGGCGTTGGTGACGTCATTGAAATTGCTGAATGCAGGCCTCGCAGCAAAACCAAGAGCTGGCGTCTTGTGAAGGTTGTAAAAAAAGCGGGCCAGGCGTGAATAGAGATACGAGACGATGATTCAGCAGGAAACAATGTTGGATATAGCCGACAACTCCGGTGTCAAGTCGGCATTATGTATAAAGGTTCTTGGCAGAGGCGGGGCTCGCGGCAAGAAAACCCGACCGGTCGCCGGGGTGGGGGATATTGTATGTGTAGCTATAAAGAAGTCACTGCCGAGCTGCCAGTTGGATGACAAGAAAGTGCATAAATGCGTTATTATTCGCACAAAGAGCCCGGTCAAACGTTCTGACGGCAGTTATGTGAGATTCGATAGTAATGCCGCAGTGATGATTGACGGGGATGGTAATCCGATAGGGACCAGGATTTTTGGTGCGGTAGCTCGTGAGCTACGCGAAAAAAACTATATGAAAATTATCTCGCTTGCAAGCGAAGTAGTCTAAATGTATGAAGAATCTCGTAAAGCGCCAAGCGAGATATGAAATAAGAGATACGATTTTATGGCTTTACATATAAAAAAAGGTGATATAGTAGAGATTATAACTGGTGACCACAAAGGTACTACCGGCAGGATTTTGCGAGTGATACGTGAAAAGAACAGTGTTATTGTTCAGGGTCACAATATAGTTAAAAAGCACGTTCGGCCTTCACGAAAAAATCCGCAGGGAGGCCGGATCAATGTTGAACAACCGATCCATATAAGTAATGTTTTACCGGTAAATCCGAAAAGCTCGAAAGGCGGCAGAGTCCGTTTTGAGGTGAAAAAGGATGGTAGCAAAAAACGCCTTGCCTCTGACGGTTCCGAAATTGGCATTGTTCGAAAGATAAAATAAGCTGATGATTAGCAGCTATTAACTATTAATTACGGTTGCAAGATACAAGATGGCACGTTTGAAAGATTTATATAAGTCAAAGGTAATTCAGGAACTGACCAAAGAGTTTAGTTACAAAAATTCTATGGCTGTTCCGCGAATGGTAAAGGTCGTAATCTCGATGGGTGTAGGCAGAGCGACGCAGGACAAGAAATTTCTGGAATCAGCTAAAAAGGACCTGATGATGATTACCGGCCAGATGCCTCTTGTCTGTAAAGCCAAGAAAAGCGTTTCGAACTTCAAGGTCAGGGAAGGGGTTGAAACCGGCTTAAAAGTTACTGTTCGCGGCGTGAGAATGTACGAATTTATGGATAGACTCGTTAGTCTTGCGATACCGCGGGTAAGAGACTTTCGTGGCCTTAACGACAACAGTTTTGACGGAAGAGGCAATTACTCGATGGGTCTGAGTGAGCAGAGCGTTTTTCCGGAAATCAACGTGGGAAAAATGGAATTTCAGCAGGGTATGAATATAACTTTTGTAACTACGGCACGGACCAACGAAGAAGCAAAAAAACTGCTTGAGCTTTTTGGTATGCCGTTCAGAAGGCATGAATCGTAAAACGCCGGACGAGATGAGAAATTGGAGCTTGTGAATGTCAACTAAAGCACTGGAAAACAAGGCAGAAAAAAAACAAAGATTTCGTGTCAGGCAATATACACGCTGTCAGCTTTGCGGCAGGTCCAGAGCCGTTTATCGCAAGTTTAAGATTTGCCGCATTTGTTTTAGAACTTTGGCTAACGAAGGAAAAATACCGGGAGTTAAAAAAGCCAGTTGGTAAAGAATGCGATATAACGTGTCAAATGTAATTCTAAAAAGACATACGATATACGAGATGTGAAACTATGAGTTTAAGTGATCCCATAGCCGATATGCTGACGAGGATTCGCAATGCTGTGCGAGTAAACAAAGAGCAGGTTAACATTAAAGCGTCAAAAATCTGTGAAGGCATAGCGGCTGTGTTGAAAAAAGAAGGTTATATCTCGGATTATGACCGAATCGATGATGGCAATCAGGGGATACTAAGGGTTACGTTAAAGTATGACCAGGAAGGCCGTTCGATTATTAGAGAGATAACAAGAACAAGTAAACCAGGCTGTAGAATCTATTGCTCCGTGGAAAAACTACCGCGAGTTTTAGCTGGTATGGGTATAGCAATCGTTTCTACAAGTGAAGGTGTAATGAGTGATATAAACTGCCGCCAGAAAAATGTCGGTGGCGAGATTCTATGTACGGTTAGCTAATGAGTCGTATCGGAAAAAAACCTATTGTTATCCCCGGTGGTGTTAAGGTCGAAACCAAAGGCCTTTGTATCAAGGTCTCGGGTTCGCTCGGGCAGCTCCAGATGGACTGTCATCCGCGGATAAAAGTGAAAGTTGACGATTCTGATGGTA
Source organism: uncultured Pirellulales bacterium (assembly GCA_964439135.1). Lineage (GTDB taxonomy): Bacteria > Planctomycetota > Phycisphaerae > Sedimentisphaerales > Anaerobacaceae > JAFGPJ01. The sequence goes on from CAYTNN010000015.1 coordinate 25,774, forward strand.
AGATATTCGTTGAAAACGAAAAACCACAGGATCACATGAACAGGCAGTTACACGGTACAATGCGAGCCTTGATTGCCAACATGATTACCGGTGTCAGTAAAGGTTTTGAAAGGAAAATGGAAATTTTCGGCACCGGTTACAATGTCAAAGAACAGGGCGAAAAACTGCTTTTTCAAGTTGGTTTTTGCCATCTTGTAGAACGGGTAATACCGAAGGGCGTCAAGATTAAAATTGACGTCGGCGCAACAAGGGGCAATGAAGTCCCTGCGAAGTTCACGCTTTCGTCAATAGACAAATGTCTGCTTGGGCAGTTCGCTGCAGATATACGAAAGATAAGACCGCCTGAACCCTACAAAGGAAAAGGCATCCGTTATGCCGATGAGCATGTACGACGTAAAGTCGGCAAGGCATTTGCTTCGGGAACAGCATAAGAATAGAAATTAGGAATTGAGAATTGAGAGCTGGTAAAATACAAAAAGCGGCACTTAGGCGTAAATATCACGTTAGGAAAAAGGTCTTTGGAACTCCGGACAGACCACGGCTTTCGGTGTTTCGGTCGAACAGACATATTTACACCCAAATTATCGATGATACCGCAGGCGCGACACTTGCTTCGGCAAGTACAAGGACAAAAATCCAGCGGGACCAGTTACCCAATGCGGGTAATATAAAAGCTGCTGAAATAGTAGGCGAAGCGATCGCAAAACAAGCCCTAAGCGTCGGTATTAAGTGCGTTTGCTTCGATAGAAATAGATATAAATTCCATGGAAGAGTCAAGGCTCTTGCCGAATCGGCAAAGAAAGCCGGGCTGGTCTTTTAATAAAGAAACGATAAAGCTTGGAGAAAAAATTGGCAGTAGAACCTCTTAAACTATCGGAACAGGAAGAAAAGCCGCTGGAAGATACGGTTGTAAAAATATTCCGTTGTTCCAAAGTTGTCAAAGGTGGTCGGCGGTTCAGCTTTGCAGCATTGGTTGTTGTTGGTGATCGTGCAGGCACTGTGGGTGTCGGTTATGGCAAGGCTAACGAGGTCCCACGAGCGGTCGAGAAAGCTGTAAAAGATGCTAAAAAATCTTTGAACAAGATTGCTTTGGATGGCCGAACGATTCCGCACCGAATCAACGGCGAATACAGAGCTACGAAGATAGCATTGGTTCCGGCCAGTCCTGGTACCGGAGTTATAGCCGGCTCCAGCGCCCGAGCAGTACTCGAATATGCCGGTGTGCAGGATGTACTTACAAAAGTTTACGGCAGCACTTCTGCTAAAAATGTAGTCAAAGCAACACTTGAAGGCTTATTGAAACTACGCAGCAAAGAAATGGTCGAATCTTTACGTGGTGTGGCCATTGAGGTTTAATTAATACCGATTGAAAGATGGTTGATTTGAATGTTGAATCATGAAATAACTTCCGTTGTAGGTAAACATACACGTCGTCGCCGCATAGGCAGAGGCAGTGGCAGCGGCCATGGCAAGACGTGTGGCCGAGGCCATAAAGGTGCCGGCAGCAGGGCTGGCTCAACCTCAGTTTCGCTAAAAGAGGGCGGTCAGATGCCTTTGTTTCGTAGGCTTCCTAAACGGGGCTTTAATAACTACAATTTCGCAAATAGCTGCGAAATTGTCAATGTCTGTCAACTTGAAAGATTTGAGGATGGCGCCATTGTTGGAGTAGAGCAGTTGTCCGGCGCCGGACTGATTGACAGCATTAAAAGTAAAGTCAAGATTCTCGGTAAAGGAGATCTGACGAAAAAGCTGCAGGTAACAGCTCATAAATTCAGTAAAAATGCTGAACAGAAAATTGCCGCATCCGGCGGAATGGTAAACATGATTTGATGCTTGTCAGTTTACCGCGTCATGCGAAATGGAACGCAAAACATAATAGACGGGATTTGAAATAATGCTTGGAACAGTGGTCAACATATTCAGAGTTAAGGACCTGCGTAACAAGATACTTTTTACTTTGGCGCTGCTGGTTATATACAGAGTCGGCTTCCATATCCCTGTCCCCGGTTTTGACCCTGCCGCGATTGAAAACGTCGCCGGTTCGAGGGACACCGAGAGCCCATTGGGCAGAGCTGCTCTATATATGCAGATGTTTACAGGTGGAAGGCTGGATAAAAGCAGCTTATTCGGGCTGGGAATTATGCCCTATATTACAGCATCAATTATCCTTATGCTGTTGGGCGAGGTTGTTCCCGCTTTGAAGAAGCTGCGCCAGGAAGGCCAAACGGGCCACAAAAAGATACAGGAGTATACACGCTACCTGACTGTGCTTATATGCGTTGTTCAGTCGGTAATGTTTATGAAATTGTTGGGAGGTGAAGGTGGAGGATTGACCTACGCCGGTATGTACCGCCAGGCTATCATGATGGGTGTTGTCGGTATGACGGCCGGGACCATTTTCCTGATGTGGCTTGGCGAACAGATTGATGAATATGGCATAGGCAATGGCATCAGTTTGATAATTATGGCCGGTATTGTCTCCAGAATGCCATGGGCGATCTGGATGCTCTGGCAGGATGTCGATTTGAGAGTCGGTGCAGGGCCCGGTAGCGTAGGTCCGGCGAAGATCATGTTCCTGATAGCAGCATTCGTATTTGTTGTTGCCGGTGCGATACTAATAACTCAAGGTCAGCGCCGAATACCGATCCAGCAGGCAAAGCAGATGCGAGGTCGCCGGATGTACGGCGGTCAGAGGCATTATTTACCACTTCGCGTCAATCACGGCGGTGTGATGCCGATAATTTTCGCATCGAGCTTTATGATTTTTCCGCCGTTAATACTTGGGCAATTATCAAGAATTCAAAGTTTAAGTGAATCAGTAATTCTTCAGACTATTTACGATGCTTTAAGCTTCCGTGCTTATACTTACAATGTTCTTTATATGTTACTGATATTTTTATTCGCTTATTTTTGGGTGACCGTGCAATTTCAGCCCAAGGAAATGGCAAAGAATCTCAGGGATTCCGGCAGCTTTATTCCCGGGCTACGGCCGGGACGCAGAACCGCCGACTACCTGGAAACGGTAATGACCAGGATTACATATTTCGGAGCGTCATTCCTGGCAATAATTGCCATTGTGCCGTCGCTGATAATCGTATTGCTCGGGATTAATCCGAGCGTGGCAAATTTTCTGGGTGGCACCGGTTTGTTGATAGTTGTCAGCGTCTCGCTCGATCTGGTTCAGAAAATAGAAGCCAATCTATTGATGCGAAGCTATGACGGCTTTAGCGGATCCGGCAGAATCAAAGGAGCGTATGCATGAAAGTAGTTTTATTAGGAGCCCCCGGTGCCGGTAAAGGAACGCAGTGTAAAAGTATTGTTGCACGATATAACCTGCTCCATTTATCCAGTGGAGACATTTTACGACAGGAAAGGGCCGAAGGTACTGAGTTAGGGAAAAAGGCTCAGGATTACATGGATTCAGGCGCACTTGTGCCGGATGAAATAATAATAGAGATGATGGCCAAAGCAATCGAAAAAGCCCCTGCTGCCGGTTTTGTACTGGATGGTTTTCCCAGAACGGTTAATCAGGCTATCGAGTTGGATAAAGCTTTGGTCGCAAGCGGGCAAAAAATAGATTCTGTCTTGAACCTGGAGATAGATGACCACGTTGTAACAAGACGAATAACGGGAAGAAGGAGTTGTCCGAAGTGTGGAGCGGTTTACCACATTGAAAACTTAAAGCCAAAAACTGAAGGTATATGTGATAAAGACGGCACTGAGCTTGTTCAAAGGTCTGATGATACTGAGGAAGTATTGGCGAATCGTCTTGAGACTTACCACCAGCAGACAGAGCCCCTGGTGGATTACTATAAGAAAAACAGTACAGTCTATGACTTCGATGCTGACAGGAATCCCGATGATGTAAGGGCTTCAATGTTTGAGAAACTGGATGTCCTTGTTAAAAGGTGAAGCGATGGCTATGTATCGAATCATAAATCACGAGGCTCGAATGATGAGATATGAAATTCGATGGCTATAACGCTTCGCAGTCATAGGGAAATTGAGTTGATGCGCAAGGCAGGTGCCGTTGTAGCAGATGTTCTTTTAAAACTAAAGGAGATTGCAGAGCCCGGAATGACCACCGCCTGGCTTGACAGCGTAGCTCTGCAAATGACCGCTGATGCCGGAGCGGAAGCTTTATTTAAAGGTGTCCGAAGCCCGGTTGCGAGAATCCCGTTTCCTGGTGCAATTTGTGCCTCGATAAATGAACAAGTCGTTCACGGGATTCCTTCAGAGGATACAAAGCTCAAGAACGGTGATATCCTCAGCATTGATTTCGGTGCCAGACTTAACGGTTATTGTGGAGATGCGGCAGTTACGATTGCCATTGGTGAGATTTCCGAGAATAGACGCAAACTAATGGACGTAACAAAACGTGTTCTTAATATAGCAATAGAGAAATCTGCACCGGCTGTTAGATGGAGTCAGGTAGCTGCCGAGATGCAGCGATATGCTGAATCCGCTGGATTTTCCGTAGTGAAGGACTTTGTTGGGCACGGTATCGGCAGGAAAATGCATGAAGAGCCGAGAGTACCTAACTTTGTCAGTGATGAGTTGCTGACGAATGATATTATTTTGGCCGAAGGAATGGTTTTGGCTGTTGAGCCCATGATTAATACCGGCACGAGTGCTGTGAGAACTTTGAAGAACGGATGGACAGTCGTAACAAGAGACGGGAAATCCTCGGCTCATTTTGAACATACAATCGTGATATTAAAAAATGGTTGTGAAGTATTAACGATAAATGGACATTGAACAAGGGAAAGAACGAATCATAAGTCACGGGTTGTGAAACAAATGGCAAAGAAGGATACGATAAGATTGCAAGCCAAAGTGACTGATGCTTTACCGAATGCGATGTTTAGAGTAGAGTTGGAGAACGGACACAAGGTTTTGGCACATGTTTCGGGCAAGATGCGCATGAATTTTATCCGAATATTACCGGGTGACACGGTCATAGTCGAGATGTCACCTTATGATTTAAATAGAGGCCGAATAGTACTCAGGCATTAGCCGAGGTTGATTTACGGCGAACAGCAAACGTGCTCGGCCGTAAACTATGATCGAAAAGCAGGGATTAATATGAAAGTTAGAAGTTCTGTAAAACGTATATGTGAGAATTGTAAAGTTGTTAGGCGCAAAGGCGTCGTGCGGGTGATTTGTTCGAATCCTCGCCATAAACAACGTCAGGGTTAATTGACAAACGATAATTGGTGAATGATGATTGATGATTCGATAAACTTAGGATCAATAATCGATTTGAAAGAGGAGCTTTTATGCCGCGTATAGTTGGTGTTGATATTCCCAATGAAAAATCCATATGGATTTCACTGACCTATATTGTTGGTATTGGTAAATACACATCGGTGCAGATATTAAAAGAGGCCGGAATCGATAAAGATTCAAAGGCCGGCAAGCTCAGCGAAGATGAGCTTAGCCACATAACCCAGATTATCGACCGCAGTTATATCGTGGAAGGTCAGCTTCGCAGGCAGGTTAGTCAAAATATAGCTCGCCTGCGAGATATAAATTGTTACAAGGGCATTCGCCACAGAAGGGGTCTGCCTGTTCACGGGCAGTGCACGCAAAGTAACGCGCGCACACGCAAGGGGCCGAGAAAAACCGTTGCCGGCAAGAAAGGTGTGAAGGAAAATCGCTAAAATCGGTTATTATGAATAAATACACAGTGCGGGAATAATAATGGCAAAAAGGGTAAAGCGAAAAGTTAAAAAAAATGTCGTTCGGGCTATTGTGCATATAAGAGCGACATTTAACAACACGTTGATTACGATTACAGATTTAGATGGTAATACGGTTTGTGCCGGTTCATCAGGCTGCGTTGGTTTCAAAGGCTCTCGTAAAAGTACGCCTTTTGCCGCTCAAAGGGCAGCACAACGCTGTGCCAATACTGCTATGCGTAATGGCGTACGTGAGGTTGAAATCAGGGTCAAGGGGCCTGGTTCGGGCCGTGAATCTGCCATCTCAGCCTTGCAGCAGGCGGGATTGCGTATCGCTTCAATAGAAGATGTTACCCCGCTGCCGCATAATGGTTGTAGACCACCGAAGCGAAGAAGAGTGTAAAACTGATACCAAAGAATTATTTTGGGGTTGAATAAAAAAATGGGACGTTATTTAGGTTCATCTTGTAAAAACTGTCGTCGTGAGGGAATGAAGCTTATGCTGAAGGGCATAAGATGTGAGACAGCTAAATGTCCGGTCGAGAAAAAACAGCGTAATCTGACTCCTGGAATGCACGGATGGCACAGAGGAAGATTAAGTGAATACGGTGTTCGGCTACGCGAGAAGCAAAAAGTCAAGAGATATTACGGGCTTCTGGAACGGCAATTTATGAGGTATTTCCACCAGGCCGAGCGGATAAAGGGAAATACCGGCGAAACGTTGTTACAATTACTGGAAAGACGCCTGGATAATGTCGTATATAAGTTGAATTTCGCGCCGTCGCGCAAAGCTGCCAGGCAAATAATTGCTCACGGCCATATCTATGTAAATGGTCACAAGGTGAATATCAGCGATTATACTACAAAAATCGGTGACAAGATAACAGTCAAAGGTTCAGAAAAAAGCCTTAAAAAAATTAAAGAGCAGTTGGAAACGAATCCGAATTTTACGGCACAAAGCTGGTTGCAGTTGGCCAGGGAAAAATCCGAAGCGACTGTTGTTGCATTACCCACTCGAGACGATGTTCAGATTCCCGTTGAGGAACAGTTGGTTGTGGAGTTCTGCTCAAGATAAATATTTTTAGGCTTTTTATTTAGATTCTGCAAAAGTTTAGTTTGTATAAGTGTTGAGTTTTGAGCAGATACAATTAACTCAAAGACTTATATAGGAGACCTATATGAGAGTTACATGGCGTGGTTTGGAGTTGCCGACTCGTGTTGAACGAGACACGATGGTATCGAGTGATAAGTATGGCCGATTCTTTATTGAACCTTTCGAACGTGGTTTTGGTACGACGATTGGTAATAGCCTTAGGCGCATATTGCTTTCCTCTTTGGAAGGCAGTGCCGTAACATCGATCAAAATTGAAGGTGTCGACCATGAATTCAGCACGATAAAAGGAGTGATGGAGGATGCTACTGATATCGTCTTGAACGTCAAGAGTCTCATTATTCGGCTCCATGACGATGAGCCGAAAACAATGAGCGTTTCGGCAAACAAAGCTGGCGTTGTAACGGCAGCTGATATAGTTGTTGACCCAAGCATTGAAGTTATAAACAAAGATTTAGTGCTGGTTACCTTAACGGAAAATGTTAGTTTTAAAATGGAAATGGTTGTTGAGAACGGACGTGGTTACGTACCGGCTTCCGAGCGAATCGCTGCTGCAGACAGGTTTGACCAGGAAGTTGGAAGGATAATGCTTGATACCGTATATTCACCGGTTACAAGAGTAAGATACACGACAGAAAATACACGTGTGGGCCAGCGAACCAATTATGACAAACTGATCCTGGAAATTTGGACAGATGGAACAATCACGCCTGAAATGGCGCTGGTTGAAGCCGCAAAAATTTTGCGCAAGCATGTAAATCCGTTCGTACAATATTTCGATCTTGGACAAGATACTGTTGCTGAATCTCAAATTGCAGTAGAAGAGACTGAAGAATCAATTGTGGATGAGGAATTGGCACAAAAACTGAGCATGCCGGTCCAGGAATTGGAACTCTCTGTAAGAGCAAACAATTGTCTTGACTCGGCAAAGACCGAAACGGTTGGACAATTGGTAAAAATGACAGAAGCTGATTTGCTAAAGATCAGGAGCTTCGGCAAAACTTCCCTGCGGGAAATCAGGAGAAAACTTGCCGACATAGGCCTGTCTTTAGGAATGACAGAGGTATAGATACAAGAGGAGTTTAAGTATATGCGTCACAGAGTAGCAGGGCGTCGGTTGGGTCGAACAATGGAGCATCGGCTGGCTATGAGGCGGAATCTCGTCGCTTCGCTTTTCCAGCATGAAACGATTTCGACCACAATAGAAAAAGCCAAAGAGGTAAAATCTTTTGCTGAGAAGTTGATCACGCTGGCGAAAAAAGGAACACTTCCGGCCAGACGTCGGGCTATTGCTCTGCTTGGAAACCGTGACATTGTAGATTATGAGGACGGTAGTCCTGTGCGAAAAGGCACTGTCGTCGGAAAATTGTTCAGCGAGATTGGGCCCAGATATCTTGACAGGCCGGGCGGTTATACAAGAATAATCCGGCTGTCTTTGAGAAGGCTGGGTGATAACGGCCAGCTCGTCTTACTGCAACTGGTAGGTGCCGAAGAGAGTGTAACAAAGAAAAGCAAAAAACGCTCGCGCAAGAAGACAAAGAAAGCCGTACAAGTCGAAGAGATTGCAGAAGACCAGGTAGCGATCGAACCCGAGGAGGCTACCCGGGAAGAAGAAACTGAAATCCGGGACGACGAAGAACAAGCTAAGCCGGAGCAGTAGCCGGATACTTTTCAGGATGACCCTGCGATGGGTGCGGATGATTGCCTTTTCTGTAAAATGGTAGCCGGAAAAATACCGGTTACGAAAATTTACGAAGATGAAGTTGTTCTTTCATTTTTGGATATCGGCCCAATAAGCAATGGACACACGTTGGTGATTCCAAAGCAGCACTTTGAAAAATTACATGAATGCCCTGCCGAGCTTTTAGGCCAGGTTTTTACACGGATTGGTAAGATTGCCGGTGCCGTGGCCGCGGCAATGGATTCCGACGGCTATAATCTTTTGTGCAATAATGGCAGGGCGGCAGGGCAGCTTATAGAGCATTTGCATTTTCACATTGTGCCGCGAAATACCGGCGATAGACTGTTCAGCAGGTGGCCTTCTTTCGAATATAAAGACGGAAAGATTGAAGAAATCGCTGGTGCGATTCGTAAAATTTTATAAATTTGTCTTTGAAATATTGATAAAAGACAAGTTATTTGGTATATATAGATAAATGACCGCGGGGTAGAGCAGTCTGGTAGCTCGTCGGGCCCATAACCCGGAGGTCGGAGGTTCGAATCCTCCCCCCGCTATTGAGACCTGAAGATGATTTCAGGTCTTTTTTATGTGCGTAGAAACGACAAGGTTCATATCGCGTAGGGTGCAAATATTATCCCCACATAACTCCTTCTGCAGCAGTGACATAAGGTCGTCGCGGATGAAAGTGATTGCCTGTTGAAGGAGGATT
>CAYTNN010000016.1:0-34894 GCA_964439135.1 uncultured Pirellulales bacterium
ACAACAATAAACAGGGCTTCGCGTATTATTCAGAGGCAGAAAAGACGCTAACTGCTCCGCGTGACTGGACAGAGGAAGGCGTTAAAGATTTGTCGCTGTGGTTCAGGGGGTACCCTGCGTCCGTCGGCAGCTTCACGGAGGCACCGTTTGGCACCTACACGATAACCTCTTCCGGCACAGATATCACAGCGCAATCCGATGGGTTCCACTATGCCTATAAGATGCTTACCGGCCCCGGCTCGATTATAGCGAGGATTGTGAGCGTCGATAACACAGATCCATGGGCCAAGGCCGGCGTTATGATTCGTGAGACGCTGGAGCCGGGCTCGAAACACGCCCTTATTTGTGTTACGCCCAATAATGGTGTTGCCTCTGTGGTTCGTGTTAATGCGGGCGGTGATAGCTACACCTCGAACCAGACCGGTATCACGGCGCCGCACTGGGTGAAGCTGGAGCGTGACTTAGCCGGCAGCTTTACGGTCTACCATTCGGTTAACGGCTCAAGCTGGGTACCCATAGAGGATTTCACATCGCAGATCATCCAGATGAGTGCTAATGCCTATATAGGTTTGGCAGTGACGTCAAATAACGCAGAAGCAACATGCTCGGCCGTATTCTCCGATGTTAGTATCACCGGTAACGTTACTCAGCAGCAGTGGATGGACCAGGATATTGGGATAGCGAGTAACGATCCCGAGCCGTTTTATATAGCTGTCTCTAACAGCACCGGCACGCCTGCGGTGGTATACCACGATGATCCGAACGCCGCAGTGACAGGCACCTGGACGGAGTGGATTATCCCCCTGCAAACTTTTGCAGACCAGGGCTTAGTCCTGACCGACGCCGATAGGATCGGGATTGGTCTGGGAACCAAAGGCGGCATGACAATCCCGGGCGGTTCGGGCAAGATATTCATTGACGATATCCGGCTGTATCGACCACGGCCGGAACCGCAGCAATAAAATGTGATATGGTCGGTAACCACTCAGCACCAGTTCGGGGCTTATACCGGTTGATTCGGTATGGGCCCCGATTGTTTTACTCTTATATGTCGTAACGAGGATGGCTCAGAACAATTTGTGGCAACAGGGATTTTAGGATTTGACTTTGAACTCTTCACAGGTGGCCGGTGACTTTGGCAATGAGGGCACGGGGGGACACAGCCACTTGAAATACAAGTGGAAGACCGGCCGGAAACAGCGATTCATCGTCACGGCCAAACCTACCGATGCCACGCACACGATTTACTCGGGCTACTACTTTCACCCCGACAAAAAGCAGTGGGTTCTCATCTCCAGTTGGAAGGCGCCGAAGGAGGGCGCCTGTACAGTTTCAGTGAGAACTTCGGCGGCAGCAATGGCCACGTACTCCGGAAGGCCCTTTACGGTAATCAATGGATTCGCACGGCTGAGGGTCAGTGGGTCGAGCTGACAGTTCTTCCTCTCCCACGGCGGTTTTGTGCCCGGATTCACAAAATACGGCGAGAAGTTCACACGCCCGGCTACGGGCAAAGAACCCTCGGACATCGTATTGCCCGAATGACCTGATGTCAGATTTCATCAGGCCAAGGTCTTGAACATGCATTCCATGTACATGAGTCGCAGGCTAATCAGATATCTTGACGTACGTAATACATCTTGTTTATAATAACAGTTGAAATAAGGAGATTTGCCATGAAAATATCGTATCTACTCGTACTGGTCCTGTGTTTGTCATTCACAGCATGTCACTCGGTGGCGAAAGAACAGCCCACGGTGTACGTCACATTCTGGTTTGATACGGAAGATTTCATCTTGCCTCAAGCCGATGACGCGGCGAAACGACTGGCCGAGATGTTCATCAAGAGGAATGTCAAAGCCACTTTCAAAATCGTGGGCGAAAAGGCCAAAGTGCTGGAAGAACGCGGGCGGGATGACGTGATTTTGGCGTTGGCGAACAACGACATCGGTTACCATTCCACATACCACAGTGTCCATCCCACACCTTCGGAATACTCCCGGGATTTGGATTGGCACGAAGGCGTGTCAGAATTCATACGCCGGGAGGGAGCCGGACTTGAGACGCTGCGAGCCGTGTTCGGCGTCAACGCCTCGTGCTATGGCCAGCCGGGCGGATCCTGGACCCCGCAGAGTTATGCCGCTCTGCACGCATTTCAGATTCCTCTCTATCTGGATGAGACCTCGCACGTCAACCTGAACAATCGTCCCTTCCGGTATTGCGGCATATTGACAATCCTGGAACTTGGGGACTGTGTCATGAGGACCGGTTGGACGGACGAAGAGGTAAGACAGGCCTGTGCCAAATTCGATAGCGTTCATAAGAGACTGATTCAGGATGGCGGGGGCATTATCAGCATTTACTATCATCCTTGTGAGTTCCTGCACCGGCAGTTCTGGGATGGTGTCAATTTTGCCCATGGTGCAAATCCGCACAGATCGGAATGGAAACTGCCCCCCTTGAAATCTATCGAGGAACAGGAACAGGCTTTCGGCGCCTTTGAGACCTACCTTGACTACATTGTTAACCATTCAGGTGTACGTTTGGTAACCGCCAGGGAAATCCCTTCCTTGTATCCGGACCGAGTCTATTCCCAGCCCTTGACGCGAAGCGATGTTCGGACCATTGCTAAAGCCTTTCAGAAGCACCTTTCTTATGTTGGCCTGGATGGAAAGACCGTTTCGGCGGAGGAAGGCTTGTTGGCTCTGTCACATTTCGTCGCTGAGGTTAGTAAGGACGGTACGCCGGAAAAAATTACGTTGGAGTTCGCCTATGGTCCGGCTTCGGCGCCGCAGCGGTTCGTGACTGAGGGCACATTCAGGTGGGAGGCGATCCGGCAAGCCGCCCGGGAGCTGCTTGATATTGTTCACGGAACAAAACAACTGCCGTCCATAATATGGGTGGCTGGCGAGCCTATACGCCCGGAGGATTTTACCGTCACGCTGGCGTCATTGGTTGCAGAAGAACACTATTCGGGAAATATCCCGATGCGGCAGGGAGAATTGGAGGCGAAACAGTACGTTGCTGACGATTCTCCCGGCCTTTGGGGATGGGTAATCTTCCCGAAAGGTTTTGACGCTCCCCGTATGATGGAAATTGCCAAACTGCAAGCCTGGACAATCAAGCCGGCGGTCTTGCGGAAATAGAATTGAAGCCGGTTAAGAAACCAATATTGATCCTCGGAATCAATTGAATACCACGTTTATGACTTCGAAAGAACGAGTACACAGAGCGCTGGAACGACAATCTACGGATCGCGTTCCCATTTTCATGTGGTATCACCCCCAAACCGCCAGGAGGCTGGGAAAACTGCTTGAAATTCCCGCTAAATATGTACCATTGGCTATGGGAGATGATATCCGCCAGGCATGGGTGAGTAATAATCATGCGATGGAAGGGATTGTACACGAACACGATGGCCAGTCACATGTCGATGACTGGGCAATAGAGTGGACTCGCATCGATGGCTTCAATCAAATTTCCAAATACCCTCTTGTCGATGCCGACGAACAGCAGCTCTTGCAGTATAAGTTTCCATTCGACCGAATTGACTCACTCGTAAACCTGATGAAGCCGGTGATGGAATTCAAAGATGACTACTTCGTAGGTTGTGACGTGTCGCCCTGTGTTTTTGAAATGTACTGGCGTCTGCGCGGCATGGAAAAGACATTGCTGGAGATCGCACTCAATCCTGATTTGACGCAAAAAATGCTAAAGCGATCTACAGAGTTTTCCATAGCGCTTTCGGAGGCAGCCTGTCAGCGATTTGATCTGGATTGGCTTTGGCTTGGTGACGATGCTGCCGGCCAGTGTTCTATGCTAATGAGCCCTGATATCTGGCGGCAAATGGTCAAGCCTTTCTTGAAGCAGAATGTTGAGGTGGGCGTCAGACACGGTCTTTGCGTAGCGTTCCACTCCTGCGGTGCTATTCGACCCATAATCGGGGACCTGATTGAAATCGGCGTGGACGTGCTGAACCCAATTCAGTGCAACTGTCCCGGTATGAATCCCCTGGAGCTGAAGAAGCAGTTCGGTAAGGATCTTGCGTTTATGGGTGGCGTGGACACGCAGGGAGTCCTGCCCAACGGCACAGCGCATCAGGTCCGCAAAGCGACAGCCGAATTGCTCGAAGGAATGACCACTGATGGTGGCGGCTACATTTTTGCCGCTTCTCATACCGTACCTCCGGAAACTCCCGACGACAATATCTTCGCTATGTATGATGAAGCCGGCATTAGCAGGCAAGAGATTTTCGACAGAGCCGCCCATATCCGCAAAGATTTCCAGACATCTGAATGTGGTTAGATCGATAATACTCAGATGGTTGTTCGAAACGTGAAAATATGGACGATGAGTCGCATCCTGACTCTCTATGAAAGGACCAGAACATGGCAATCTCCACTCGGCGGGAGTTTCTACGGGCTTTTGTAGCGGCGACCGCGGTTACAGCACCATGGAGCACGGCGCGAAGCACTCCAGCCCAAACCGACGTCTCTTCTTTAACAGCTCCAGAGGACGAATTCCGACGATTACTTTGGTAATGCAGGCTTGACGTAGAGGCTCCTCTTTGTTATCTTCAGATGTTGCAAAACTGGGCCGGTTTGCACATGTCCATAGCATGAGATATGGCCGATGCCGTCTGGCCCGATCCCAACATATGACGAAGGAACTGAGCCTATGGGAAAAGCAAGGAAGAAGAGCGTAAAATCGAAGACCAAAGTTACTAAGAAGGTAAAGAAGAAGCGTGGAGTAACGAAGAAGGCCGAGCATAAGTTAGCGAAAGCAGCCAGGAAATCGGCTAAGAAGCCAGTTAAGAAACCGGCCGAAGAAACTCCAGCGAAGAAAGATATTCCCCGTCATTCCACAGCCGAAGAGATGGCAAGTCGGCAACGTGAGATATCCGTTGCGGAGTTCTTCACAAAAAACCGCCACCTTCTCGGTTTCGACAATCCTCGCAAGGCCCTGCTGACAACCATAAAAGAGGGAGTCGACAACTCCCTGGACGCGTGCGAAGAAGCGGGGATCCTGCCGGAGGTCAAGGTGGTGATCATGCCCGGCAAGGAGGAAGACCGGTTTATAGTAACTATCGAAGACAACGGGCCGGGCATCCTCAAGAAGCAGATACCCAAGATTTTCGCCAAGCTTCTTTACGGATCGAAATTTCACCGGCTTAAGATGTCTCGGGGCCAGCAGGGCATAGGAATATCCGCGGCCGGCATGTACGGACAACTCACCACGGGCAAGCCCATATCCATCATATCGAAAACCTCGCGCAACAAACCGGCACATCACTACGAACTTGAGATCGATACCAAGAGGAACGAGCCTCGTATTATTGTGGATGAAACCGTGGACTGGCCGGTCGAAAGGGGTACAAAAGTCGAGATAGAGTTGGAGGCCAAGTTTCAGAAGGGACGCCAGTCGGTGGAAGAGTATCTCGAACAGACCGCCATCGCCAATCCTCATGTTTCGCTACAATTTGTTACGCCGAGCGGCGAGATAAAAACATACGCGCGGGCATCAAAAGAGTTACCCATTGAAACCAGAGAGATCATGCCGCATCCCTACGGCGTGGAGTTGGGCGTACTTATAAAGATGCTCCACGACACCAAGGCACGCACCCTTCAGTCGTTCCTCCATTCCGAGTTCTCCCGGGTAAGTAGCCAGGTCGCCAGGACGATTTGCGAGAAGGCGAAGGTATCCGAGCGATCCCGGCCGACACGCATCGCTCGACAGGAAGCCGACAATCTGTTCAAAGCAATAAATCAGACCAAGATCATGAACCCGCGCACGGATTGTCTGAGCCCGATCGGCGAAGAGTTGATTCTGACCGGCTTGAAGAAGCAAATCGAAGCCGATTTCTACACGTCTGTCACCCGGCCGCCTTCAGTGTACCGGGGCAATCCCTTCCAGATAGAAGCAGGGCTCGCGTACGGCGGTTCTTTGCAGGCTGAAGGGCTCGCCCAGGTGCTGCGTTACGCCAATCGTGTGCCCCTGTTGTACCAACAGTCAGCCTGTGCGATGACGCGCTCGGTGCTCAACACGGCCTGGCGCAACTACGCGCTGTCGCAGTCTGCCGGCGCGCTGCCGTCCGGGCCGCTCGTCATCATCGTTCACATGGCCTCGGTATGGGTTCCCTTTACGTCGGAAAGCAAGGAGGCCGTGGCTCACTATCCCGAGATCATCAAAGAGGTCCGGCTTGCTCTGCAGGAATGCGGGCGGCGATTGGCGGTATTCATCCGTCGCCGGCGTAAGGCAGCCGAATCCCAAAGGAAAAAAGAATACATCCAGCAGTACATCCCCCACATCGCAATCGCCTTGCGGGAGATGCTGGAGCTGTCCGAGCGACAGGAGACAACCATAGTAAAGCAATTAAAAGACCTCCTCGAAAGGAGCCGCTCATGAGCAAAATTGCCAGGCAAATTAAGGACACAGCCACCTCGGTTCGCACAAAAATTCAGCGAAAGTCCAAACCCACACTATCGTTCCCCCTGCGTACTTTGAGCAATGTGAAGTACCACCCCAAGCAGGGCTTTCTCCAGCTCAAAGGCAAAAAGAAAATCCGGACGCTCACAGTCAGCACGGTCAAGACTTTCGCTCAGACATTGCGGATGATGTCACAGGCCAAAACCCTGGTCGAAGACAATGAAATCATGACCAAGCGAGAAGCGTACTACGTATCCAAGAACTGGCAAGACGCACGCTTCGACGAGCAGCCAGAGTCGGACACGGTGATTGACGACATAGAAGCACTGTTCCAGGTCAACCGTGAGCAGCTCGGATTCATCCCTGAAGAAAAGGGAGGCGAGGTCGCCGGCAAGCTTATCGTTATTGACCGTGACTCGGACACTGGCGAGGAGTTGCGCATCGATTGCACGAAATTCGGCTCGGGCGCTTACTCGATCCCGATCTCCATAGAGCACCTGAAGTTCGAGGCGAAAGCCAAATTCGTACTCGCCATCGAGACCGCGGGTATGTTTCAACGCCTCGTCAAACACAACTACTGGCGCAAGGCCAATTGCATCCTCATCTCCATGGGCGGTGTGCCCACGCGCGCCTGCCGGCGTTTTATCCGGCGGCTCGCCGACGAGTTAAAGCTGCCGGTCTATGCCTTCGTGGACTGCGACCCATACGGCATGTTTAATATTTACCGCACGCTGAAGGTCGGCTCGGGCAACGCTGCGCACATCAACCGTTATTTCTGCGTACCCAAAGCCTCGTTTCTCGGCGTCACGCCGCAGGACATCGTCGACTATAAGCTGCCCACGCACCCGCTCAAAGAGGTCGATATCAAACGGGCCAAAGATGCTTTAAAGAACGACCCTTTTGTGCAGCATTATAAGGCGTGGCAGGATTCGATCCGGCAGTTACTTGAAATGGGGGTCAGGGCTGAGCAGCAGGCCTTTGCGGTACACGACCTCAACTACGTTATCGAACATTACCTGCCCGAGAAGCTTGCGGCGACGAAGAAGTTTTTGCCGTAGCGACAAATACCCACTACCTGGTCGATTTATAAAGGCGCGGTGTTGGCTACGACATTTGGTATTTCAGAATCCTGTTTTTTAGAAGTGATAGAAAGTTGTTGTATGATGTTAGAGTTTGAGTCGGCTTCGATACCGGAGTGTTCTGTGTCAGGGGAGAACGCCGGGCTGGGTCGGTCGAGAAAATCTGCCATTGCTCTCTCGACGAGCAGGAGTCTGCTGCGGAATGTTTCGGGATCGACTGGGTACGTGCATTCTTCGGATTCAGGCGAAAGTTTACCGGAAGCCTGCATATTTTGCGGATGAATAACGGGGATCATTCTGCTCTCAAGATAGAACGATCTTATGTAATTCTCTACCATTTCGAGCATGGTGAATAAGGCATAGTTTTTGCATAACCATTTCAGCTTCGGCAATGTGCTGTTCAGGTTCACATAACACTTGAATTGTCTCAACAAGCTCAACGGTAGATGGGGCTGGGCCGGATCGATTTCACGGGGATGAACATAGACAATTAGCGGCCGCCCTGCTGTTCGCAATTTGCCTATTCCCCACTTAATCATCAGTTTGTTGGCTAACCTTAAGTACCCGCCACCAAAAAAACTTGTCCTGTGACCGAGTATCTCAACAATGGACATTGGAATCTCGAGCAGGTGTCCGCTCCGAGTCTCGATAAAGTAAGGTCCCAGAGGTGAATCCGCAATTCCACCATGTCCCCTTGAAGCGGGAAATACACTTGAGTCGTATTGATAGCCCGATTCCTTAATCACATCAAAAGCCCAGGGGGCCTTCTTTGTAATTCCAAAACCTGGCGCTCGGAAACCTCTGACCTGGTCTCCGATTGTATTTTCCAAAATATCCTTTGCCAGCGTAATATCCTCTCGAAACGCGTTCGGTCCGACTTTATATGCGAGAATATGCGCATAGCCGTGGCTGGCTATTTCATGACCGGCGTCTCGACACATAAATACCAAATCCTTGTGCCGCTCGGCAAGCCACCCCAACCAGAAGAAAGTGACTTTCACCGAAAAGGAGTCGAGCAAAGCCAACAACTCTTCGAGATTTCTCTGGATCCGAGATTCGAGAGAAGGCCAACGCTCGATACCCGGAACGGCAGGGCTGTCCAAAATGTGAAACCAATCCTCAACATCGATAGTCAAACACGAATGCAGTTTGCCTTTCGGCTGGTTCTTTGATGCCGGCATGAATTTTTCCTCCATGAAAAGATAAGAACTGTTCCCTTTAACTTATAGCTTCCTGCTACTTGTCATGCAGAACATCCTGATTATCGGCGTCCATTCCTAAGCGTGATAACCGTGATCTCCGGTGGACAGAAATACCTCATTTTAATTCTTGAGGTCCCCACTCCTCGCGACGTATACCCAATCATACTGTTGTAGCTCCACTTGCCGCTGGCCATTTTCCGGCCGGCCGTCGGGCCGCAGAACACGGCAAAACCGCCGGGTAAACAGATCTGCCCCCCGTGAGTGTCCCCAGCCAGGTATAAGGAATATCCCGCTCTGGCTGATTCCTTGTACTTCGCAGGCGAATGGCACACCATCATTTTGAATGCGCCGTCCCAGGTATTGCCGTCGGTTAATACAATATCATCCGCTTTATAGTGGCTCGGGTCATCCATCCCAGCCAGGTATATCTTGTCTCCTTTCCTTTCAAGGCATATACCTTCGTTTATCAACATCTCCACACCATGTCCCTCTAACAGTTCGGCAGTCCTGTAGAGGTCATAATTGCCCAGTATCCCAAATACCCTTGATTTCTTTTTGAGCATTTTTGCTATCCGCTCGATTTGCGAATAAACCTGGTTAGGATCTGCGTTAGGGTCTGCGTTTCGACCGTAAGTGTAATCTCCTCCCAAGATACAGTAGTCGTAATCAATGTTGCCGACGATGCTGAGCACCTTGTCGGTCAGAGGGGCCGTTCCATCCGAATGCAGGTCGGTTACGAATAATATGCGTACATTATCAAATCCTTTCGGCAGATGGCCAAAGACCAGCTCCACTTCCTCCAGCCGGACATCAAGAGCATTCCTCAAACCTGCACTTCTGGTGAGACTTACTTTTAAGAGAAAATCAAGGACGCCCCAATGCCAGGGAGTTTTCACCTTATTCTCATAATCCTGATTTTCAACAAGTAATCTGCTCTCACTAATAGCCCGCATTTTTGTATTCAATGTTTATTGACAGGATAGGAATTTTTAAGACGCAAGTCGCAAGAAGGATCAGCCTCTTACTTACGGCAGGCTGCAACTGATATATGGGCCGGCCAGCCGTGTGAACCATAGCGGCAGCTTTTTCCATGTCTCCACTCGTGCTGCATATTTTGGATTGTCCGGTTTGGCGATGGACAAATTGTGACCCGGGCTTGTCCAATACTGATACGCCAAAGGAATCTGTTTGGCCCCCCATCGTTTCTTAAATACATGCTGTCCACTACCCACTGTGCTTCTGCCAAAATCGAACCATTGTGCGCCCGAAGCGCCGAAGTGTTCCATCGCTGCCCAGTTCAGGAGATAATTCGGACTGATGTCATTATACTCGGTCAGGACGGCTCCCCACCGGCTTTGCGCCAACCCGTTAAAGCTGTATACGAACAATCCCCCCACGGGTGTTCCGTTCAAATGCACAAGGAAAATGCGACTGTCATCAGGAAAGGTTTTGAGAACCGCACTGAAGAGCTTGCGGGGATAACACGGTGTCCCCACCTGATGCATTCGCCGGGTCCATATTCGATAGAAATCGGCCAACATCTCTGAGCCGCCGGTTACAGCCATGAGGCCTGCTTTCTCGGCTTTGCGGACGCGGTTGCGTATCTGGGGTCGCAAGCTTCTCCAGAGTTCGGCCGGATCGGAGGTTAGCTGTAGACACATGGTGACCTTGTCGGTGCGCCGATGCAAGTCATAAGGCAGAGGCTCAATGTTCCTGAACTCCATCGATTCGCACTTTTTTTCTTCACTCAGTTCAATGGCACGCTCGTATAGAGCCCTTGAAGCCGCTTCATTTTCGGCAAGAGGGCCACCGTAGTTGCTGAATGCCTGAGAGATCATTCTATTACCGAACAGTCGGCTGCGGATAAGTGTCAGAGGAAGAATCCCGCATACATTGCCGTTCTGATATGCAACCAGGTGGAAGGATTTATGTCCCAGGGGTCGTACGACGTTCTGAGCCCATGCGAAGAGGTGACAGAGTTTGGCCCCTGGCATCCGTCGAACAAAATCGTCTAATTCAGGACGGTTGGCGTTACAAATATCGACATCCATTGTTTAATCCTCCGTGCATTCTAAAAATAGTGTTTTGAAAGTTGTCCGGGATTAGTCTTCTTCTTCGATTCTTTTGAGCCATGCTTCTCTCCAAAAGTGAAAGCAGGACCGGTCACAACCGCCGAATTCGGACCCATCGCACATGACTCCTTCGAGTATCACAGTATTCTTCATTTTTCTCGAATCGCCATTGGTCTCGAGCAATATATTCTCAATGCGTTTGAGGACTCTGTATCGTTTGCCGCAGTACTTCCTCATGCCTGTCATCCACAAAAGGCCCTTATACTTTCTATCCGGACCGAGCGTGGCCAGGATGTCATCAATTGATTTGACCTCTACGAGCTCGCCCGGTCTTAAGCCAAGGACCTCCGAATCGTTAGACAATTTTTCATTCTCAGCTAATGCCTGCCAAGGGCCTTGACTATTGCACTTGGGCGGGCATCTGCCGATCAAGACATTACTTAGCGTTCGCCATACACCCATGTTCTCAAAACACCAAACTGCATAACTTCGGACCTTCTGGTACACTTTGAACAGTCTATTCATGGGACGGGGCTTGGAACATGTTTGCAGACAGTCGAACCGACCATGACACGATCTGCAATGGATTGACATAACAACACCTCCAAAAAAAAATTAGTCTGGTTTCCTTATATGCATGTAGTTATAGCTGAGTCCCGGAGCTTGCCGGCACGAACAACATGAACTGCATATCATAAAATATTCATCTTTCAATTGTGCCTATTATTAACGGGCGAGAATTCCTGTAGGGCGCGACCACCTGAGTGAATGGAAATCCGTTAGAACTGAGCGCATTCAAGGCATATTCCACGGCTGCCTTCTCACAGGTAAGCTGTTCTCGCCGATTTATATTCGTGGCAGGATTGCACTGGAGCACAAAAGTAGGAGCTATCGTGCTTATATGCTTTACGATATTGTCGAAAGAACCGTTGCCGGGATGCTCTGTGGGACATGGTGCCATGACTATATCGAAGCTGCCAAGGTTTATTTTCGAGAGTTCATCTGTATTTGCCTGTACATATTTGAATGCGTATTGCCTGTTCTCGGCCCACTCAAATGCCGACTTGACAAAATTACCCTGTGAAATGTCCCCAGGTTCGCATGATATTCCCACCACCTCTTGCGCCCCGCTTCGCAGCATCTGAATCGCATCGACGGCATTGGTGCATTCCAAATCCAGAATACGTTTTCCCGACACGCTGAGCAGGTTGTTCCTGAGAACGGATTGCCAGCGACTGCATCCATTGTTTGTATTCCGGATGTTGCTGTTCCTGAGACCATAACCGAAATAAACGGGGGCAAAGGTCTCGTTGTTCGTTCGGTGCTCCAGTTCACTTTTTATTCTTTTGTATGTCAACTTTTCTGTGCCGAAACACGCGTTGAATTTTTCTATATCCCGGTCACATAGAATTCTGAAAGCATTTTTCCCCAATCCTTCAAAACGAAGGGCCCAGTCAAAATCGATTAAGAACGGCTTGCCGGACCGCTCCTCGAGAATTATGTTGCCGTACTTGATATCGTTCCATATGAAACGGGCCTCGTGCATCTTATTAAGTTCGGCGAAGACATGATCGATGAATTGCGAGTCAACGACTTCGCTTAAAACACGCCTGCATTCCGCGGTGCGATTAAGCGCTCTCTTTCTTTTGCCAAAACGTGTCAATTCTGGATTTTCTTCTATGTCACGGTCTCGAACAACCGCGCCCCTCCCGGCCAGCTCTTCGCGGAGGACAGGGCCCGAAATGTACGAAAAGGTCAGCGTCAAATTGTCGAAATCAACGTCCATTATCACAGGTATATTACAGCCGGCACGCCCGAGGTGGTAATGCGCTTCTATCTCATTCACAAACGATGATTTATTTCCTTTGTAGTGCTTTTCTATGCAGACATACCCATCTATAGCTACTACTCGCAGGCCAAATCGTTTTCTTGCCAGAAACTGCTTTTTAGAAACACTTGGCACGTTTGAGATTGCCCCCACCTTCGACAGCAGGAATCCATCCTGGTCTATTTCACCAAGCTCCACTTTATGTATTTGTCGCCGGGCATTTTCGGATGACGTGACTTTCTCCCAATCCAATCCCAGTTGTTGCACCTTAGTCTTATAACCTTTATCCGCAAGACTCAGCAGCGTCTCCTTGTTCTGCCGCCAATACCGTATCTTTTTCTCTGCAAAATAGTATTTCAGCCCTATCCTCTTGATCCACGTGTAAAGTCGTAAACAAATAGGCAACACCGGCATTACGGCAGGCAAGACAAAACAGATATAACCGACATGCAAACAACGCGGAAATCCGTTTCTTATGAGGGCAACCGGTATTCCTGCGATCTTACGTAGTGACAGTATGATCTTTGGAGACGGCTTGTTTATCGGGACATCACTGAACATTTATGATCCTAAGCACGGCTTTTCGATTTCATTCTTTGATACAAACATTTATCCGGCATAATTCTATCGCACATCGAAATCTGATATATTTACACTCCGGTTATTCGTGTTAAAAACGGAGGCGGCAGTCAGCGGATGGGTATGCTTTGCGACAATGGAGTCTTCTTTTCGGCTGTATAGTGTCGGCCATTCAAAATGCTCAAATACAACTTCTCAATCTGCTCGCTGATCGACTGCCAGGAGTAATGTTGTCTGATACGCTCTTTGGCCCCGACATTCACAGAGGCCACATCCTCGCTGTGCTTGAGCAGCCAACACAGGCGGTCCGTTAGATCGTCTATGTTTTTATTGGTAAAGTGAAAACCGGCGTCTCCGATGGCTTCCAGGTTTTCCGGAATGTCACTGACGAGACAGCAATGACCGTAGCTCATTGCTTCGAGAATACTCAGAGACAAGCCTTCCACTTCGGAAGGCTGCACATACATATAGCAGTGACTGAAAAGCTCTTCGATAAGACGTCCCTCGACAAAGCCGGGAAACAGGATGCGCGGATCGCCACCAGCCAATTCAATGAGTCTCTTCCTGTATTCCACGGCACCTTGGGCATCGCCGGCAATTACAAGTTTCATATCCGTATCCAGCCGTCGGAACGCCGAAACCAGATAGTGGGCGCCCTTTTCGGGTACCAGGCGACAGGCAAAAAGAATATACGCATTCGGCTCAAGACCCAGTCGGTATATTTCGCTGGCTCCGGTTTTAGGTTTGACATCGGCCGCCGTGGGGATGTACTGCATTTCAATCCCACGATGCGTTCGATAGAAAGCGCATTGTGTCCGGGAAACGGCCGTATTAATATGAGATTGGGATAAGGCCAGTTTTTCCAGAATCTTCACGACGGATGAGCCGACGGTACCCCAGCGTTTGCGTTTCCATTCCAGACTATGCAACTGCAGTACGCATTTGGCCCCGCGCAGCCTGGGAAGCCATGCAAAAGCACCCGGGGCAAAACTGTGGAAATGTACAATGTCATATTTTTTCTTCCAGCTTGAGTTAATCGCAGCAGTTGCCGAACAAGACAGCTTCTGCAGGCACGGTGCAGCGAATGACGGAACACTCACAATCCGCATTCCCAGATAGCGCTCAGGCACATCGCCATAGTGACGCATCGTGTAAACGGTGACTTCATGCCCGCGTTGGACCAGGCGCGAACCGAGCTCGGATGTGTACTTTTCGATACCTCCGCCCCGCATAATGTTTTTAACGGCTAAAAAAGCTATCTTCATGTCTGATTCTCCATAGTTATGCTTGCCGCAACACAAGGTTTGAGTTTTAACGGGTTATTTTCCAATGGGTATGATTCAACTCTGTTTCTCCACTATGCCCAAAGGATACCATCCTTCAGGGTCCGCACCCTTATTCGCTAATCTGATCGCCGGCAAATGATTGCTCGGATCCAGAATTCCGAACGAGACAACATAGTTGCCTGCCCCGAGGAAATCCGGCAATAACATATCCTCTTCCACTCGATGCCTCCCCGGCAGCCACTGGCAAGCTCTTGCTCCTGAGGTCATAATGACCGACCCCCAGCCGCCCGTAAGCTTTACTGCCGGGATATAGTTCTTATAAACCGGGGCGACTCCTGTGTTCTCAATTTCCATGTCAATAGGTAAATGTCGCTGACCCGGGGACAGGATTTCAGGCAAAACAATACGATTTAATGCAAAACGGTATCCGCATCGTCTTAAGAAATACTCAATTGAAGGGACCTGATGCGTATAAATTGATTTAGATTTGGCGTTAAAAGCGGAACCATGCCATTGTAAAGCCTGGTCCCACATCTTGTCGTAACCGCCGCCTTTGGTCGGCACATATTTGTCCAGGTCGTGCATCGTTCCCGGCGGTTCGAATGCGACAGGGCCGCTCTTCCATGCTTCCCATGCCTCGGCTTGTTCTAAATTTTGCGGATAAGAATTTAACATGTGGCACCATGTATCGGAAAAATGGCCGTAATCCCCAAGCGAATCCGCCCGCCAGCCCGCTGCCCTGCTGACGGCATAACGTAAGCCCGGCACGTATCCGATCAGCATCGACAGAGGGATACTGTCCCAGTACTTCAGATACATGTCGATAATTTTGACGGCGTTTTCTTCGCTAATCATCGGAACTTCCGGCTCCGTGTGTGACATGTGCCATTCGCCCCAGAATCCGACGCTTCCGATGTCCATCCGAATAATGTTCTTATGACCATTGTAACGTTCTCCAAACGCACTTATCAGCTCTTCCTGCCTGGCGAGAAAATAAGGATCGTTATGGTCCGGCGCCCATCCCCTGCGATTATATTTTGTGTACCAGTAGCCTTTTCCTTTTTTCATGTACCACTGAGGCGTACCGGCGGTTAAATCGGCCGAGCTTGTCGGCATAAACCGCAGGGCCAGATCCTGCCCTGCTTGACGTGCTCTCTCCAGCAGCGAGTCAATAAGCTCGAAGTTATATCTGCCCTCTTGTGGTTCCAGCTTGTCCCAGTAAAAACGGAAATATGCAATAGAGCATTCCGGATAATTCTCTGCCGATATGTTCCGCTGGTCACCGTTGAAAGAATGAAACGTTTCGAATCCCATTCCCGGATTAATCAGCACCTCATCGGTCACTTCCGGCTCGACAATATAGTTACCCGCCTGACGTGCCCACGCCGGATTCCGCATCCGGGAACATACGATACCTCCCAACAGGCAGGATGAGCTTAGTTTTATAAAATCTCTTCGATTCATGTTTCAATTCAGCAGATTCCTGTAAACTTTCATTAACTGCTCATAGTGAGCTTCGGAGGAAAATTCTCTCTCCACCTTGTCGCGAGCAGCATGTCCCATCTGTCGGCAGAGGGATTTGTTTGACCAGAGATTTCCGATACATTCGGCGAGCTGACCGGGGTCTCCCATCTCGAAGAGCATTCCCGTCCTTCCATGGTCAATCATCTCGGGAATTCCGCCTATGCGGGATCCCACAACCGGCTTTCCATAGGCATAGGCTTCCAAAATAGTCATCGGGGCGTTCTCATACCATTCTGAAGGCATCACAAGGAAGGCCGCATTCTCATAGAGTTGCTTAAGATCGTCTCCGGACTTATGGCCTTCGAAAGTCACGTGGTCCATTCTGTGTTTCCCGACGAAGTCCTCGTAATCGGCTTTGAGGGGACCATCGCCGACGATACGAACAGGGACATCCAGATGCTCGATAGCGTTAAGTAACGTTAGAATCCCTTTTTCCTTTGAGAGCCGACCGACAAACAGAGCATACCTGCCGTTTTCGTATTGAGGTTTATGTATCCTGAAATCCACAAAATTCCGAATGTGAAGCAGTCGATCTCGTGGTATTCCATGCTCTGCATGTTTTGCCAGGGAAAACATGCTGGGGCAAATGAAATAGCGAATCGTATCGTACTTATGCAGCCACTTGTTCAGATACGACTCAATGCAGTAGACGCCGGAAGCTGTCAGACTTTCTTTATGGCACGCCCTGAGCAGGCAATGGATGAACCGGCCGTTTTTGCAACCTTCGCACACTGCGCCCCTGTTAAGCATAAGATATGAAGGGCAGATTAACTTATAATCGTGAAGGGTCATGACCACAGGGACACCCTTTCTTTGCGCGACATCCAGGATGGAAGTGGTCAGCCCGCCGTATATGTTATGTGCATGAACGATATTGGAATCGGCCGCTTCGAGGAAGCGATTAAAGCCTCGGGCTGTTCGACGGTCATACATAATGTTCAACGCCGTGGGGATTTTTTGAAGTCGGGATGTATGTCTCCAATCCTTAAAAGGCGAATAGCAATCACTAAACTTCGAATATTCGTTGTGGGGATGTGCTTGTGAGAACACGGGAACCTGATGGCCATGGGCCTCCAGAATCTTTTTTTCCTCAAACATGACACGCTCAGCGCCGCCTTTGAGAAAGTAGTAGTTATTTGCCATGGCAATGCGCATCGTTATCCTTTCATCGCCGGGCTGTATGGGGGTGTATTGGTGCTTTGCCCTGAGCGCTGGCCAAAAAGAAAGCAAAAATAGTCATGAACAGCAGGTTGTCCATATTGTTCTCGCTGAAGCAGTATAGCGCGATCGCAACGATGCAATATCTGTATCTCCAGTCGATTCGTCGAAACACGGCCAGAAAGAAAGCTATGTACAGTGTGAGCCCGATGATACCCTGTTCCATCAAAACTCTTAAAAAATCGTTATGCGGGACCTTGTATAAAAGCAGGCTCGATGCGCCAATTCCATAGCCGCAAATTAACTGGACAATATTCGCATCTGCGATAACATTGACGCACGTACGCCAATGCGAAATTCTCCAAATCCCGGAACAGTCACTGGTGCCGTACATGCTCGACAGTTTACCATAATCCAATTCATAGCCAGAGGCGGCCAAAGGCAGTTCGTGCCAAACCAAAGAAAGCTGGGTGACAATCCTCTTGGCTATAGGGACATCCATAAACAGGTTGGTTGTCAGCATACATCCCAGCAGGACCAGAGCTATGCCGATGGATACTAGTATCCATTTATTCCGGTACCTGTGAGAAGATTTCAGCAATACGAAGTATTTGAACAGCATCGCTCCGAGATATGCCAGGATGGCTCCGCTTGTACCCGATAATAGTAAAAACAGAACGAGAATCGCATGGATTGAGATCTTCTTTGCCCTGCTGTCTTTCTCCTCATTAATCAAAAACAACAATGTCATCATCGTAAGGCTGAAATTGTTCGCATTTACAAAGAAACCCGACATGCGCATCACATCATCCGTCTCGCTGACGTTTGGTACAATGAACGATACAATGCCCATGAATAACAGGACGAGAACAAAGATCATGCGAAACGGTGTCGAATAGATTGGTGCAAGGCCCATACTGAAAATGAAAATATACAGGATACAAACCGCAACGTGCTTGAAAAGGTTGTGAAATACCGTGTTCGTCGGGTCATACAACGTTGCGAATATCGACAGCAGCATAATGCAAAACACGAGCAGTACACTCTTATCGACACTTACAGCCATGAGGCCCCTGCACCACGCGATACAAACGAAAAGAAACATTACTACGCCACCAATAACAAGGAAGCCTCGTGCATCAACAATAAGCGCGCCGATAGCAATCATGCTATAGACAAAGAAACCCGCGGCAGGTAGTCTCCAGCCAAGCACTGCCGGCTGTTGTGTCACAGCGGTCGATATATTGGGTCCTCGAATAATCATACAAATCGTCCTGAAGAAAACTGCTGCTTTGGCATTTCTCGCTGTTGCCTCCTACTGTTTTATTCTTCTCGCAGCGCCAAAGGATTTTTTCCTGAGCTGATCGACGAATCCCGCCGCCAACGGAGCTTCAAGGTCTTCGCAAATCTTTCACGTTCCCGTGACGTCAGGCTGAAACACCAGGCACTGATACAGGTCAGCGCCATGGAAAATACAACCATCGCTGCAATACTCATCCAGGACGTCGGAGAATGAAAGTGCTTCCAGATGCTTATCATAATTACGGTCGGCGTGCACCCTAACAACGCGGGCCACCAAATCCTGACAATACTCTCCCGCATCGATATTTTCATTTTCATGTTGAAGTAGATCGGCAGGACAATACCGAATATTAATGCCATCGGCACGCAATTCGACCACGCGATTCCGAGCAATCCCAAATGGAATATCTTTACTGAGACAATGGAGGCCGAGATGCAGAGCAGCCCCGTCACCACGGTTATAAGGCCAAAAAATCTATGTTCTCCTTTCCCGACCAGCACTAAAAAATTGCTGTATTGCGCCAATCTCAGACAGTGTCCAACTGTCAGAATTGCCAGCACGACGCCCAGACTGTTGACTACACTCGGGTCCTGAAAATTTTCCCCAACCCATACATGCAGAAACTCCCTGCCCATCACAATCAAAAAACATGCAGCCGGAACAATCAAAAGCAGGCTGTATTTTTGCATGAGAAACGAGATCTCACGCACACGCGAGTGCTCGTCTCGGGCGTCAAGGTCGCTGACAGCGGGCTTTATCGCGGTAGCAAAAGCACGCAGCAATTGTGACAACAGGAGAATGCCGGCTATGGCAACAGCGAATTGGCTGACCTCTGCGGTCCCGATGTAGATGGCGATAACCAAATCCGTAGCCTTCAAGATAAGCAAACCACCCGTTCTGTACAAACACGTGTTGATTCCGTATACCAGCATTTCTTTGAGAAGCTTGAAGTCAATACTCCTGATAGTGATAGAGACGTCCGGCAGGAGCTTTCTCGCATAGACGAACTGTGCGAATTTCACGATAACTTCACTGGCCCCATATATGAGCCCCATCGTGAGCAGGCCGTATCCCTGACCCAACAGGATAATCACTAAAAAGGTCCGCAGAAGGAGCATCAAAAGCTCCGTCAGGTTCAGGATGTCATATCTTTGCAGTCCGCATAACAGCGCGGACGATACCTGCAAGGGCATAGATAAGACAAACGAAGATCCCACGATCAACACAAGCACACCGGTAGTGCCGACCATATCGGGCGCAATCGCAAACCATGCTCCGATATTGTCGTATAGCAGCAGAGTCAGTAAACCAAGCACAACGGCCAGCGCGGCGAAGAAGAAAAGAGATGTGCTGATTACACGTTGGATCGCATCGTCATCACGCCTTGCCAGATTCACGGGAATGTATCTGTCGATAGAGCTGTTCATTCCCATGTCCAGCAGCCGTCGATACTGAAAGATAGAACCGATCAGCACCCATACACCGTACCTGCTCTCGCCGAGTTGTGCCAGAAAAAAGCGTATCAGGAAAAAGGTGATTACCGCACTAGTCGCGAGGGTCATCACATTGAAGATTGTGTTATGGATAAGCCGTTTCGAAGTTGTGATATACTGTTCATTCATTCTTCTGTTATATCCGGGTTTACACGAAGGACTTCAGCGATCAGAAGTAAAGAGGCGCCCGATCGCCTCCGGCATTCTCCAATCCTTGTCTTTCTATCCGAAGTTTGTTGATGTCATGTTCATCAATAAGGCGTGCAAAGAGGGCCACTCTTCTGCCGGCGGATTCGAGTGAGTCGTTTTTATAAAGCTCGATCCTTAAATGCAGCGATGAACCGGAGCGACGGTCGCGAACAGGCACATGAACCTGAATAAGCTCCTCCGGGCCGGGGTTGGGATCGTGGCCGTTGTGACGCCAGTTTAAGGCACGAGAGGTGCCGTCACGATTTACCAGAGGCAGATCGACGGTCCGGAATTCCATTTTGCCAGCAGCCGTTGAGACGGCCTGCCACCATTGATCAAACGTCGCCGCCCGGCGAAAATACAATGCCGCCTCCTCGAAGCTCTTTCGCTCCTCATGCTCCCTGTGGATAATCATATATCTTTTCTGCATAGCCGCCATGATTTGCTCTAATCGTATGGAGCCGACAATGTGGAATACAAGAAGCAATAAAATCAAGATGCAAAAGAAGATGATCAGAACATGGATCCTGGGCGTAACTATCATGAGCATTCCCAGCCCGGAAGCCAGTAGTGTCACGCCATAGATTGCGATGACAGCCTGACGCTGTGTAAAGCCCAGGTCGATCAGTCTGTGGTGGAAATGGCTGCGGTCGGCGGAAAATATGGATCGTCGTTCCAGAAAACGACGCAACATGGAAAAAAACGTATCGAAGATAGGGACACCCAGAGCCGCAACCGGCAGAGCAAGCCCCACGAGTGCGGAAGATTTTGAAAAGCAGAGAACACTTGACGAGGCAATCGTAAAGCCCAGGAACATGCTGCCGCAATCACCCATGAAAATCTTTGCCGGATTGAAGTTGAAGTAAAGAAAGCCGGTAACGCTGCCAAGCAGTGCAAGCATGAGCACAACTACCGCCACATTGCCCGTGGAAGCGGCAAATACGGCCACCACTCCACAGGCGATTGCACAAATCCCGCCGGCAAGACCATCAAGCCCGTCGCTTAGATTCACGGCATTAGTGACACCCACGATCCAGAGAAGCGTAAGCGGCCAGGAGAACCAGCCGAAATTCAGCGTTATCGAATCGGTTATCACCACCGATTTGATACGAATACCGACGGCACAAACCATGACGGCAGCAGCGATCTGCACGATAAACTTTACCCGTACCCGCAGACCCTTTGTCTTCACGTCGTCGATCAGCCCGGCCATGAACATGAAGCAGGCAGCAAAAAGCAGAATGCGCAATTGCCCGAGTATAGGCTCACCGGTGGTACCGGCAAAATTAGAGAACCATAGCACCGTAATGCTCAGAGCCATCATTGATAGAAAGATGGCCACGCCTCCGACATGTGAGACGGGGTGTGTATGCATGTGCCGCGCGCCCGGAACATCTACGATGTCGAGCCGGCGAGCGATCCAGATTACAGCGGGCGTCATCATCATCGCAAGCACGAGAGAGCCCAGATATACAGATAAGTAGATGTTCATATTCAGACCAATTTTTAAAGTTTATTCCAACGGCTCCAGGAGATCCGCATCGATTTCTACAAGGGCGCCTTGAGTGAGAATAGTCACTTCAATAACCATGCGGGCCCTGGCACATTTCCTTTCGACAACTACGCCTTCGGTACTCCTCATAGGACCGGAGACGATCCTGCAACGGTTGCCCACGGGCAGGCCCGGATAACCGTCAATTACTGCCTTGCACAAAAGAGCGGATTCGATGCCGGTCAGCTCTTCTATCAGTTGCTCCTGGTCCGCAACGTCCAATGTGTGGCACAGACGGTTCGTCCTCATGGCCATATACCTGTCTTGTTCTGTGCCGCAGAAAAACACATACGATGTAAAAAGCGGCGACATGAGACGGCGATAGCGCCCTCCCGAGAAGATAGTCTTTTCGTACATCGGTAAAAAGTAGCCTATGCCGTGACTGCACAGATCCCAGGCGAAGGCTTTCTCGAATCGCGGCCGGGTGTAGGCGATCCACCAGGTTCCGTGAAGTTCGGTCAGGGATTCCACCTCCGGCGTTAAAATCGATGGATTTTCAGACAGACTCAGCATATACTCTCCTCGCGCGCACTCCGTTCTCGTCGGTGCACCTGACGAGGCACCCGGCGAGAATTTTCTTATTTTCACCCTCATCAATCTGGTATGAAATACCTTTGATGACGGACTCTTCCTCTTCGTAACACAACTGCAACGCCGGGCATTATTCAGTCCTTTCGCGTTGCAGATACCGCCTATCCGAAAGAAGGTTGTCTGCGGCTCCAGTTCGGAGATCTGAAAGGAGCATAGCTGCCGCAATTTGCAGCTTGGGCATCAATAGTGCCGGCCTTTACGGGATCGATCCTTTGCAATTCTGAGTTGTTTGAGCTGGTAAAACCATCATGTGCCGTCATAAACACTCGCTGTTTCTTTGCGGCCGGCTACAGACTTCTTTCTTACGGGAAGCACTTTCTGCCTTTCCGCAATACTAAGCGATCCTGATTTGTCCGAATGTTCAGGGTGCTCAGATCTTGTAATAACGACAGCAGGTTTTGGGAGGCTTGTGCTTGTCTTGTTTTTTCGGGAACCGGCCCTATTGCCGCTGTCGTAGTATCCATTACCACCATAATAGCCATATCGTCCATTCTTTGGAACATCGTTCACAACCACGCCAAGGACTCGTGCGCCGACACGTTGGAGGGCATCACGAGCTTGCTGGCTGGTTTTTCGGGTGGATTTTTCAGCCCTTAGTACCAAGATAGTGATCTGGCAGATTGAAGCCAGAATTTGTGCGTCGGTGACGGGCAGCACAGGAGGTGAATCAACAATGATTCGGTCATATTGTTTCGCCAGAAGCTTTATGAGTTTGGCAAAGCTCGCACTATGGAGTGTCTCAGAAGGATTTTGCACGTCCGGTCCGCACGTCAAGATGTCCAAACCGGAAACACAGGTTGACTTGATGACTTCTTCGAGTTCATCAGCCCCGGTCAGCACACCGCTCAGTCCCTTGTTGTTATGGTTCACACCGAAAATCTTGTTCTGCATGGGCTTTCGAAAATCCGCTTCGAGGACAAGTGTTTTTTGTCCGGCCTGAGCCATGGCAATAGCCAAATTGCTGACCACCGTCGACTTGCCATCGGCCGCTTCGGGTGAGGTTACGAGGATGGTCCTTGACTTCGCCTTAGAATCGCTGAATAACACCGCCGTTCGAATCGTACGATATGTCTCAGCCCACATAGACTTGGAATCCAGATACGCCTTCTTACCCCGAATGGCCGGCCCCTCTCTTCGTGACATAGAGGGGACCACGCCCAGAGCCGGCAACCCGAGGGCGGCAGAAATTTCTTCCATTGAGTGGAGCCGCTGATCCATCCTGTCGTGAATGAGGGCCAGACCACCGGCGAGAACAAGACCGAAAAGAAGCGCGATTGCCATGTATCTGGCCTTGGGAGGCTTCGATGGTTTGTCCGCTGGGCGAGCGGTTTCGAGTACGCTGATGTTCAGGCTACCCGTATCCTCAGTAATATTGATTTCCTTTATGCGATCGTCAAGAATATCGCAGAGTTTTTTTGTCTGCTCCCATTCTGATTGTAGTATCGTGTACTCACCGTGCTGCTTGTTGAATTGAAGTGCCTCCTGACGTTGCGCTTCAAAATAACCGGCGATCTGCTCTTGTTTTTGCTTTGCTGCTATGTACTGTTGCTCCGCAATGGCCACTTGTGTCTCGGCAAACTTCCTGTACAAGAAGGCAAGTCTATTATCAATCTGCTTTACCTTTGTCTGAAGAGCATTCACTGCTGACTGGTTTTGAGCGGGCTGTTTTTGAAGGTCACTAAGCTGCATATGTAACTGTTCAAATTCCGCTTCGAGCTGCGACCATTCGTTGGCGTTGGAGATATAAGCTCCCTTCGCCCTTTCACTCTCTGCAAACAGCTTGAGCCTTACAGGATCGGTGATCATTGCCTTGTAATTTTCGTGAACAGATTTTGCTTCCACCATTTGAAGCTCAGCTTGTGTTAACTCCGCAGATAAAGTATCAAGTCTGTCAAGGATGATGTTGCTTTTACGGTCCTCAAAAGCTAAGGCGATGTTCTCACTTTTCAAAGCCATCATCGCCTTGAGCTTCTGTGTCAGTTCTTTGTCCCTGCTGCGTTTTTCATCCTGGAGAATTCTTAAGACCTCTCCGTTTGTGCTGCGCTTGCGGGTTGCATGGTATGTTCTATAGGAATCCACGATTGCATTGACCAACCGGGCGGCTTCAACCGGATCCGGCGAATCGGAGGAGATATCGATGATGTCGTCTTTTTTACCAACCGAGACACTAAGCCCTTTTTTCTTCAGGTAGTCAACGGGATTGTCGATCTTACGAAAAACCTTTAGATGTTTTATGTCGGTTCTTTCGAGGGCGGATGAGATTATTGGTGTCGATTTCAGGAGCTCTGCCTCGGTATAAAGGTAATTCTTTGACTGTGTCATTACTCCTTCGGCTTCAGAGAGGATCTTTGGCCCGCTCTGCTGGACGTAGATCCTGGACGTACTGGTGTAAACAGGCGTCGCAACGGTAATATAAGTCAAACCAACTCCCAGAGCCATAACTGTGGTTAGCAACACAATCCATCTATTGCGCCAAATGATTTGTACAAGATCTTCGGGCACTATTCCAACAGATAAGGATCGCATATTATCTTGTGCTTCTGTTTCATTATTTCCGGTCCGACTTATCATAATGTTGCCCTCTGCTCCTTTTTATCAAATATGTTTTCTTCGTTATTAATTCTAATTTTCACTCTCGTTTAATCTCCAGTACGTGCCGACATTGATTCTGAATACATTGTTAAGAAACAGCGCCGTGCGTGTTCTGGGCGTTTGTTCGACTGCGATGATGTCACCTGGTTTTATTAAGGTATTTGAAGCATCTGCCAGCTTCGATTTATTCTTTATCGGGAAAGTCACACTGACACACTTGCTGTTCCGCTTTAAGCGGTAAATGGTCGCGTATCGAGGCTCGGCAATTTGATTCAGCCCGCCGGCAAATCCTATTGCCTGCATAAGTGTGTACTGAACATCAGGTGGATATGGGAAGTTGCCCGGGCTGTTGATTAATCCTATAACCGTAAAGAGTGGCTGCTGCAAGGGTTCAACTATAACGCTATCGCCGTCCTGTAGTGCGATATCAGCGAAAGGTATATTAAGTCCCTTAACAGGCAAAGCAAGGGATTCGGATTTTCGAGGTCTGCTTGTCTCTGTGATTCTTTGGATTCTTAGACTTCTGTTCGGGACAGATATTTTAGCAGTATCCTGGCCAAATACCTCATCCGCTTTCGCGCTCAACTGCAAATAGTGCGTATGAGATTCCAGATTTGAATCTGTCATTGCGCCGGTAGCAGTATTCCTGAGGTTGGATTTAGGGTGGCCGTATCCGACAGGTTCTGCCGGCGGGAAGAGTTCTCCCTCGGCATGAGCAGTTGAAACCAGTGGCTCATTCCATGCTAACCTATCCACCAAAAGTGGTCTTTGGCTATTGTTTGCAATGTCTGCTTGCTCGCTTAGCAGTCTTTTATCGCCTTGCCTTGTAGCCAGTGCACCGATCGCACTTGACGAATACGCCTGCCAAAAAAACGGCGGAATCTCGTTTTCGTTGGCGACAATTTGATCTGCAGCAGGTTTCACCGGCAACATTTTGTTTAGACCGTCCGGGCGTTCGAATGATTGTATGGCTGTTTTCATTACAGCATCTTCATTATTGGATATGGCCTGGTCGCTGTGAATTATCCGGATAAGAGCAGCACCTTCATCGATTATGCCGCCTGCTTCCATGAGAAGCGCGACAAGAGACATCTGATCGCTGCGAAGCGAATAAATACCCGGTGTCTGAACGGCACCGGTGATAGATACCCTTGTTGTTTTGTAATCCAGTACGCGTGCAAATACTGAGGGGCGAGTCACGACATGCTTTGGATAGTACGCATCAATAATATCCGATTCGATCTGGGATAGAGTTCTTCCTGCCGCTTCGATATCGCCAACAATTGGAAGCGTGATATTTCCGCTTGTGTTCACCCTTGATATGTATGGCGTAACTGTAGTATTGCTGACTATCTCCTCAACCGTGATGAATCGAACTACGGCAGGCATGGTCAGCTCAAGAGCGTCACCCGTCACAACCCGGTAAGGTCCCCCGTCTATTTTAGCCCTAACCATACGATCCATATCTATGGAGGGAGGGACGGGGCCGGCATTTTCGAATTCAATCAACTGCTGCGT
Organism: uncultured Pirellulales bacterium; assembly: GCA_964439135.1. Taxonomy (GTDB): domain Bacteria; phylum Planctomycetota; class Phycisphaerae; order Sedimentisphaerales; family Anaerobacaceae; genus JAFGPJ01. The sequence goes on from CAYTNN010000016.1 coordinate 26,390, forward strand.
GGAAGGCAGATGGATATTATCGCCGCACCCGGCTAAACAGACCGATAGCAATACCGTTAGAATCAAAATGAAAAGTGTCTGAATCTTCCATGCGCGCTCAACAAATGATTTATGTTTTGGCAAGTTCACTTTAATACCTCCTCAGAATTATGTGCAGATTACCGCTATCCTTGCAGGTCGCTACACCTGTAGCTTGTTAAACAATCAAGGCTCCCTCCCCAGGAATAGAACGACTGTCATATCAAGCCTATTGTTTGCCTGTGCTTGAATCGAGATATCCGCACTGTCTCTTGTTGAAATTTATTGCTATAATTATACGAACACCACTCCAAACCCAGTTCCACACATACACATCTGTTTGTATATGATGGAACTTAACCACACTTATATAATAGTTTGCACCGCTAACACAACCTTCGAAATTCCAGGTGCCTAACCTGTTTTGACCCTGCCGTGATTTGTCCATTCTTTGTTAGAGGTCACAAAAATCCTGTCAATAGACGAGCCGTAATCGGTTCAACTTTTATGCCAAAGGGGAATTTTGCGGCACTGTTTGCGGTACGTTCCGTAATCACCAGTCCACAGACAGCCCAAGTAGCTACTGACATGCGCTCCGTCGTCCTTTCTCCATAGGCTGCTACCTGCAAGCCATTATTGCCCCCCCCTCTTTTGCTCCCTTGCCCAGATTAACTTCTATTGCTGTTAATTGAACTTATCATTACCACCATCATAGAGATATATTTCATCCAGATGACCAACGCTACTATCGCCCTATAATATCTCTTGTTAAAAGTTCATAACAGCATAAATAATAATATTACTCATTATGACAACTGCAAGAGCAAGAATCAATAGCTTGACTACCTACTTCCCCTTTTTTTACTGCTTTGCCCATTTTCGCATCAAAAAAGATGATTCTTTTTCAAAAAACAACCGAGTGTATTTCACAGAAACAATGTGAAAAACGGAACTATTATAGGTCGTTACGCTTCACTAATAGAGGTGGCTTGACGGTTTTGGGCCGTCTTATCGACGGCTAATGAGTATCCTCTGGCAATTTTATGCCATAGGTAAGATTATAGCTAAAAGAAATGAGACGACGATCGCTGTGAAACCGACTATAGCCACCAGGGGCGTCCAGGATTTGAGTCCTTCAGCTTCGGTGAGCCCGGTCATTTTCACGAATATCCAGAAACCGCTGTCGTTCATCCATGAGCCGATCATCGAGCCGCCCCCGATGGCCGTCGCCAGATAAGCGGGGTGATAGCCTAACGTCTCTGTCGATGTTAGCATCGCGGCGATCATCGCTGAAGATGTTATCATCGCAACGGTGCACGAGCCCTGGGCGATCTTGATCATCGAAGCGATAAAAGCGCCCAAACCAAGCAGCATCAAACCTCCTGTTGGTTGACTTCCACTGCTCTTGAACAGGCTTTCGATTGCCGGGCCGATCTGGGCAGCCTTGAGCATCGCGCCAAAAGCGCCGCCTGCGGCCGTGATCAGGATAATCATGCCGCCGCTCATCAGCGAGACCTCGACCACCTTAGCCAGTTGTGCGTTCGTCAGAGTACGCTTGCTCTTGAGCATCAACATGGCGATGGCCGCGGATATGAGCATAGCCAGATTCACATCGCCTAAAACAGCGGCAATTCCGGCAACCCGGTTCAGCCCCGAGCCTTCGGCGGCACCCTTAGCCATCGTGCGGACAATCGTATTGGTTGAGACAAGCAGCACGGGCAGGATAATCGGCAGAAGTGACACCAGCAGGCCCGGCAGTTGATCATCTTCCAGCGGCTCAGGCTCAGAAAGCTCGCCGCCAAGCGGTCTCATGGGTATATTCATCCGCCGGTCCACCCAGCCCGAGAAGAACATTCCAACAATCGCAGCCGGAAGCGCCACTAACGAACCAACCATGATCATCACGCCGATATCAATATCGAGATTGTCGGCCATAATCAGCGGCCCGGGCGTTGGCGGGACAAGCGAATGGGTGATAACTCCGCCGGCGGTAATAGCCATCGCGTATTTCAGGTAGTGTTTCTTAGTTCGCCGGTGCATAGACCTCGCCAGCGGCACGAGCAGATAGAATACCGTGTCGAAGAATACCGGAATCGAAAGCACAAAACCGCTGGCCATCAGCGCGGTGGAGCTGCGTTTTTCCCCCAGCAGTGACAGGAAACCTCTGACGATGCGATCCGCCGCCCCGCTGTCCATCATGCACTTACCGATGACCACGGCCAGGGCGATGACAATGCCGATACTGCCGGCCGTGCTTCCGAATGCCACCGCCACCCGGCTGATCTTCTCAGCTAAATCCCCCGGTGCAAGCAGACTCACGATGACGGCCGAGGTAATCAACGCTATAAAAGCATTCATTCTCAGCTTCGCAATCATCAGGATGACCGTCGTCATGCCGACGGCGAGAATTATCAGCGGATGAAGATTCAGCATTATATTGCTTTTCCTTCCAATTACCGGTTATGGATTTTCAATTCTCGATATATTTCAGTCCGAGCAGAGCAGCTCCCTTCATCGAAGACTGCTCGTCATAGACATATTCGCATTCCCTCATCCACTTTGATTTTGCCCGGATCAGGGCCGGATTCGTCGCCCCACCTGTTACATGGATAACGTTTTGAAGAGATACGTTCTTTTCAATATCGTCCAGGTGTGCCTTTTGATATTCACATAGTCCTCTGACAATTGCAGCCAATATTTCCTCGCGTGTGGTTTGCTGAGTCAATCCGGAAAGTTGAGCCTTGAGCGGCTCCAGGCTGTAACGAGAGCCCATAAGGTAAGGGACATACGTCACGCCGCTTTCACGGTCGAGCCAGCTTTCAATCGCCTTTGGAAGGAATCCGTCGTAAAACTCCCCAGTGCTCAATTCGCTGCAAAAAAGCTCTTTGAACCAGTCAAGCGCCTTTCCTCCGGCGTTCATCACGTGCAATGTCAGCCATCGACCGGCCAATACATGGGCCCGGATGTTATAATCGGCCGACGGCAGGCATCGGTCGAGACATACCAGGGCGATTTCACACGTGCCGTTGACATTGATGATGTCTCCCGGATTTTTGATTCCCACCGAATAGGCCGCCAGCACGGCGTCGTTACCTCCAATCAGCACGGCCGGCTCCTTTCTAAAACCGAGCTGCCGTGCGAGTGACTCATTGACTCGCCCGACGCTTTCATACGCCGGGACGATTTCCGGAAGCCGGTCAAGTGCCAGGCCAAAGGTCGCGGCGATATCTTCGTTCCAGGTCAGGTCATTGGCAACGGTATTATACAGAGCCGTCAGCGATGCCGACGACGGATCGATAGCAAAAGCGCCCGTCAACCAACGAGCGATATATGTATTCGAGTGGCCGAACTTGTAAGTCTTCTTGAAGATGTCGGGATGGTTGTCTTTAATCCAAAGGATACTCGCTAATGAGCATCCGCCCGCGACCGGCATATTGGCTGTGGTTTCAAGCAGAGACGCCATGCCAACAGTCTCAATGATGCGTTGGGCCTGCTCACGGGAACGCTGATCGAGCATTAATATTGCCGGATACAGTGCCCCGCCGTTTTTGTCCATGGCCGTCAGGCCGGGCGTTGTTCCCGAAAGAGATATCACATCGACATTACTGACAGCCTCGGCCATAGCTTTACATCCGGCGATGAAGGCTTGTTTCCATTTGTCCTGTTCGATGTCACCAAACAGGCCGTCGTTATAGATGTTGACCTCGTATTCCTGCGAGAATTGCCTGACCGGACTCAGGGCCTCATCGATGACTTGAAATACGCCCATTTTCATGCCGGTCGTCCCGATATCAACCGCCAATATCGTTATGTTTTTGGCTGTTTGAGGCTTCCGCGTTGCTTTCATTAAGAGATGAAACCTTCATTTACAATTTGCCGTTTGATTTCTCCCGCAGCTTCTTCCGTTACGGCCCTGAGCGGGTGACGAGGCTGACCTGCCTTGAATCCCATTATGTCCATGGCAGCCTTGACGCCCGCCACGCCCCATGCTCCTGAAACGGCCTGATTAAGCCGGGAAATTCTGAAGTGAAGTATTCTCGCCTGGTCATATTTGCCCTGCGTGAACAACCGGTACAAATCGCAGCAGGCCTCGGGCAGGGCATTGGCAAGGGATATTACTCCGCCGGGAACTCCCAGATGGAGGCAGGGATAGAAAAAATTGGCGGAACCAGACAGGACGTGGAAATCTTCATCAGGGTCGAGGCAGGCGAGAAGTTTAGCCGGCCCTTCAGGGGAGGAATCTTTCATGCCGGCAATGTTGGGGTGACGTGAGAGTTCGAGGATAGTCTGGGCCGGTATTCTTACTCCGCCCGTAAAGCCGGGGGCGTTGTAGAGTAATACGGGAATGTCGATTGAATCGGCGATCCGTTCGTAATGGCTTTTGAGAGCAGAGCCATCGATCTGTTTGGCGAAGTAGCATGGCGTAAGGACGCTGACGTAGTCAAAGCCCATTTCGCAAACCAATTTCGATTTTTCGATTGTCTGTTTGGTTGATTCGCAGCCGGTGCCGACCATGATGACTTTGTCGCCTTTTTCTTCGGCGAAAACTTCGAGAATCCGAACCTGTTCCTTGTCTGTCAGACTCCTGAATTCCCCGTTCGAGCCAAGCGCGAGATAACCGGTCAGGTCCGTCTCATTTAGTTTTTGCAGGTTGGACCTCAAGTCATCGAGTGCAAGTTTGTCGGAACTGAAGGGTGTCACTACCGGAGCGAAAACACCCGAAAGTTTTTTCTGATTTTCTGCCATAACTAAATCCTTATCAAAACAGCAGCATCACAATGTACTAATCCGCTATCCCTTCTGCAAGGCATCTTTGCCGGCTTTGAGCGTTTGGACGATTGCATCGACGTCGAAAACGCACCCGCCCCAGGTGCCTCCGCCGACCTTCTGCATAGCGGCCCACAGGCGCGTGTCATCGGGGAGACTCGGATGAGGCGCCAGATCGGGCCGCAATGGACGCTCGGCTAACAAGTGCGTGCCAACTTTCACGCTTCGCTCATTCGCCGGAGTCTCAGCATCTCCAATCAAATCGACACTACCATGCAGCTTCTTGCAATCGATAATAATTTGAATGATATCTCCATCCAGCACTTTTCCGGCCGGGCCTGCCGCCAGGGCTTCGGGGGCGATGTGGCCGATGCAGGCGCCCGTACTTACCCCGCTGAAACGCCCATCGGTAATGACCGCGACATTCTTGCCCCATGGAAGATGCTTCAGCGCGCCAGTGACCTGCAGTATTTCTTCCATCCCGCTTCCCATTGGGCCGGCACAAATCAGCACGATAATGTCACCGGGCTTGACATCTGAAGTTTTTATGGCACGTATAGCGCCGGATTCGGTCGTGAATACGCGGGCGGGGCCGATTTTGCGATACACGCCGTCACTGTCCAAAAGTGTCGGATCGATAGCCGTACTTTTAACAACCGAGCCTCCCGGCGTGATATTGCCCTGCGGCAGGGTTACTGTGCTGGTCAAACCGCATTGCCGGGCCCGCGCAGGATTCATAATCACTTCGTCCGGATCGACGCCGTCTTTTTCGTATAGTAACTCACGCAGTCTTCGCCGGCGGTCCGATGCTTCCCACCAGTCGAGCATTTCGCCGAGGCTCCGGCCCGATACCGTCACCACATCTAAATCCAACAGGTCAAGTTGTCTCAGATGCAGCATAACTTCCGGCACGCCCCCGGCCAGAAAGACCCGCACGGTGGGATGTCCGACAGGCCCATTCGGCAAAACATCAACAAGACGCGGCACGTCCCGGTTGACTTTCTTCCAGTCTTCCAGTCTCGGACGGCTCAATCCCGCGGCATAGGCAATTGCCGGAATATGCAGGAGCAGGTTTGTCGAGCCGCCGAAAGCTGCGTAAACTACCATAGCGTTACGAACAGCCGAGTCGGTAAGAATATCTTTCATGCACAAGCCGCTTTTATGCAGCCGGACCAGTGCCCTGGCCGAGCGACGCGCCATGTCCAACCAGATTTCCTGGCCGGATGGTGCCAGCGCCGAGTGTGGAAGGCTCATCCCGAGTGCTTCGCCGACGACCTGAGACGTTGCCGCGGTTCCGAGAAACTGACAGCCGCCGCCTGCACTCGCACATGTCCGACACGTCATCTGCCTGGCGTATTCCAGCGTTACCTCCCCGTGGGCAAATCGTGCTCCGATGGACTGGATTGTGCCGAGGTCCTCACCTTCGGCAGGCGGGAGCGTCACTCCGCCCGGCACCACCACCGACGGCAAATCGTGCATCGCAGCCAACGCCATCATCATTGCGGGCAGCCCTTTGTCGCAAGCTGCTATGCCGAGCACGCCTTTTCGTGTGGGCAAACTCCGAATCAGCCGGCGAAAAATTGTTGCAGCATCGTTGCGATATGCCAGACTGTCCATCATGCCCGGCGTGCCCTGGGTCCGCCCATCGCACGGGTCCGTGCAGAACGCCGCGAAAGGCATGTAGCCAAGACGTTGGAGCTGCTGTGCCGCTGCTTCGGCCAGCAGGCCCAGCTCGAAGTGCCCGGTGTGATAGCCGAGCGCAACGGGTGTGCCGTCACCTGCACGAATCCCGCCCTGGGTGCTTAATAACAAAAATTGCTCCCGGGTTAATTCGGACGGTTCCCACCCCATGCCCGCGTTCTGACTCATCCCGAAGATGTCACCACTGGGAGAATCTACGAGGAGACTCTCGGTTAAAGGCAGGCTGCCTTGCGGACCTGCCGCGTCCGTAGTGATGTCGTAAATGCCATCGTCCTTGCTATCCAGAATATCTTCGAGCGTTATCTTATCCGGCATAAAATTGTCTCCAGAGTTACCTGAACGTTCGGCGGGTCACCCAGTTCGGAGACGACCAGGTCCGCTTCCGTGAAATCCTCGTCCTTCGAATAACCGTTCGTAGTGACAACACAATGCATACCTGCTGCTTTTGCCGCAAGCAATCCAATGCGGGTGTCTTCTACCACAACACATTCCGACGGCTCAAGGATCAGTCTCTCCGAAGCCAGGTTATATATTTCAGGATCGGGTTTTTTCTTTGACACAACATCGCCGGCCAGGATCGTGCTGAAACGAGCCTTTCGCTCGGGACCGAGCAGTATCTCCGCTACTAAGTTCACCGCCCGCTCGTGGGAAGTAGAGCAAATAGCCAAAGCAACATCAGCGGCAATAGCCTCATCTATAAGCCTTGCAATGCCGGGACGTAAAGGCAGTTGTCCCGATTCTATGATTTCCATGAAATAATCTGTTTTAAGTTTATGCAGTTCTTTTAAGAGTATATCCTTGTCAGCAACATCGGCAGGCCAGCCGTAGTTGTCGAAGTAATGTCTTATGCGTTCTTTGCCGCCGGCAACTTCCAAAAGTTCTCCGTACAGCTCAACGCTCCACTCTATCGGGAATCCTTTTTTTGCAAACGCTTTGTTGAAAGCAACTCTGTGCCCATCCCGTTCGGTGTCAGCCAGAACGCCGTCACAATCGAAAATAATGGCTTTCATTACAGCCTCCTTCAAGCCTTTCCTGAACTGCCGAACAGATTAATATTCTTAACAATGCCTGCCTTGAGCGCATTAAACTGGGCTTCGATAACTGTCAGGGGATTATATTCCGTATTGTTAGCATTGTAGTAATTTACGAATCCGTCGATGAACGCGTATTTGAGCTGGGTCGATATGTTTACTTTGGAACAACCGAGCGAGATACACTTTTTAAACACATCGTCCGCCAGTCCCGTGCCGCCGTGCAGAGCTATGGGGGCCGCCACTTTAGCAGCGATTTCTTCGAGCAGGTCGTATGCAATCTTTGGTACGCCCTTATACACGCCGTGGGCGGTTCCGATAGCGGGTGCGAAACAATCCGGCTCGACATCTTCACAAAATCTGATTGACTGTTCAGGGTCAGCCAGATGTGAATCCTGCTGTTTTACGTGAATGTCGTCCTCCACGCCAACGATGGCCCCAAGCTCGGCTTCGACAGTGACATTTTTCGGCCGCGCCATCTTAACCACTTGTCTGCTCAAAGAAAGGTTCTCTTCGAATGGCTTCGATGAGGCATCAATCATAACCGAGGTCCAGCCTGACTCGATGCACTCTTTGATAAGGTCTAAATCCTTACAGTGGTCAAGGTGCAAAGCAATAGGGACACTCGATGGGCCGGCAAGCTGCCTTACCCATGAGATAATAGCCGAGGTGCCCCAGAAGATGACCGTCTTGGCCGATGTTTGGATAATCACCGGAGCGTTTGTTTCTTCCGCAGCCAGAATGACGGCCTTTGTCGAATTGTAGTCCAGGATATTAAAGGCGCCCACGGCATAACCGGCGCCGGCGGCTTTGCCAAGCATCGCCTTCATATTTTCAAGCGGCATTGCTCTTCTCCCTAACAGATATTTTTTGTAAATGTAACTCTCTTCTTACCGCCTCTATAATCTAATCTTCCCACGGCACCGAACGTTAGCACCACCAATAGGCTATCTTAGACGAGCCGGCTTGTCAACGCAAGAAACACGCC
>CAYTNN010000017.1:0-33747 GCA_964439135.1 uncultured Pirellulales bacterium
CTAATGAAATGCCTCTTCTCCTGGGCGAGAATCCGGAAGCAACCGGTCGTTTATTTGACGGCATGCTTGACGAGGTCATGATCTATAACAGGGCTTTGTCTAAAGAAGAGCTACTTTACCTTGCTGTCCAATAGTACAGCAACATTGATGTTTACGATTAAGGAAATCTTGAACTAAGCCGGGGGCCTATACCGATTGATTCGGTATGGGCCCAACGGCCCTCTCATAAATTAGAGATATAGTTTAAGTCGATAACAAAATATGTCTCAGTGCGGATGATGTGTAACTCATAATTATATAGATTCCTGCTGAAAGAGATATACTGCATAGAAAAATATCTTAGTTCTTTTGTGCTGGTTCTGAGTATGGTTGTCCCGGCTTTTAATAAATGGACTTTTTGAAGTTGGTTTTGACATAAGGATGTATGATGGAGCAAAAAAATACTTTATGCAGTCGTAGTGCTTTCACTCTGATAGAGTTATTGGTGGTGATCGCCGTCATTGCCCTTCTTCTGGCAATTCTCATGCCGGCTCTTAATAAGGCCAGAGAGCTTGCCCAGGGCACGGTATGTAAGGGGAATTTGAAGAACTACACGCTCGCAATGTTAATGTATCTTGGTGACAACGACAATAAGTTCAACGACCCCGACAAATGCTATTTTTCCCAGCGTGAGCCTTTCCCAATAGAGTCGGGCATAGCAAGTGGACAGCATCTGCACCTTCGCTGGTGTAACGGGAATATGAACCTGAAAAGTCATCCGGAATACGGCGGGACACTATTCAGTTACATGAAGAATGCCAGGGCTTTTATCTGCCCGACTTTTTCCCGCCTGGCTTCAAGACGTTCGGACGACCAGTTCTTCATGGCCAATGGTGACTCAATTAGTAACTATCAGCCCTGGTACAATTATACCATGAATGCTTTCCTGGGTGACAGGCGCGGAGTTGTTAAGAAAAGAAGAGTGCTGACAATGTCTGGGGTTAAAAGCCCGGCAGAGACTTTTGCGTTCACAGAGGAAAGCTCCTTGGTTGACACTGAGTATAACGTCTCCGGACTAAATGACACATTTATGATACCCGGCGACGATGGCATGATAGATGATTGGCTGAGCAGCGTCGGCGACAATCCCTGGATGGTCGTACCGGGTCCCGAAGGTGTCGGCGCGTTCTACGATGCCATTGCCGGTTTTCACCATGCACCAACCGGCGATAAGTTGCGGGGAAGGGGCAATTGTGCCTTCCTGGATGGGCATATCGCAGCCCATCCGCGTTCTGAGACTTTTCCCTTAGCCTGGCCGCATTGATTTGGAGCAGGAAAGAGTTGTTACGAGAAAGTTGATAATATCTGTTGCTTTTTGAGTTTTTATTTTCCGTTGTATAGTCGATACATTTTAGGAGATAGATTATGAATAACAAATGTTTTGTACAATTATTAATTATCCTAATTGCTGCGATGATTCTTGGCGGTCTGAGCCCGACGACGGCAAATGCCAGCTACCCGATTCTTATGCTGGATATCAGCAACAGAAATGTTGATACACAGACAGAAGAAGGCTTTACTTCTTTTACAGTAGCTGACAGCGGATCGGAGATAGATGGTATTACAATTGAGCTCGCCGGCAGTCTCGATGGACGCTGGCGCGGCACTCCGACTGGAATACCATACGAACTGATATATCGTGATTTTATTTTTGCGAGGCCGGATGGAATGACGGTTACGTTATCAGGGCTCGAAGCAAATGAGACCTACGAGATAACGATTTATGCTTATGACACTGGAAGCGCGGGAGATCGTATTGCGGATTGGACAGCCAACGGAGAATTTCTCCTAACGACCACGTTCAACGGCAGCCTGGCACCTGCGGGTCAAAACGACAACGCCTTTACCGGTACGGCTCAGTCGGATGATACCGGTACAATCGTCATGGAATGCGGTCCTAATGCAAACACTATGGAACAATCGGGCGCTAGTAATCCCTATGCTTTTATGAATGCCCTGGTGGTCTCTTCGATGACTCCGATAACAACGGCACGCCGCCCTGCGCCGGAAGACGGGGCCATTATTGCATCTACCAAAGCAGACCTGCAGTGGCAGCCAGGAATGATATCAGTCTCTTCCAATGTTTACTTCGGAGAAAATTTCGACGACGTAAGCAACGCTACGATGGAAAATACGGATATATTCCGCGGCAATATGACCGAAATTACCTTCTCTGTCGGTTCTGAAGGGAGTCCGTATCCATCGGGTCTGGCTGAGAAAACGACTTATTACTGGAGAATTGACGAGGTAAATGACCTGCATCCCGACAGTCCGTGGAAAGGCGAAGTCTGGAGCTTTACGATTGCCTCAAAGAGCGCCTTTAGTCCGAATCCCGTTGATACCGCTCTTTTTGTTGATCCAAATGTCACGCTAAGCTGGACTCTCGGCTCCGGTTCGGTCATGCACCGTATGTATTTCGGCGACAATCTCCAGGACGTGCAGGCCGGCACGGGCGGGACAGCCAAAGGTCCCGCTCCAGCTTCCGGTTATGCACCCGGAATTCTGGAGCTTGAGAAAACTTATTACTGGCGGGTCGACGAATTTGACGGCAGAGAGACACATACAGGTGACGTCTGGAGTTTCACTACAACTCTCAATGGCCTCGGAACAGTCGTTATCGATATGTGGGAGGATATCGCCGGTGCCACTTTGGACTTACTGCTGGATAATCCGAGCTATCCGGACAATCCAACATGGAGCGATGTCCTGACCGAAATGGGCACCCAGCTCATCGAGGATACGGAAGAAAGCTACCCGGGCAGCTATGGCGCCAGAATTCACGGTTGGCTCTATGTGCCGCTGACCGGTAATTACACGTTCTGGTTCACAAGTGCCGACGAAGGCGAATTGTGGCTGAGCACCGATGACGATCCCGCCAACGTACAACTGCTCACTGCTGAACCTGTCTGGGGATCCTACGATACTTTTTCCCGGAAGTCCGATCCTGTACCTTTAATAGGCGGCGAGAGATACTACATCATGGCGATATGGAAAGAAGGTTCCGATTGGGACCACTGCCAGGTAGCCTGGAATGGTACGGGAATCCCGGAGATGGAGGTGATACAAGGTAGCTACCTTTCGCCATATGAGCCCGTCAATGCATTTAGTCCGATTCCGTCAAAAGGTGCCACTGACGTAAAGCGGACGACTGCTCTTAGCTGGAAATCCGGGAAACGTGCTTCATTGCACCATGTTTACTTCAGCACGGACCAGGACGCGGTTCTTAATGCCGACACAAGCTCTCCCGAATACAAAGGCTCAACGGAAAGGGGTTCGGAGAGCTACGATCCCGGAATTCTTGAACTGGAAACGACTTATTACTGGCGTGTTGACGAAGTCAATGACCTGGATGCGAACAGCCCATGGTTAGGCGAAGTCTGGAGCTTTACGGTCGGCGATTACCTCATAGTGGACGACTTTGAGGACTACAATACCGGCGATAACCAGATCTGGTGGGCGTGGAAAGATGGGCTTGGCTATGTTGCACATGGGACTGAACCGGACTTTCCCGGCAACGGGACAGGTTCCGCTGTCGGCGACGACACCACCGGTTCTTACACAGAGGAAACCATAGTCCATGGCGGTGGCCAGTCTATGCCGTTCTGGTACGACAATAATAAACAGGGCTATGCGTATTATTCGGAAGCTGAGATGACGTTGAGTTCAGGTAAAGACTGGACCGGGGAAGGTGTTAAAGAATTGTCTCTGTGGTTTAGAGGTTATTCGGCAACAGTCGGCAGCTTCGCAGAAGGGCCGCTCGGTACTTACACAATGACCGCTTCCGGCACGGATATCGCGGGCCAGGCCGACGAGTTCCACTTTGCCTATAAAATGATGAGTGGTCCCGGCTCGATTATAGCAAGAGTCCTGAGCGTTAGTGACACGGACCCGTGGGCCAAAGCCGGCGTTATGATACGCGAGACACTCGAGCCGGGCTCCAAACACGCCCTTGCATGTGTCACGCCCGGCAGTGGTGTGGCTTCCGAAGGTCGTATTACTACAGGCGGCGATAGTTTCAGCTCGAACCAGGCGGCAATTACTGCGCCTTACTGGGTAAAACTGGAACGGGACATGAGTGGTAACTTCACAGTCTCCCATTCGGTTGACGGCACAAACTGGAAAGCCGTAAGTGGCGCTACGGCACAGGGCATACAGATGGCCGCAAACGTCTATGTCGGTTTGGTGGTAACGTCACATGATGCCGCAGCAACATGCGAAGCCCAGTTCTCCAACGTCACTATCTCCGGCAACGTTACTCAGCAGCAGTGGTTGAGCCAGGATATCGGGATAACAAGTAACGAACCTGAGCCGATGTATGTGGTTCTAAATGGCAATGGTGTAGTTTATCACGATGACCCGGAAGCATCGGTGATAAATGTGTGGACTGAATGGAGAATCGATCTGCAGGCGTTTGCAGATCAGAACGTGGATCTTGTCAATGTTGATAATATTGCTATCGGCATCGGGACTCAAGATAATGTGACGACACCAGGCGGTATTGGTAAGATGTACTTCGATGACATTAGGCTGTATCGGCCCGGCGATGCTCCTGAAGAGTAAATGCTGTTGTCGTCGAAACGAAATTGAATTTACATCAATTCGGGGCCTATGCTGGATGATAAAGCATAGGCCCCCTTTTTTCAGTGGAGTTTTTAAGGGCGAAAAGAAAGAATCACCCTTTTTTTATCAGCAATTTCTCCATCCGGCTCAGAACTGCCGGGTTTCTCAGGAGGCAGCACGTATGTGATCTCCAGTTTAGGTGCGCAATCGCTGCCGCGGTCGAATGACGAGATATTCCGGTACCCGCCTTCGCGTATTGTTGTACCATCGGCTTCAACTTCGTCAACTCACCAATAGTAAGTCCGATCCCGGTCAGGCTGATCAAGAACGTAATTAGTTAGTTTCTGTTGCGGAAGCAGTGTTTGTCATTCCCGCGCAGGCGGGAATCCAGTTTTTTCGCTCTGGACCCCTGCTTTCGCAGGGGTGATATTGTGGTTCCTTGTTTTCCACAACAGAAACTAAATAGACAGAAAACAGAATGTGCAATGCAGAATCAAGAATTGAGAATGGAAAATAGTGAATTTGTATTCTTACCCTTTGCCTTATTTCTTATGTATCTTTGTGATTAGTAGTTATTTGAAAAAACAAGCCAATTGAAGCCAATTTTGGATTATAGCCCGATGTTTGCCTCATGAATCCAGCTAAGAGTTGTTCGCACCGGCGAAATTAGTATTGCTGTTTTGGCGAAATATTGTTAACAAGTACGCCTATGCCGAACAAGGATAAGAAGTATCGAGTTTTTATCAGTGCCGCTGAGCCGAGCGCCGACGCTCATTGTGCCAGTTTGATTGCCGCTATGCAGGAAAGCCGGCCCGGCATCGAATTCGTCGGCGTCGGCGGGCCAAAAATGGACCAGGCCGGCTGCGAATTGCTCGAAAACACCGTCGATAAAGCAGCGATGATTTACAAGGCCTTCAGCCAGGTGGCCCGATTCTATAAGATTGTAAAGCACATAAAACATTACCTGAAAAGCAATAACGTCGATCTAGTGATTGTTTGCGATTCGCCTTCGTTCAACTTTCACGTTGCTAAAGCGGCGAAAAAAGCGGGCATAAAGACGCTGTTCTTCGTCGCGCCGCAGCTTTGGGCCTGGGGCGGCTGGCGAATCCGCAAGCTGCGAAAATGCTGCGACAAACTCTGCTGCTTACTGCCTTTCGAGCAGGATTGGTTCGGCCAAAGAGGTATGGATGCGGTTTTCGTGGGAAATCCGCTTATGGACAAATTGGAGATTGCATTCTCGCGGCACGAGCAATATGTGGATTTTGAGCCGAAAAAAGCAAGGTTCGCCATTATGCCCGGCTCGCGAGCGGCGGAAATCGAATCGCTCTGGCAGCCGATGCAGCAGATAGCACTACGCCTGAAGGAAAAGTACCCTGCAGCGACATTTGTCACCGTAGCAGTGGACGCCAAACGAAAAGAGATTTTGAGAGCGGCACAAATCCCCGGTTTCGAATGCCAATACAGCGTTGACTCGGTTAACAAGACGGCCTTGGCGGTCGATTTTTCGATCGTTGCCAGCGGCAGCGCGACTCTGGAGATCGCCGCGGCCGGCTGCCCGATGGTCATAATGTACCAGTCCAGCAGGATTCTGTGGCATCTGCTTGGCTGGGCAATGCAAACGAAATACCTGTCATTAGTGAATATTCTGGCCGGCAAAGAATTAGTGCCGGAGTTTATGCCGAATTTCACCTCGATAGAGCCGATAGTCGCGAGCATCGAGCAGCTTCTGCAAGACAATGACAAGCTGGCGAAGCTAAGCGGCGAATTGACCAGGCTGACCGAACCGTTAGCCGAGAAAAAAGCCTCCCGTGAGGTGGCAAACATAGCCATCGAAATGATGCGTTGACTCTTTGGCTTTACTGTTTTAGCAGTACTCTTGCCCAGAAGTCTGGAGATCCTTAGTGATTGAACATGGAAGAATTCAAAAAGTAGACTTCTCGGCGACTTTTGCCTGCTTTGGCGCACTTACCTTCTGGTCATTGGGGCCAATCTTTATAAAGTACCTGACCGGGTATGTGGATTCCTGGACGCAGAACCTGCTGCGATACTCGGTTGCTTGCCTTTTCTGGCTGCCGTTTCTCATTCTTTCGGTCAAAACGAAACGTCTCGATCACAGGGTCTGGCGCAGGGCTCTTATTCCGGGCATAGCGAATATACTGATGCAGAGTTTATGGGCGGCGGCGTTTTACTATATCGGCCCGGCCTTTATGGTGCTGCAGACGAAAACGAATATTATCTGGATCGCAGGCTTCTCGTTCATCTTTTTCTCGGAGGAAAGGGCCCTGGCCAGAAGCAAACGCTTCTGGATCGGACTGACGCTGTCGGTGGTCGGACTAATCGGGGTGATGTACCACGAAGTGGAGCTTGCTGAGGCAGAAATAATTACCGGTATCATTATCGCCCAAGCGGCAGCCTTTATGTGGGGTGTTTATACGTTATCGGTAAAAATCGCGTTCAGGGACATAGACTCCCGCAGCGGATTTTCCGTAATCAGCATTTACACCGTTGCGGGTCTTGCCGTGTCCGCACTTTTGTTCGGCAAGGTGGAGACGGCAGCTCAAATGGGCGCCTGGCAGTGGGGTTGTGTAGTTATTTCCGGGATCACGGCAATCGCATTGGCCCATACGCTGTACTACGCCGCCATGAGAAGAATCGGGGCGACAATCCCCGCGCTGGTCATCCTTGCCCAGCCGTTTATAGTTCTTGCGATTTCCTATGTGGTCTTTGGAGAATCGATGAATATTTTTCAATTGTTTTTCGGGATCGTTTTATTAATAGGCTCCGCGCTTTCAATATGGGCCCAGCAGCATCTAAAGCGTAACGGACAGCCCCAGCCCCTCGGCAATTCGCGGGTGTAACTACTGCAGATGCAAGATTGACAAGAATGGGATTTAGACCTTAAAATATGTTAGTCAAAACTATAGTAGTTTGTCAACTTGGATTAGGCAGGTTGTCATTCCGCACTTGATGCGGAATCCAGGATGCCAGCGATTCTGGATTCCCGCTTTCGCGGGAATGACAAACTACAGAATCAATCATGACAGAGTACAAGCAGTAAAACAAAGTAGCGAAAAGCTATAAGGGAATATATTGAAGGAGTAAATATGAACAAGCTATCAGGAATAATCATTATGACACAAATTACATTTTTAGCATTTTCTCAAACCGAAGCGTTATCCCAGAATCGTGAAAGATCAGAAATAGCCACCGAGGACAAATGGAAACTGGAAGATCTCTATCCTTCGGACGAGGCGTGGAATAATGCAAAGCGGGAGATTGTCGCCCAATTCGATGAAGTAACGAAGTATCAAGGCAAATTGGCCGGCTCAGCGTCCACATTGCTGGCGTGTATGGAATTTAACAGTCGGATTTCCAGGCAGTTCGGGAGATTATTTTGCTACGCTTCTATGAAATCCGATGAGGACACAGGCGACTCGAAGTATCTGGGACTCAAGCAGGAAATGCAGCAGCTCAGCACCGACTACAGTTCCAAGGCGGCATTTATCACGCCGGAAATTGCAAAACTCGATAAACAACAAATCGATGCCTTCATGGAGCAAGAAGCGGGCCTGAAAGTCTACAAGATGGCTTTGTATGATATCCTGCGAATGAAGGCCCACACTTTGTCGGAAAGCGAGGAAAAGATTCTTGCCGAAGCGGGCATGCTGGCCGACGGCCCATCCTCGATTTATACGGTCTTCAGCAATGCGGAATTGCCTTATCCCGAAATAAAATTAAGTGACGGCACGATGGCAAAGCTGACCAAAGCCGGCTACAGCCGTTACCGGGCCGTGCAGAATCGAAGCGACAGGGAGGCCGTGTTCCAGGCGTTCTGGGGCGCGTTAAACAAGTTCAAAGCAACTTTCGGCACACAGCTTTATGCGAACGTAAAAAAGGATATGTTTTACGCCCGGACGCGCAATTACGAATCTTCGCTGGACAATGCCCTGGACAAGAACAACATCCCGACAGAAGTTTATATGGCTCTTATCGAAAACGTCACCAATAATCTCGATTCGTTCCATCGCTATCTGAGATTGAAAAAAAGAATGTTGTCAGTAGAGACGCTGAAATACTCGGACGTATATGCGCCGGTTGTCAAAGGGGTCGATTTGGAATATACGTATGAAGAGGCGAAGAAACTGGTACTCGACGCCATGAAGCCGCTGGGGGCCGATTACTGCCGGGTTGTCGCCGAATCGTTCGATAAGCGATGGATCGATGTTTATCCCTCGCCGGGCAAACGCTCGGGCGCATATTCCAATGGCGGCGCGTACGACGTCCACCCTTACATCCTTTTGAACTACAACGACCAATACGATGATGTCAGCACTCTGGCCCACGAACTGGGCCATACGATGCACAGTTATTACTCCAATAAGAATCAGCCGTATCCGACCGCCGACTATCCAATTTTCGTCGCAGAGGTGGCTTCCACTTTCAACGAGGCTCTTCTGATTGATAAAATGCTCAAAGAAATCGACGACGACGACACCCGGTTGTCGCTGCTGATGAATTACTTAGATGGAATCAAGGGGACTGTTTTCAGGCAGACTCAATTTGCCGAGTTCGAGCTGCGTATGCACGAAAAGGCCGAACGCGGCGAGCCGCTGACAGGAGACGCCCTTACCGAGCTTTACGGTGACATTCTGAAAAGATATTACGGCCACGATAAGGGTATTTGCCATATCGACGAATTGTACACGGTCGAATGGGCGTACATTCCGCATTTTTATTATGACTTTTACGTCTATCAGTACTCGACATCCTTTACCGCATCCACGGCGTTGGCCGAGCAGGTATTAGGCAAAGAGAAAGGCGCGGTCAAAAATTTCATCGACTTCATATCGGCGGGAGGATCCGATTATCCGATCGACCTTCTGAAAAAAGCCGGCGTGGATATGACCAGCGCCGAACCATTCAACAAGACGATGGTGGCAATGAATCGCACAATGGATGAGATTGAAGCGATTCTGGCAAAAAAAGCTGACGATAAGCAGTAACGATGCTGCCTCTTACATTACGGGCACTTTGCTATATTTTATGGACGGCGTTTAGGATAAAGCATGAACTCCGATTCTTTTGTCAAGACAGAGGATTTGACCAGGATCTACTCGTCCGGCACGATTGAGGTTGTAGCTCTCAAAGATGTGAGCCTGTCGCTCGATCAGGGCCAGTTCTTCGGAGTCACCGGGGCTTCCGGCTCGGGCAAATCCACCTTGATGAATCTTCTGGCCGGGCTGGACCGGCCTTCTTCAGGCAGTATCAAAGTCGAGGGCAGGCTAATCTCCGAATTGGATAAGGACGAGCTGGCCCTTTACCGGCGTCACCAGGTCGGCATGATCTTCCAATCGTTCAATCTTGTATCTTCCTACAGCGCTCTGGAGAATGTAGCTTTTCCGTTACTTTTTGCCGGCGTGGCCAAAAAAGAACGAAACAAACGGGCGGAACAAATGCTGGAAAAAGTAGGGCTCTACCCGCGGAAAGATCATCGCCCGCCCGAGCTTTCCGGCGGCGAACAGCAGAGGGTGGCAATTGCCCGGGCTCTAATCAATCAACCGAAAATCCTGCTTGCCGACGAACCCACCGGCAACCTCGACAGCAAAACTTCGAGACAGATTGTGCAGACACTTTCGGAGTTGAATAAAAAGCAGGGCTTAACAGTAATCATGATATCCCACGAGGAATCTTTGCTGGACGAATTCGCCGATGACGTCATTCACCTCCAGGATGGCAAAGTTGTTCAAGAAGAGAGAATCAGGTAAAAATCTATGAGAATCTCCGATTATATCGAGCAATCTTTTTCCAATCTATGGAAGAAGAAGCTGCGCACCATTCTGACCACTTTCGGAGTCATGATCGGTATCGGTGCCCTTGTCTCGATGTTTTCTTTCGGCCAGGGAATCCAGGATAATATCACAAACACATTCAATGAGCTTCAGCTTTTCAATTATGTAAGTGTCTACCCCCGCTCCGAAAACAATCAGGCCAATCCATCCCCCGAGGAACTTAACGCACCGGAACAGGCCGGCCCGCAGATGCAGGTACTGGATGATGCATTCATCCGGGATGTCACCGAAATGGAAGGTGTGGAATCGGCCTTTCCCGAGGTCCGTTTTCCCGCTATGATTCGATTTAATGATGAAGAGAAATTCAGCCTTGTGCAGGTCCTGCCGGCGGATGTCTGTCAATCGGGCCTTATGAAACTTCGAGCAGGCAGACCATACGCGCCCGCGGACTCGAACGCTCTAATCATAAGTGATTCGCTGCTGCGCCGTATGAAGGTCAAGGAACCGGAGACCGTCATCGGGCAGAAAATCGTAATCTCGACATTGACGGTCGATTTGAGCCTTTCCAATATACCCAACATCGTATCATTCCTCATGGGAAAAGGGCTGCCTTTTTCCAGGCAGAGCTATCAGTTCACAATTGTCGGTATTACCGAAAAAATGGGATTTGCCGGCCCGATGCCCGTACGAAGCGACGTTTTTATTACGCCGGCCGAGTCGGAAAATATGAAGAAACTGTCGCTGACGAGCATCTGGGATCTCTTCCAGTCGTCCCAGCAAGCTAAAGGCTATTCCATGGTGAACATCAAGCTGTCCTCGACAAAGTACATCGAGCACGTTAAGGATAAAATGGAAGACAGGGGTTTCAGGACATTCGCACTGATAGACCATCTGGATGAAATGAAAACGGGCTTTATGTTTATGAATATGTTTCTATTCGCCGTCGGGATGATAGCCATCACAGTGGCCGCTCTTGGAATCATCAACACCATGGTGATGTCCATCATGGAAAGATACAAAGAGATCGGCATCATGAAAGCGGTCGGAGCCAGCGATGGGGACGTCAAAAAAATATTCCTTTTCGAGTCCGGAGCGATCGGTTTTTTGGGCGGCGTTTTAGGCCTTACCCTGGGGTGGCTGGTGAGCATGATCATCAATCAAGTCGTTAACTACTTTATGGTTAAACAGGGAGCCCCCTACATGGACTACTTCAGCTTTCGCTGGTGGCTTGTCTCCGGAGCGATAGTCTTCTCTGTGCTGATAAGTCTGGCCGCCGGCGTCTATCCTACTATGCGAGCGGCACGTGTCGACCCCGTCGTGGCACTGAGGCATGATTAACCTTCCGGCGTATAAATCGAACCGGCCGGGTAAAATATGCCGTATATACAAAAGAAGGTTATTTCAGAGATTCGAAAAACCTCTTGAATCGCGGCTGATACTTGTCGGTTATGTCAAACGACCCGATAACACCCTTTGCTTTGCCGACGATCGATTCTCTGTCCACAAATCCGAAATACCTCGAATCTCTGCTGCTGTCCCTGTTATCGCCCATTACATAGTAGCTGCCCTGCGGCACTGTCACCGGCCCGAAACTCCGCATCGCTTCAATCGAAGGAATGCTCATGACGGTATGGGTGACTCGGCCCAAATCTTCCATTGCTAAAACACACTTAACTCTCCGCTTACCGGATAGAATATCTGTGTAATTCCCGCCAATTTTCGTATAAACGACAGGTTCTCCATTAAGGAAAAGCGTGTTGTTTTTCATCTGGATTGTGTCGCCCGGCAGGCCAATCACTCTCTTGACCAACCGGACTCCGTCTTCAGGGGAAAAGCAAATGACGATGTCCCCTCTTTCAGGATCCGACCATTTTGCAAGCCGATGCATAGTCAGAGGAATCCGAAGATCATAGGCTATTTTGTTCACATAGATCAAGTCACCTTCCAGAATTGTAGGATTCATCGAGCCGGTCGGCACCCAATTCCAGTCCGCCAGCGATGATTTTAGAGGAATGACTACGAAGACGACGAAAAAAAGGGGGATTCGCCATTCCTTCCAGAACCTGTGTAAGTATTTCTTCACTCTTTCGGTCTTCATTTGTTTCCTCACTGAAATTTATCGGTTAGAAAAGTGTCAATTTATACGAGGAAAATGCACTGATGTTCTCTTTTACCCTTATTTTCATGCTATTCGAAGAGCAAACAGTCATTTTCCTACTGTCTTGACTATAACCCACTTTAACAAAAATACTAAAACAATGATATACCTTGTTCCTGTTGCTTTTATGGCGGACATGTGATATTTTAATGCAGCATTAAGGTTAATTTGTGCCGCTAAACGTCCATTAGAGATAAGATTTTGACTCAAAAAAGATTAATGGAGACAAGAAAATGAGACAAGCTGCAAGGATGTTGTTAACGCTGGGTATCCCGGTAATACTTTTATCAACGCTGGCGGGCTGTCAGCAAGGTGCATCCGAATCGGGGAAAAAGGTTGCGCTCTGGAACGGGAAAGACTTTACCGGCTGGAAATTATACGTCCCCGACGAAGACGTCAATGTCAACGATATCTGGTCTGTCAAAGAGGGCGTAATACATTGCAAGGGAAAACCCAACGGATATATGCGAACCGAAAGCAAGCATGCGGACTACCGCCTGCACCTCGAATGGCACTGGCCGGATGAGCCCACCAATAGCGGCGTGCTGCTTCATGCCTCCGGAACAGACCAGGTATGGCCCCAATGCATCGAATGCCAGCTAAAAGCAGGCAGCGCCGGAGACTTCGTCCTGATGGGCGGTGCGGGAATCACAGTTGACGGCAAGGACATGCAGAACGTCGAGAAAAGATTCGTAGTGATACCAAAGAAAGAGCAAAGCAGCGAAAAACCTACCGGCCAGTGGAATACGTACGAAATCCATAGCGACAAAGGTACGATTAGCTGTTATGTCAATGGCGTGCTCCAGAACGAAGGAACCGCTGCGAGCCTAAATACCGGCTGGATCTGCCTGCAAAGCGAAGGCGGCCCGATCGAGTTCCGCAACATCTACATAGAACCGCTCAAATAGAGTATTTTTCCGCTTTGATAAAGGTAGAAATCTATTGAGCTTTGTGTCATTTAAGAGGCAATCAGAGATATTAGAACTCTGAAGTTTGATAGAATTGCATTTTCACTTTACGGCCCGGATTATGTCCTCATGATGAGAAGAAACTAAAGCACATATCCGTTGAAAAAAAGCGAGTATTTCTTGACTTCTTGAGCGGTTAGAGGTATTCTATTTGCCCAAGATTAAGCATTTAAGGATAACAGAGAATATATGAAGGATATCGAGAAACCACAGGAACAATTCGAGGATATGCGTATCCTCGATGAGTTGAAGAATTCGTATCTTAACTACGCGATGAGCGTGATCGTTTCACGTGCGCTGCCGGACGTTCGCGACGGCTTGAAGCCTTCGCAAAGACGCATCCTGGTTGCAATGAACGACTTGAACCTCGGCCCCCGAAGCAAGCACCGAAAGTGCGCAAAGATCGTCGGTGATACCGGCGGCAACTACCACCCTCACGGCGACCAGGCAACTTACGGAACCCTGGTCAGGCTGGGTCAGGAATGGAATATGCGTTATCCGCTGGTGGACCCGCAGGGTAATTTTGGCAGTATCGATTCCGACCCTCCGGCGGCGATGAGATATACCGAAGCAAGAATGGCCGCCCCTGCAACGGACATGCTCGAGGATCTCAAGCACGACACCGTTGATTTCATACCGAACTACGATGAGACCCGGACCGAGCCGACGGTTCTGCCGTCGAAGTTCCCGAACCTGCTGGTCAACGGCTCTACCGGAATCGCGGTCGGAATGGCCACTAATATCCCGCCGCACAACGTCGCCGAGGTTTGTGATGCCCTGCTGTTGGTTATTAATGAGCCGAACTGTGGATTCAAGGATATTATCAAGCTTCTACCCGGCCCGGACTTCCCAACAGGCGGAATTATCTGTGGCAGAAAAGGGATAATGGACGCTTATACGACCGGTCGGGGTCACTTGAAGGTTCGAGGAAAAGTCGATGTCGAGACTAACAAAAAGGGCCGGGAGAGGATTGTCGTCACCGAGATACCGTATATGGTCGTCAAGACCACGATAGTTTCGAAGATCGCCGATTGCGTTCACAACAATACGCTCCCGGAAGTAGCCGACGTCAGAGACGAATCGGATCGCCACGGGCTGCGGATTGTCGTGGACCTGAAAAAAGACGCCGAAGCCGAAGTTGTGCTGAATAAGCTGTATCGCTACACTCTTCTGCAAACCACTTTTGCCATCGCCAATATCGCGCTGGTCAATAGCAGGCCTGAAACACTCAATATCCGGGAGATGCTCGATTGCTTCATTGAGCATCGCAAAACAGTCATCCGCAGACGAAGCCAGTTCCTGCTGAAAAGATGTAGAAACAGGGCTCACATCCTCGAAGGCCTTCTTCTGGCAGTCAGTGACATCGACGAGATTATCGATTTAATAAAGAATTCGCCGGACACCCCCACTGCAAAACTGAACCTGATGAATAAGCCTTTGCGGTTGGCCGAAGTGGGTACGCTGAAGAAAATTCTGCCCGAGGCTTTTATAAGGGAGAAAAGCAAGGGCGAACATTTCCTTACCGGCCCGCAGGCTGATGCGATTTTGACAATGCAGTTGCAGAGGCTTACCGGCCTGGAGATGGAAAAGCTCGCTAAAGAATACGCCGACCTGACCGAGCAGATAGAGGGCTACGAGGCGATATTGGCCAGCGATCAAATCCTGCTGGACATCATCAGGGAAGACATTTATGAAATAAAGGAAAAGTTCGGTGACGCCAGGCGGACAAAAATCACCGCTGCCACCGAGATGTTCGCCGATGAAGACCTGATCGCCGAGGAGGAAGTCATCGTCACGGTAAGTCACAGCGGATACGTCAAGCGGCTTCCCATCGATACCTACCGCAAGCAGGCCAGAGGCGGCAGAGGAATTATCGGCTCGGATACAAAAGAAGGCGATTTCATAAAGCATCTGTTCATCGCCTCCACCCACGATTACCTACTGATTTTTACCAATCGAGGCAAGTGCTACTGGCTGAAAGTTTATGACATACCGAGCATGACCAGACAGAGCAAGGGCAGAAATATTGTCAACCTGCTCAATTTGGGAACTCAACAAGTCGCATCGATCATCAACGTCAGCAGTTTCGACGATGACGTCGCTGAAGAAGGCGAAGAAACACAACAGCGGCAACTGGTAATGGCTACAAAAAACGGCATTATCAAAAAAACGAGATTGTCGGCCTACGGCAATCCGAGAACCACCGGGGTTATCGCCATTAATCTGGATCCGAACGATGATTTGATTGATGTTGCATTGACCACAGGTTCCGATCATATCATCCTCGGCACACGAGACGGTATGACGATACGTTTTGACGAAAGCCAGGTCCGCTCGATGGGCCGTGCCTCGCGAGGTGTCAAAGGCATTAACCTGCGCACCGGCGATGCTGTCGTCGGCATGGTGATTGTCGAGGAAAAAGCCGCTCTGTTCACGGTCTGTGAAAACGGATACGGCAAACGAACGGGTCTTGAGAACTACCGGTCACAGAGTCGCGGCGGAGTTGGTTTGAAAAACATAAAGACAAGCTCCCGAAACGGCAAAGTCGTCGCGCTCCAAGCGGTCCATAGCAAGGATGATCTGATGATGATAACCGCAAACGGGATAATTATCCGCACCGGACTCGACCAAATCCGTTCGATCGGCCGGAATACACAGGGCGTGCGATTGATAAACCTCAAAGCCGGCGACAAGCTCGTTGCAGCCGAAAAGATAGTGTCCGAAGAAGCGGATAATTCGAAGGCCGAATCCAACGAAAAAGGCAAGTCACAATCAAAACCGAAAAACAAGGAAAAAGAACAATAAAAAGTGAAGCATATCGTGAATCGTGATTCGCATTCCACAGGATGCCTTGCGGCAGAGCTAATTTACGTAATTGCGGGCAAAGATGATTCTCTTGTCAGCTCTCAGTGCCAGGAGCTTCTCGACGGGCTTTTGGAGCCATCGCAAAGAGCTACGGGACTCTTTGACGCCGAAGCGGCTTCGGTCTCGGCATCAGATGTGCTGGATGAATTGCGGACAGCCCCTTTTCTAACCGGCAAACGAGTCGTTCGTATAAAGGGAGCCGATGAATTCATATCCAGGAACCGTCCGCTGCTCGAAAAATATTTCGATAATCCCTGCCCCACGGGACGACTAATATTGACCGTCAAGTTGTGGGATTCACGCACCAAACTTGCAAAGAAACTTCCGAAGGTAGGCAAACTTATCAGTGCCGCCCCGCCATCTCGCAAGGAGCTGCCATATCGGTTGATGGATTATGCAAAAGATGCGCACGATAAAAAGCTAAATCTGACTACGGCAATATTTCTAATTGAACTTTCCGGCGACGGACTAACTCGTTTATACAGTGAAATCGACAAGCTGGCTTTGTACGCTGGCGATCAGAACATCATAACACAAAGGCATATCGAGTCACTCATAGGTCATAATCGTTTATTCAGCGCCTTTGCCGTGATAGATGCGATCATCGCCGGCAACGCCGGGGTGGCGATAGAGCGTTTAAGAGGCATGTTCGCGGCAGATAAATCGACCGAGTACACCGTCGTCGGCGCCTTCGCATATCATATCCGAAAAATGTTCGACGCCAAGATCCTGCTTGATAAAGGTGTGCAGCAACGTCAAATCGAAAACAGGCTGCGAATATGGGGCGACACGAACGCTTTTTTCGCACACCTTCGGCAA
This sequence comes from uncultured Pirellulales bacterium, assembly GCA_964439135.1. Taxonomy (GTDB): domain Bacteria; phylum Planctomycetota; class Phycisphaerae; order Sedimentisphaerales; family Anaerobacaceae; genus JAFGPJ01. The sequence continues at coordinate 17,199 of CAYTNN010000017.1, forward strand.
ATGAGCCTGAAACAAATCGGCAAATACCTCCAGCAATTGGGCGAAACCGACTACGAAATTAAGACCGGCCAAACTCAGGCAAGAGTGGCGATGGAGCAATTGGTGCTAAAGTTGTGTCGAGGGCGTCCCGCCCTCGAATCGCGGGCTGGAAGCCCGCGACACTAAAGCAAGCCATTCTTCAGACTGGGGTTTGGTGAAACCTAAAAAGGCCGACTCTTTATCGTGATTGTCAAATGCTTTGCAGGCCCTATGCTTGTTTACATTGGCATAGCAGTAAACACAGCCGTGCGGGCAGGTGTCGTAGGTGCCGATATCGGTGCTTTCCGTGCAGCCGCATTCTTTCCTTGTCGGCTTTTCTTTATACGCAAGTCCCTCGGGAAAGAATAAGCTCTCAATAACACTGCCGTCTATACAATGGCCTTTGTGGATGCAGTCGTTTACTAAATAATCGCCGCAGCATGAAAACATCCGCATGCCGTGACGTTTCGCGATCTCGGACAATTCGTTCGCCATATCGATTTTGAAATCTTCGCTGCAATTTGTGATTTTCACGCCTGCGGTTCTTTCGAGCTCTTCGAAACTGCGTTTAACCTTGCCGTATTCTGTCACGAAGCTAAAGTAACAGCGTTCAACCAGACCCTCGAACTCAGATGCAAGCTCTTCGAAAGCTCTGATGTAAAAGTCACGGTCACAAACGCTGGAAATAATGATCGGATCGAAGCGCCAGTTTATATGCTGCGGTGAATATGTTCTGCTGAGCTGCTTTAGGCCTTCAATCGCTGCTTGTCTTTCCACGTTGCTTTCAAAGACACCCGGCAGAGCGGTAACGGTGTAGTTGAAATAGAATTTGTACCCCATCTGGTCGATAACTTTCAGGCTCTCAAGGAAGGGACTGAAATTCTTGGACCAGAACACAAAGCACACAACGTCTTCGGGCTTTAGCAATACGATATATTTTCGCCCCCCGAACGGATTTACCACGCCGGCAAAACCTTCTTTGAGCCGGCGTATAAACCACTCGCCGTAAAACGCGGGGATATCGGTTCTGCGAGATACTGAAATAATTCTTTTCATAACAGTTCAATCTTCAAATCTGTGCATTGCGCTAAATCTTATGGAACAATTGCTTCGAGCACAAGCATATTCCCTATCCGGTAAATACCTTGACCTCTGGACGGGATTCTATTAAATTTTGGCTATACAGAAATTCGATCGCCCAAGATGGAATTCTATGGTCTATGCTCGAGTCTAAATATGGAACGTTTGCTTTTCATGCTTATTGTTTTAATGATGTTTCACAAAAGCGTCGCCGGACAGGAGATCGTTTTCGAACACCTTGAAAAGCCGCGCGTGATTGTGCTGACCGATATCACAAACGAGCCGGATGATGAGCAGTCGATGGTGCGTTTTCTGGTTTATTCGAACGAATACGACGTCGAGGGCTTAATAGCGACAACATCAGTCTGGCTTAGAGATAAGGTTCGACCTGAAAAGATCCGTGAGCGAATCGAGGCGTACGGCAAGGTTCGTAAGAATCTCTTAAAGCACGCGCCGGGCTATCCGACCACCGAACGTCTGCTTAGCGTCACCAGGGCCGGGCTGCCCGAGTTCGGCATGGAAGGTGTCGGGCCCGGCAAAAGCTCCGAAGGTTCACGCCACATCATCGAGGTTGTTGACGGGCCGGACAAGCGTCCGGTCTGGGTAAGCATCTGGGGCGGCGCCAACTGTCTGGCTCAGGCACTTTGGGATGTCAAGTATACCCGTAGTCGGCAACAACTGGATGATTTCGTCTCCAAACTGCGAGTATATACAATTTCCGACCAGGATAACGCCGGACGCTGGATGCACATAACGTTTCCGAATCTTTTCTACATCGTCACGCCCAGCGAGGTGGGCCACCATGAATACTATAAGGCCACGTGGACGGGCATTTCCGGCGACCGCCAGTATAAAAACGGCCCCTTCCACAAATTCGAGCTGGTCGACAATCCCTGGCTCGAACAAAATGTCATCAGGGGCCACGGCCCGCTCGGCGCGCTTTATCCGAAACTGAAATTCATCATGGAAGGTGACACGCCCTCGTTCATCGGCCTGATCAGTAACGGGCTGGGCAGCCGAATCAGCCCTTCGTACGGAGGCTGGGGCGGACGTTATGTCCTCTGCCAAACGTACGCCGAGACGCGAGAAATCTGGACGAGCGCGCGAGGCGCTCAGGATACTGTCATCGCGGAAAACGGCATCGAATATACATCTGACCAGGCGACCATCTGGAGATGGCGGGAGGCCTACCAGTATGATTTCGCCGCCCGAATGGACTGGTGCGTGGCCGAAACGTTCAAAGCAGCCAACCACAATCCGGTAGCCGCTTTAAACAATGACAAAAGCATGGCCGTGGCTAACATAACTGTCAAACCCGGAGAAACAGTCCAACTAAGTGCAGCCGGGACATCCGATCCGGACGGAGACAAGCTTTCCTTCCGCTGGTTCGTCTACAAGGAAGCAGGTGACTATGCCGGCACAATCAGCATTCAAAACAGCGATGCCAAAGAAGCAAGCTTTGCAGCTCCCGAGGTGAGTCAGGTACAAAGAATTCACGTTATTCTCGAAGTAAAAGACGACGGCGAACCCAATCTGTACAGCTATCGCAGAATAATTGTCACTGTTGAACCGTAAGCAGGAAGATTTTCTGCTTCAAACGAAAAAGCAGATGACTTTCCGAGAAGTGATGTCACTGATGATCCGAAGTTTTCGATCGTGCATTTCGTAGAGCCCGACCACATCGGCATACTTGCCGCTTTCGGGCAGAACTTCAGTCAGTCGATTGGGCATCTCATCGAGCTTTGCTTTATTGAAAGCGGTGCCGGGCTTTCCCGGAAAAAGTGCGACATAAAAAATATCTCCCTCGACTAAATCCTGGAAGAAGTGGGTTCCATAGGATAGTTCCGGCATCAGGTTGCCGCCTTCATACGCGATCTCCGCAAGGACGGCGAATTTGTTGATTTCATGAAAGCTGACAGGAACTCCGAGACTCGGCGTGGTTGTCCCCCATCTGCCCGGCCCAAAAAGAATAGCCGGTTCGGCGTCTTTCGTCGTGATTTGCCTGTTGAGTTCGCCTACCAGCCTGGCAATGTCATATTTTCCGGAAAGCGGCAAATCGATATATGCTTTCGGATCGACATAAATCACTTTTTTTATATCCTGACAAATACCGCCGCCCATGAAGTTACCTTCGCATGAAAATAAAATCTTCTCCGGATCGGTCTGTTCAGGAATATCAACCTGGCTCTTTTGGCCTCTGGTCTGTAGAGGCCGGCATTGCAGCAAATTGATCAGGGGTTTCTGATCATGGGTGAAGTTTACGGTGAATTCTATGTCAACCGGATATTGATAGTGGCTTTCCAGAACCTTCAGGATATTCTGCATAATTTGGGTGAAGGATGTCTCGGTCAGCAGTTTTTCGAATGTAATTAGCCAGTATTCTGTGTTACCTCTGCCCTTCTGTCTGTCCTGCCTTGCCAACTGGTAATCCCGTTCTGCGACAAGCTCCAGCCTGACATCCGACTTTTCAGCTAAAAGCTGCTGAAAAGAAATCGTTCGAAAAGTGTTTTTCTTGGTATCGAGCAGGTCCACGTTATGCTGCGAGTACTTTCGAACGTCATCCATCCCGTAGAGGGGCCTGACAAGAGGCTCATCGAGCGCTATGATTCTGGGGTAATCATCCTCCACGCGATTGACTGCCCGTGTGCCCAGCCCAAAGACAAGTCTCAGCATCCCGGCTTCCGGGTTCAGGTCCGGTTTCCACACAAAGGCGTTATGTGACATGCCAACGCCCGCCAGATCCGGAAAAAAATAACCGTTTCGGTACGAACCGGAAACACGCTGCACTAACAAGGCCATCTGCTCATCCTGTTGATCGAGCCCTCTTTGTAACCGGTACGTCAGGGCGTCTTGGCTCATCGTGCTGGCATAAACCGTTCGCACAGCTTCTTCAAAATCCGCATACCGCTGCTCGGGATCGCCCTGATTGACACAAAAGATACTTTCGTACTTGCCCGCAAAGGCGTTGCCAAAGGCATCTTCAAGCAGACTGCTCGACCGAACAATGATCGGCGACTGCCCGAAATACTCAATCATTTCCTGAAACTGCTCTCGTATCTGGTCAGGAAATTTACCTTTGAGAAGTCTTTCCCTGAGTTCCACTGCAACCTTGAAATAACCTTCTTTAGTCTTCTGCTCAACCCGCAGCTTCCAGCATCCGTTCTCCACAAGATACGTGTAGAAAACATCCGAGCCGACATAAAATGAGTCGTGCGGTTCGAGGTGCCTGCTCAAATCGAACTCATCCTTAGCGACGATTTTGTTGGCAAGCAGCATCCCGACTGCCTTACCCCCGATGAATCCAGTCCCGACGAGTCTGCTTTTGATGGCACACAAATCTCCAAGCGTAAAATGCTTCGTAGCCAGCGACAAAATTCGTTCATCCCGGCCAATCATGATCTTGCAGAGGCGCTTGACCATCTCCTGCATGTCCCGTTTTGAGGTATCCGGCTGCATGGAGACTTCAGCCGATTGGGAAAAAAGCGTGTCCCAATAATCAATCGCTCGTTCGGCGGGTTTTAGCCCTCGTTCGGAAATATACGAAAGCAGCTTAGTGGCATCGATACTGCTTGTGATCGGCACGAATCCACCATTATTCTGCAGGTGTGCCAGGAACATCGTAGGGGAGTAACGTTTCCAGACTTTCAAAGGGTGTAGATAATTTTTGCCCTCGACGTTGTAAAGGTCCAGCAGAAGCTGCGTGGTCTCCCGTATACGAGCGATTGTCTTGAATGAATGACGGTTTCGAAGAAGCGCAAAATACGCGATCGTATCAAGCTCGAACAGGTACGGGCAGGTCACCATGAAGAAGTTGCCTATCATCAAATCGGTAGCCCATGCGTCGAGCAGATGCGAAAGGCAATCGAAAACGTAATACGCCTCTTTGCCCTCGCCGGCTATGATAGCATGAACCTGCGTGGTAAACGCCTCAAAACCGCTGCCTGCGTCCAGATTGTAAATTCTGACGCCTGCACCGGGTTTCACCAGGGGCTGATGGTCGGCAAACCGCATATACACCAGCCGGCGCTGCTGCTGCTTCGCTCTTTCAACATAGGGATCGACAAAGGCGGCAAAATTCTCGATGCGATCCACCTGCCAGACCACGTTGTCGCCCTTTTGCAGACCGGTCAAGACCGTGTCAAGACCGTCAATTCCTGTACTCGCCCAACCAGCCATAGACCAACCTTGCTAATTTGCCTGTCGTATCCTGTTTGAAAAATGGGCAGGGACACAAATTCCTGTATTCCCCGCCCTTATATAATCGTATAGGGATCGCCGAATAAAAAATTAACGCCCTGTCTTATGCTAAGATCATACTCATCATCAGGGCAAGATTTCTTACTCAATAACTCGCAAGTGGAAAACAAATTATCACGTGCCAGCTTGAATTACACGAGTCCCTGGTCGAGCATAGCGTCGGCGACCTTCACGAAACCGGCGATATTGGCGCCCATTACGAGATTGCTCGGCTGCCCATACTCTTCGGCTGCATCATATGCCTGCTTATGAATAGCAATCATAATGTTGTGCAGTCGCTCGTCGACCTCTTCGCGAGTCCATGACAACCGCATTGAGTTCTGTGACATTTCCAGTCCCGAGGTTGCTACGCCACCCGCATTTGCGGCCTTGCCGGGACCGTACATGATCTTCTTATCAATGAATTGCTCGATTGCCTCAGGAGTACTCGGCATGTTGGCGCCTTCTGCAACAAGAGTACAGCCATTCTTGAGAAGAGTTGTTGCATCTTCTCCGCTAATCTCATTCTGCGTTGCACTGGGGAACGCACAATCGCATTTGATGCCCCAGGGTCGTTTACCCTCAAGATACTTGACGCTGTATTTGTCGGCGTATTCCTTGATGCGCCCGCGTCTAACGTTCTTCAGGTCCATTACGAAGGCGAGCTTCTCAGCGTCGATACCGTCCGGATCGTGGATTGTCCCGCTGGAGTCGGAAAGGCTGACAACCTTTGCACCGAGCTGATTGAGTTTTTCAACCGTGTATTGTGCAACATTTCCGGAGCCGGAGACGGTACAAATCTTACCCTTGAAATCCTGGCCGCGTGTTTTCAGCATTTCTTCGGCAAAATACACACAGCCGTACCCTGTGGCCTCAGGCCGTATCAGCGAACCGCCACAGTTCAGGGCCTTGCCGGTTAATACGCCGGTAAACTCATTGCGGACGCGTTTATACTGGCCGAACAGAAAGCCGATTTCACGCCCGCCAACGCCGATATCACCCGCAGGGACATCGGTATCCGGGCCGATATGCCGGCTCAGCTCGGTCATGAAGCTCTGGCAAAAGCGCATCACTTCGTTATCGCTCTTGCCCTTCGGATCAAAGTCCGAGCCTCCCTTGCCTCCGCCCATCGGCAGAGTCGTGAGAGAATTCTTGAATACCTGCTCGAATCCGAGAAACTTCAGGATGCTCGCATTAACTGTCGGATGGAATCTCAGGCCACCCTTGTACGGGCCAAGCGCGCTGTTGAACTCAAACCGGAGCCCGCGATTGACGTGAACGTTGCCCTTGTCATCCTGCCATGGCACCCGGAACATAATCTGCCGTTCCGGTTCCACAATTCTGTCAAGGATTCTCGCTTCTACGTATTCCGGATGCTTATCGAGGACGGGGCCTAAAGAATCAAGAACTTCTTTTACTGCCTGTAGAAATTCGACCTCACCGGTATTACGTCTTTGAACTTGTTCGTAAACTCCCTGTATAATGGTGTTTGCTGCCATTATCCTGATCTCCTATAGCTAAAGTGTTAAAATTCTGCTTTCATTAACCGTTAGAATAAGTTAGACTAATAAAAAAATCAAAAAAAAGGATTTCACACGCCAATTTTGTGAATTGATGATTATCCGTTATAGATCATCGCACGGCAACCTATAAATGGTAATAAAGTTTATAAGGACAGCTTATAATGCACATCGAGATGCTGAAGATATTCTGCGATTTGGCAGATTTGCGAAGTTTCTCAAAAACCGCAGAAAAACATATTCTAAGTCAATCTGCCATCTCGCAGCAGCTTGCACAATTGGAGCTTGCTCACAAGTGCCAGTTGATTAATCGCAAGAAAAGACCTATTGAGCTGACAAAGGCGGGCCAGTTACTCTACCTTGCCTCCAAAGATATCCTGGACCGGTATGAACAGTTCAAGAATGAGTTGAGAACCCTGCAAAAAACCTCTGTCAGCAGAATAAATATTGCCGCGATTTTTAGTATCGGCATGCATACACTGCCCGACTATATCAAGAAATTTATGGTCAGCTACCCGGATGTCAATGTTCATGTCGAGTATTTTAGCGCCCGGAGAATCTATGAGCTTGTTTTAGCCGGCGATGTCGATATTGGTCTTGTCGCCGTTCCGAAAAGGGATAAAAGGCTCGATGTTTATGATTTTGAGGATGAACCGCTGGTTTTGGTCTGTAACCCAAACCATCCTTTGGCGCGAGAATCGCAGGTTGATATTCACAGGTTGCAATTCGAAAGATTTATCGCCTTCGATAAAGATGTTCCAACACGGACCTGGATCGATAGTATTTTGGAGCGTTATAGTATCGTCGTCCGCCCGGTCATGGAATTCGACAACATCGAAACCATCAAAAGAGCGATCGAAATCAAGTCCGGGATCAGTATAATGCCCCGAACTGCAATACTTCAGGAAATCAGCAGCGGAACAATAAAGGCGATTCCCTTTTCAAATGAGAATTTTATCAGGCCGACCGGTATCATTGTTCGAAAAGATAAGATTTTCGGCCAGGCCGGCCGATATCTTATAGAACTGCTACGCAAAAAATCCAAAAAGCAGGAATAGGACAGGTTCCCGCCAGCATGGGAATGACATCCGAATTATGTAATACGGTAGACATTGATTATGCCAATTAAAGCTGTAATATTCGACCTTGATGGGACCATCACCCAGCCTTTCTTCGAATTTGACGCCATTCGGGAGGAAATTGGATTAGCCAGAGATTCCGGTCCTCTCCTGGAATCGATGGAGAAAATGAACCCGCAACTACGCCGGAAAGCGGAGAAAATACTTTTTATTCACGAGCAAAAGGCCGTAATTGAATCCAAACTTAACGCCGGCGCCGAACAAACATTGTCGGCGCTGAGAGAATCAGGCATTCATATCGGGATATTGACTCGTAACAAGCGAGGCAATGCCTATGCTATTGCTCAGAAACATAAGCTCAAGTTCGATGCAGTCATCGGCAGAGAAGATGGGCCCGTCAAACCCGATGCATTCGGCGTCATTGAGTTGTGCCGGCAATTCGGCGTAAAACCGCAGGAGACTTTGCTGGTTGGCGATTATTTGTTCGATTTATTGTGTGCAAAAGCAGCAGGTGCCTGCGCTGTGTTGCTGGCAAATCATCATCAGGCCGATGACTTTGCTGAACATGCAGATTTTTGCATTGAAAACATCACCGGAATACTTGAGATTATTGCAAACAAAAGCAACGGATAGCGCGTAGTGGAGCAAAGAAAGGCAGCCAAATGAATAACCAGATAATGATAAGAGTTACTTTTATCGTATTATGGGCAGCAGGTACCTGCTGGGCTTCCGGTTGCACGGAAGATTCACAAAAACCACAACAGGAAATTCCAAAAGATGATCCCCTGAGCATCATTTTGGAGAAACTGAACAAGACGACCTCGGAGCTCAAATCCTTCCAGAGCCAGGTCGAGTACAAATTCAGCCAGCCGCTGCTCGAATCAGAATCGCTGTGGAAAGGTCTCTTGTATTATGCTCGCTCAGGTAAAACATCCACGTTGAGTATTCACTTCAATACGATCCGACAGGACGATGAAAAAGAACAGAAGACTCTCGAACAGTATTTTGTTCTCGACGGGGCACGACTGCCTGTTCCCTACCGTGAATTGAAAGGCATCTGGCTTGCACATCTCGATTACCAGATCAAAGAAGCGAAATATTACCAATTGGCCGAGCCGAACGATCCGAACAAACCGACGGATGTCTTTGAACTGGCAAGCAGAAATTTGCCAATGCTTGGCTTTAGCAAAATAGAGGATTTGAAAAAACAGTTTGAGGTTAACCTGATCGAGCCCCAAAAAACCGAATCGAAAGAATTTATTCAAGTGCATCTGAAGGTTAAGCCGAATTCGATTTATAAAGATGACTATATTTCAATAAACTTTTGGATTGATGAGAAATTGAACCTTCCGGCAAAAATTGTAGCTGTAAAAAGTGAGCCGGAGCCTCCGTTCGGAGACATTGTAGAGTTAAAATTCCTCAAGCCGAAAGTTAACAAAGGCATCGACAAAAAGGTCTTTGAGTTCAAGATACCAAAGGATTTTAGTGAGCCGCAAATCACTCCCCTGGAAATAAGGAAAAATTAACATATATGGTTTCAACAGCAGCAATGACCGATAAGATGTTTCGAGAGCTAATCGCAAAACGCGCCCTGACCTTACTGGGTCTTTCCAAGCATATATCCGAATGCAAATCGACTAAAGATATCATGATACGTCCGTTGATAGGTGCCCTGCTATCGCAATCAACACAGATTGAGGAGTTCCTCGACAGGTATGGAGCAGGCAGCAACTGCCAATGGTGTGCGTTCAGGTCGCTAACGGCGGCAATTAAGCACTTTTCCGATGTGAGCTACGAACTGCTTCATATCCGATATTCATTGCCCACTTATCGCCTGTTGCCAATCGAACAGGATTTTGCCCAGGCGACGGAAGATACGCTTGAATTCACGGTCAGTGTCCTTCAGCAGGTAGCAAAGCAGATGCTCACCAAAGCCCAGCAGCTCGATTTGCCGGTTCCGTCACAGAGATTGTGCGAGGAATCTTATACCGAAGAGTTGCCTCCCGGCAGCCTGGAACACCACTGCCAAACGCGCAAAATCGAAATCGCAGAAACAGTAACTCTCCTGACCACAGCCTTTTTAAACCTTGCTGTCGATAGTGAAGATGTACGCGCTGCCAGCCGGGTTAAGCCCGAAAAATTCGCTTCTTATGTCAGGGACTCGGTTAGTGAGAACAAGTTACGGAGTATCGAGCTTCGATTCCATAGCCTTCAATCACTGTATGATACGTATGTTTCGGGCACGGAAGCCGCGACGCTTGATACGGATTTGCCTGTCCTCAGAGGGCACATAAGTGTTGTATTTCATTTGCTCAGAACGGCGACCTTGTTCGTTCACCACTACGAACGGCACGTGAATAAGCAGCCGTGCGACTCGCCGGGCAGGCAGGAGCCGATAGTCAAGACCGACGTGCTGCTGGATGTCCTGATGAGATACTCGATTACACACATCAATCTCTATATCGGTTGCGCCGAACACCTCTGCCATGAGATGCTCAATCGATATGCTGAAATTGGCGAGATCGAGGTCCCCGTGCCTTCTTATCGCGGATTCCATGTTCGCCCATCCACACTGATCGCCAAGATTGTGCTGCATTACAGCAGCGCGGTTCAGATGAAGCTGGGCGATGAGGTCTATGATGCCAGTTCGCCGCTCGGACTGTTCCGAGCTAATGAAAAAATCAATGCACAAAAACGGCGATGGCTTGCCGAAGAAATCGTCCGTCTCAAGCTTGACCGGAAACAGGACAACGAAAGTGATTTCAGTGACACTATCCGGGAGCTGGTGCTGACCTTAGCAGGGCGTAGCAAACTCATCCTTTACGAACAACCCCTGCAGTTGCCGGAAGAGCCCGCCCGAAAGGAAGGTACACTGCTGGAGAAGGTTGTTGACGAGATGGCCAGGCTGCTTGCGATGGGTAAGATCGACGTGAAAGTCAAATTGACTGCAAAATTTATCGGTGATACGCGAGTCCTGGCCGATATCAAACTATTAGCCGAATCCGGATATGGCGAGGATAAGTTCGGTAACAATGTACCTCTTGCGGAAAAGCTCCCTTATCTGCGCCGCTAAGCGTAAAATTGAAAAACTCGATAAAAGGGCGACATCAGGATTCTGTGATTTTGGCGGCTTGCTTTGTACCTCGATATATACCCATCAGAGCAGATATTCCAACCAACCCGATACCGGCGAGTTCCAGAATAGAATTTATCAGTCCCATTACCGGTTGCCAGCCAGAAAATCCAGCCACATGATTGAGAGGAGCAGTTCGGATAATTACAAAAGTAATCAGCAGCATAATTCCGAACAGGGCAAGCCCGTACTGCCGCCATAAACGTCTGAATTTCCATCCCAACCACGTCAGCAAAGCCAGGCCGAATATCGCAATACAGGCGATGAACCATACCTGTAAGACTTGACGCTGTGAATACCATCCCTGGTTTAGGGCTATTTTCTTGATGACAGCGATAAACAAGCACTGAATATCTAACTGTTTATTAATACCCATTAGTAACATAGCCACCGCTAAGCACCACCAAAACGCACAATGGTGGCGGAACCGGCTGATAGGAGAAATTCTGTCAGTACGCCAGGCACAAACTCCACAAAACACGGAAGTTGTCAAATACGCTGCTGTTATTAACCATCCCATGAAGGTCGGATCACCTATTCCCGGCCTCCAATGACCGTTTACTATCACACTCAGAATTCGTACCATTCCTCTGATTCCCAGTAAATTGGCTAAATCGATAAGTGAGAAGGTGATTTTAGCATTTAGAAAGACCGAATGTCAAATCTTGATTTTAAGCAGCCCCGATAGCTAAGTTAGAAATGTAACTCTGGAATTTTATTGTTACCTTGTATATGATTGTAATCTAAAACAAAGACCTTTCGGTGGTCTTGTATTCAATTAAATTTGTATTAGAGATATATCTGCTTCCCGAAAGTTATAAAAAGGAGTAAAAATGGCAAAGGCAATAGTTATCTATTATTCAAGAAGCGGTAATACAAAAGAAATGGCGGAGATAATAGCCAAGGCAATGAATGAGGCAGACCTGCAAACCGAATGCAAATCCGTAAGCGATATAGAGGCCCAGGATCTGCTGAATTACGATGCGATAGTTGTCGGCTCACCAACTTATTATGGCCATATGGCAGGACCTATTAAGCAGCTATTCGACGATTCAGTCGCTTTTCACGGCAAACTCGACGGCAAAGTAGGCTCTGCGTTTACCAGCTCGGCAAATATTGCGGGCGGCAATGAAACCACAATCATGGGCATAATCGAAGTGATGCTCATAGCCGGCTGTGTTGTCCAGGGCGATCCGCAGGGTGACCACTATGGGCCGGTTTCCATAGGCAAGCCCGATGAAAGAGTTAAGCGGCAGTGTATACGCCGAGGCCGGAGAATTGCCGAACTGACCAAAAAACTCAAAACCTGACCGGCAAAAAAATATTGATTTTTTTTGTAAAAAGGGCATTTTTCTTTGACAAAACACTATTGTTTCGTTAAGTTTCTAATGATTTTTAACCTGCTCTAAGTAAATTTTTAATCCAAAAAGTGGAGGTTATTTTAATGCAAGAGTATGAAGATCTTAAAGTGCTGGTAGCTGAAATCGAGGCAGACATCAGCAAAGCCAAAGGTGGTAATAAGGCAGCAGGGACGCGAGTTCGTAAGCAAATGCAGAAAATCAAGCAGGCTTCTCAGCTTGTTCGCAACCGCGTCCTTGAAATCAGATCAGCTCAATAAAACATCATAAGTACTTGTAAACACCTGTTGTTATTGTGTTTAGCATGTGGTGTCTTTCACGCAGTGCGCCATGTGTATCGAAGTATTGTGTAAAAAGAGCAGCTATACCTTACACAATACTATAGTGAGGGTTTTATTTTCAGGATCAACAATGCCGCCTCCATTATTATTTGATTTATCCCAGATAGACCTTGAAGCAAAACCTGTCTTTGACAAGGAAGCAATCTGCAAAATAAATCCACAGCGATTTGAGATGCAGCATCTGGATGGCATTCTTTGGTACGATAAGGAAAAATCTCTCATTCTGGGCTATAAGGATGTAACAGAAAACGAATTCTGGATTCGCGGCCACATTCCGGGCCGGCCTTTGATGCCGGGCGTGATTATGGTCGAGGCGGCGGCCCAGCTTTCAAGTTTCTTTATGAAGCAGATTTTTGACGAGCAGGGATTTGTTGGTTTTGCCGGCATAGAATCAGCAAAGTTCCGCTCTATAATCGAACCGGGCAAAAAGCTATTTCTGCTTGGCCACATTACAAAATATAAGCGAAGAAAACGGGCGAGCCACGTTACAACAAGTGTCCAGGGAGTCGTTGATGATACTTTAGTATTCGAAGCGTCCGTCTCCGGGATGCGGGTTTGACCATCAATAGCCTCGAAAAGCCCATCTCGAATCCTACCGGCCCCATTCAAAAACTCGGATTTCGCCACCAAGAAACTTTGAGTTCTTCCTGTTCGTAAAAGAAGGAATGTGTTGCCAGACTTGTTGGTTATTCAAAAATCAAGATTCATGGAAAAGCTATATTAAGAGCCGGAAACAAGCTGCATAATCCTGACGTAACATCTGGTAATACCCTTATGCTAACCATCATACATAATACTTGACGTGAACCAGGGTAATCGGATCATTGCTATATTGCCCTTTATATGTTAAAATGAATAAATAAAGCTCATAAATGATAAAATTTAGACTGGAGTTTAGTATCCTAAACTACTTATGAGGAAGGGTTCGGCAATATGCTCAGATATAACAAAATCTCATTGCTTATACTGGTATTAGCCATCTCTTCATTTAGCTCGACAAAGGTTGCGAGTTCTGCTTCTTTGGTAATCAACGAATTTATGGCTTCAAACAACAGTTCTATTGAAGATTCACAAGGCCAGTACGATGACTGGATCGAAATTCACAACTACGGCGACGATGCCATTGATATCGGCGGCATGTACCTGACGGACAATCTGTCGGCCCCGACCAAGTGGCGGATTCCAGGCAATAATCCCGCTGCCACGACTATTGTCGCTGGCGGTTATCTATTGATATGGGCCGACAACGATACAACCGACGCCGGGCTGCACGCGAATTTTAAGCTCAGTACCGATGGCGAAGAAATAAGTCTTTTCGACAGCGACGGCATTACTCTGATCGACAGCGTAGTTTTTGACAACCAGACTGCCAATATCTCCTATGGCCGGTATCCCGATGCCAGTGACTACTGGCAGACTTTTGATTCACCAAGCCCGGGAACCCAAAATATTAGTGCGTATTTGGGCGAGGTTGCAGACACTAAATTCAGCCACAACCGCGGTTTTTACGAAGCACCTTTCTCCGTAACAATCGCGACAGAAACGAAGGACGCAACCATTTATTACACGCTCGACGGCACCGAACCATTTGACATTGAAGGCCGATTTCCAACAGGTACCGCCTATACTGCTCCTATCCCGATCACCACTACTACGACTCTGCGAGCGATGGCTTTCAAGCCGGGCTTCAAACCCAGCAATATGGATGCCCATACCTACATCTTTCTTGATGATGTCCTTAAACAGAATGGTGCCGGATTTCCTAACACATGGGGACATGCCGGAGCCGATTACGAGATGGATCAAGAGGTTGTCAATGATTCGGCTTATCGTAACAGAATCAAAGATGACCTCAAGGCGGTTCCGACGATCTCGTTGGTGATGACCGTTGACGATTGGTTTAATCGCAGTTCGGACCCGGCCATCGGCGGTATATATGCCAATCCAGCCTGGGAGGATATCTACAGGGAACCGGCCGAACGGTCCGTCTCGGTCGAGTTCTTTGATCCGGCCACATCGCTGCAGTTCCAGCTCCAGGCGGGCGTGCGATTGGCGGGCGGCAGCAGTACTCAGCCCTGGAAAATGGACAAATTGTCTATGAGGCTGAAATTCACCAGCCAGTTTGGTGATACAAAGCTTAGATTTCCAGTATTCGGAGATCAAGCGACAGACGTATTCGATACTCTTGTGCTGGACGCCCGCATGAACAACTCCTGGGCCTACGGTGGCGGAGTCGGAGTCAGCAGGCCGGGAATGGGTCAGCGAGATTTGGCTCAATACACCCGGGACCAGTATGTATGCGACATTCATAACGCTATGGGCGGCTTTTCTCCGCAGGGCAGGCATGTCCACTTGTATCTTAACGGCCTATACTGGGGATTGTACTGGGTTCATGAGCGGCCGGATGAGCACTTCGCCGCCGCTTACTTCGGAGGCCAAGATGAAGATTACGATGTTCTCAAGCACAATGCCGGTCAAGTCATCAACGGCTCCGGCACAGACTACAACAGAATGTTTAATCTCGCCAATTCCGGTCTGAGATCCGATGAGCAGTACGAATCGATACAACAGTATCTGGATGTACCAAACCTTATCGATTACCTGATAACGAACTACTACGTCGGCAATACCGACTGGGCACACCAAAACTGGTATGCAACGCGCAGCCGCGTCGATCCCGACAGCCGATGGCGATATCATAGCTGGGATGCCGAACATGTTATGGAAGGGTTTAACGACGACGTGACACAAAGAAACGACAGCGGCGGCCCGACACGCCTTCACTATAGGTTGGCAGAAAATGCCGAATATCGCATGCTCTTCGCCGACCATGTTCATCGTCACTTTTTCAACGACGGCATTCTTACTCCGCAAGGCGCAATGAATCTCTATCAGATACGTCTTAACGAAGTGGACCGGGCCGTCGTCGGCGAATCGGCGAGATGGGGCGACAACCACCGCTCGACGCCTTATACCAGAAACGTCGAATGGGTACGCGAGCGCGACTGGCTCAATCGTGAATACTTCCCGCAGCGAAAGGCAATCGTCTTTAACCAGCTCAAACAACGAGGCTGGTATCCGGACGTCGATGCCCCGGACTTCAATATCAACGGGGCTTATCGGCACGGCGGCCAGATTTCGTCAGAAGACTCGCTCTCGATGAATGCCCCGGCCGGGACAATATGGTACACGCTTGACGGTTCCGACCCACGCATACAGGACACAACACCGCAGGCGACCGTTCTAGCGCCTGAGAACGCCGACAAGCAGGCGATCGTTCCGACCGGCAATATTGGCGAAAACTGGCAAGGCGGCGGAATTTTCGATGATTCGGCATGGCTGTCCTGCACCGGCTCACCCGGCGGTGTCGGTTTCGAAAGAACCTCAGGCTACCAGGACTTCATCACTCTTGATCTCTTGGAGCAGATGTATGCCAGGAATGCCACGTGCTATGTCCGCATACCTTTCACAATTAATGCCAACTACACTTCTTTGAAGCTGAACGTCAGGTACGATGACGGTTTTGTCGCCTACATAAACGGCGTCGAAGTAGCAAGGCGTAATTTCGACGGCACGCCGGCCTGGGACTCCAGGGCCAGCACCAGCCACTCCGATTCGGCGGCGATACTGTTAGAGAGCATCGATATTTCTGAATTTCTCGACAATCTAAAACAGGGTGACAATGTATTGGCCATCCACGCCATGAACAGCTCCACCACAAGCTCCGACTTTCTTATCTCCGCCGAATTACTGGCAATACAAGGTGGTTCCAACGATAATAATC
>CAYTNN010000018.1:0-33122 GCA_964439135.1 uncultured Pirellulales bacterium
AAAAAACAAACCCAATTCAAAGCCAAACAAAGCCAATCTTATTTAGCCCCCAGATGCTCTGGGGGTTGAAAGGGCTATTTGAAAAAACAAACCCAATCATATTTAGCCCCCAGATTGCTCTGGGGGTTGAAAAATCAGGCTCTGCAGCGTAGCTGGGCCGATATACTTGGACTAACTTGGGTTAAATAGGAAATACTGGTGAATACGCTGAAGCACTTAGAAGATTGTGATTTCTACAACAAATTCAATGAAAGGAAGGCCAATATACATTCAAACAGCCTTTTTTAGAAACGAATAGGGTAACTCTGTCTATACAAATCCCCTGCCTTTCGGAGGATTAGGGGGGGTAGTAAGGCAGGGGCTTAGAAAGGTTGCAAATTTAGAACTCGTTATATACCGGCATTAGCTTGATACAAATGACCAAAATCTTTTCCACCGCTCCTCCAGGAATCAAGCATTAAATGATTATGCCATGTTGTTCAAAGCTCGTCAATACAATAGTCCTATAAAAACGTATATATTTCAAATAATATTAATTATGCTTTGCTTGTTATATTTCCCGAAACAATGCTCTCTTTATTCGTTGGTGAACTGGTTCATCATCAGATTCGGTCGGATTCCGGCCGGCTTATCAAATTGTAGAGCAATAGCTTATTAGGTAAAAAAGGAGATGTATTAGGATATTACTATCCGCAGGAATCGGGGAGACAAGATTTGAACTTGCGACCTCTGCGTCCCGAACGCAGCGCTCTGGCCAAACTGAGCTACTCCCCGGTCAAACCGAATTGTGAATATAGCACATCTATTGCTGTCATGCAAGCTATAATAAATTTATTGGATCGATATCTATCGCGACTTTCACGGCAGGGCGGATGGGAGGCTCGGTCCGCAGGCGGGAAAACAGCCGCTGTATGGTCGTCGCTTCGGGAGCCTGGATGATTATTTGCATTCTGTGGAAACGCTGGATTCGGCTGATCACGGCCGGCATCGGGCCGCGAACTGTCACTTCCAGAGCTTCCCGCTCGATAATCCGGTCTATTCTATTACGCATTTGCCTGGATGCAGCGTCAAGTTTGTCAAATTTCATGTCACGCAATCCGACCACGGCCAAACGCCAGAAGGGCGGCAAATTGCAGGCCCTGCGATGCTTCAATTCCTCCCTGACGAAACCATCGAAATCCCCGGCGACGGCAAATCTTATCGCCGGCTGGTTGGCTAAAAATGTCTGGACGAAGACCGTCCCCTTTTTCGCGGAACGTCCCGCCCGCCCGGCCACCTGGGAAATCAACTGGAAGGTTCGTTCGTTCGCCCTGAAATCCGGCAGGTACAAACAGGTATCCGCACTGATGATACCGACCAGGGTGACATTAGGAAAATGCAGACCCTTTGCCAGAATTTGCGTGCCGGCTAATACATCGATCCTGCCCTCGCCGAAATCCTGGAGGAGCCGGTAGTAGTTCTTGCTCGCCATTGAATCGCTGTCAATTCGCGAGATGCGGGCATCGGGGAATTTCTTAGCCAGTTCCTCTTCGAGCCGCTGAGAACCAAGCCCGATCATGGCGAATCTTTTGCCGCACAGGGGACATTTTTCGGGCACCAGCGTTTGCGCCAGGCAATAGTGGCAGATTGCATAGCCGTAATTCATGTGCTCGCCCGTGACTGTTCGCATTCGCTTGTAGCGGGGGGCTTTAGATTTGTGAAAGGTCAGGGTGACATCGCAGTTGCGGCAGTGCAGCGTGTGCTTACAGGAAGGGCAGAATACGAAATTGCTGTAGCCTCGCCGGTTCAGGAGCAAAATTGCCTGCTCCTTTTTAGCGATGGTTTC
Organism: uncultured Pirellulales bacterium; assembly: GCA_964439135.1. Classification (GTDB taxonomy): domain Bacteria; phylum Planctomycetota; class Phycisphaerae; order Sedimentisphaerales; family Anaerobacaceae; genus JAFGPJ01. The sequence continues at coordinate 1,826 of CAYTNN010000018.1, forward strand.
GGTCAATTGCCTGGCCAACGGCTCGCTGATCAGGTTCATGCCCTTTTGCGTAATTTCTCCCTGCCTTAAATCGATAAGCCTCATCTGCGGCATCGGCAGGTCCATTACTCTTCTGGGCAGATTCAGCAGGGTAAAATGTTTTTTGCTCTGGCAATTCGTCAGCATTTCCAGTGAGGGGGTGGCACTGCCTAAAATACAATGTGCATTTGAGAGTTGTGCTCGCTTAATCGCCACGTCTCTGCCGTTGTATCGCGGTGCTGTGTCCTGCTTGTAGCTGGGCTCGTGCTCTTCATCAACGACAATCAGGCCAAGATTCGCCAAAGGGGCAAAGACCGCCGAGCGAGCACCGATAACAACTTGGGCTTCGCCTGATTTGATTTTCTGCCACTGCACGTTGCGTTGGGCAGCGGTGAGTCCCGAATGCATCACAGCTATTTTCTCGAACCGTTCATTAAATCGCTGAACCGTCTGTGCCGTAAGAGCAATTTCGGGAAGCAGCACGATGGCACTTTTGCCCATTTGAAGAACCTTTTGGATTGCCCTTATGTATAGCTCGGTTTTGCCGCTGTCGGTTACACCATACAAGAGCGTGACACCAAATTTATCCGAAGCGATTTGAACCTTGATCGAGTCGAGCGCCTTTCGCTGGTCCTCGTTTAGCAGAATGTGACCTTCCTGTTTGATAGATATCCCTTTCGGGATGGCGGGCAGGGATTTTAATATTGTCTTATGGGTGATTTTGAGCAGGTGCTTTTCAGCCAGTCTTTTGAGCGGTTCCCTGCCGCAGCCGACCTCATTCACAAGACTTTGCAGTTCCATTGCCGAATCCGGGCCGAGAGCCTGCCGTTCCATAAGGTGTTTAATGATATGCTTTTGTTTTTTGCCCTTCAATTCGTCGATTGTTTTTTCTGCTTCAGCGGCACCGATTTTCAGAAAAACGTATTGCAGTGTTTTAACGCCGGCCCCTTTCTTGACCGCCGCCGGCACCATCGCCGCCAGGACCTGACCGAGAGGGCAAACATAATAGCCGCTGATCCACCGGGCCAAATCCATCAGCTCGGCGTTCAACAACGGCTCTTTATCTATCACATTGGTTACTGTTTTCAGCCTATGCACTTTATTGTGTGCGGCGAAGGAATTTTCAACGGGAATATCGGTTTCGACACAGAATCCTTTTTCCAGTTTGTTTTTTCTCCCGAACGGAACCTCAACCCGCTGTCCAATCCGGATCGGCCATATCTCATCCGGCACCCCATAGTCAAATTCCATATCAGCCGCCGACTCGAACGCTACGCGGATAATATGCCGGCAGGGCGGTTGCTCGGTTTCTTCAGCAAACAAATTTTTAGTTTTGTATTTAGTCATCTGGTTATCTGAGGCAAAACCGCGGCGAAATATTGAGCATTGCGGTTTTTTGCTGAGTTTCGAGTTTCAAAAGACACCGAAAGCCATGACCGGCGCGCCGGGAAACGCGACGGAAAAATCCGAGTGTCCCAACATGACGCCGTCCTGCTTACAAAGTAACGTATCCTGTAATTTTCCAAAAGCGTTATAAATTTTTGCCACCGCCCGGTCTTTTTCGACGAGTTCGCCCGGCCGGGTCAGGAATCTGATGATCCCGCTGGCCGAGCTGACAGGCAGTGATGAAAACTTCAGAGTTTTGCCTTTTGCCGCCTGGGGAGCCTGGTATGCGAAGTCCTCGGCTGGTTTTGCGATCATTTCCAGGTAAGCCAGAATCCTCATGATCGATTTCACGCCGTACTCCACGTTCTTTTCGTTCACGATATACGATTCTCCCAGCTCGATGGTCAGGGCGGGAATATCGTGTTCGAGCAGACTATGAGAAAAAGATCCCTTGACCTCCTCGGTCTCCTGAACGAGAAGAAAGCCCGACTCCCCGGCGACCTTCTTCGTCTGTTCATAGGCCTTTTTATGAGCACTGCCCGGATTCGGGTCGAGGACGGTATAGGGAATCGACTTCATCCAATCATTGTGCAGGTCCAGCACCAAAGTGGGATTGGTTTCTTTAATGGTTGAAAATATTTTGTCTGCGATTCTTTCGGCAACAGAGCCGATCTTATCGCCCGGAAAAGAACGATTGAGGTCTTCTTTGCTCAACGTAATGTTTCTGCTGGCCGTCTCGAAGCCGATGGGATTCATCAGCGGGAAGGCATACAGCGAGCCGCACAGAAGCGGCTGTCTTCTTATGACCTTGAACACTTCCTGAATGGTGACGATACCGGTAACCTCATCGCCATGGATACAGCCGGTTAGCCAGACCACCGGGCCGGGATTCGAACTTTCAACCGCCATAAAGGGCATTCGTCTCCGGGACAAATCCGAACCGGTCAAAATTTTCAAAAACGAATATTTTACCTTCTGCAGATTGTCTTTGTTTTTAGTTGTGTTCAATGTTTCTTCTCTTCCATATTCGCAAACATACTATCGATTCGGTATTTATTTATCATCACCTTTTAGATTTGCCTTTTTTTCCCTTTTTCTTCGGTCAAATAGCCAAGCTGTGATTTTGATTTTTTAGTTGGCATTACCATTTCCGACAATACCTTGAAAACAAGCTTAAACTGCTCATCATATTGACGTTCCATTGCCTCAATTTTTCGCCGAAGTGCTTTATTGCCGGCCAATATTTCGCGCAGCTTGACGAAAGTTCGCATGATTGCGATATTAACTTCAACAGCCCGTTTGCTCCGAAGAACACTCGACAACATAGCAACACCTTGCTCCGTAAAAGCACGCGGTGGATATCGGTGACCGCCCCAACTTGAGGTGCCAAAATGGAACCTCAAGTTTTCAAATTCCTTTCTATTTAATTTGAACATAAAATCTTCAGGGAAACGGTCAATATTACGACTGACCGCTCGATTCAATAACTTGGTTTCGACACCGTAAAGTTGTGCCAAGTCTCTATCCAAAAGAACCTTATGTCCACGAATCAAATAGATGCATTGCTTTATTCTCTCGATAGGAATCATTGAATTTGTATTATCAGGCATTTTTTAAGCGATACGGAATTTGTTTGTATCTTGAGGTCACAAATTGTGACCACCTCTTCCGATGTTACGGTATTGAGCATCAAATTTTATTTATTCAACATCCTTATTGGTGTCATATAAGCCGGCTTTTCGCCTCATTTCCGATTTCTCATCGATATACGTATCCCCACGTACGTCCAGCCCAAGCTTTGTGATCAGGCTCTTAAGATAATCAAGGTGCGGGCACGGCGACGAATGGTAATTATCTTTGGTTATGCAGGAAGACAGTTGCACGACGATTCGATCTTTTGTTACTGCTTCGTTCTTTTTGATCTGCCGGATTAGATTGCTCAGCTTACGATGGACCGCCCGGCCGCAGCAGCCGCCGCATGTCATACTTAGCATGCGGTACGTCTTGTCTTTGGGGTATTCGGCAAAACCGCCCGTGCGTTCGTTAAATGCTCTCTCGCAGTTGTAGCCGGAGCAGCGTTCTTTGACGATATGGCACTGCACGATGACGATGTAGTCTTTGTTCTTCAAATCTATCATATTTCAACTTTCTTCTGACTTTTATCGCTGTCAATCAGCTCTAATCTTTGAGCTTAAAATAATCCGTGGCGATTTGATTTATAGTATCGCCGATGGCAAGCGATGCCGTCGCGGCCGGTGACGGTGCGTTCAGAACGTGAATGGAATTTCCTTTCCTTTCTATCTTGAAATCGTCGATCGGCCGGCCGTTCGGCTCAATCGCCTGGGCCCGCACGCCCGCCTTACAGGGCTTGATATCTTCGTCCTGCAGCGACGGAATCAGCATTTGCAGTTGCCTGAGAAACAGTTTTCTGGAGAATACCCTGGCATATTCGCCCAATCCGTATCTCCAGTATTTAAAGAACATTTTCCAGAGCCCGGGATAAGACAGGGCGTCCCATGAATCGGCCAGACTGAAATCGGTTTTACCGTAACCTTCCCGCTTGAATGAGAAGACTGCGTTCGGCCCGCACTCGACGTTGCCGGCAATCGTTCGTGTAAAATGAACGCCGAGGAAGGGCAGGGCCGGGTCCGGAACGGGATAGATCAGCCCTTTGACTTTCTCCTTCGCCTTTTCCGTCAGCTCATAATAATCACCGCGGAAGGGAACGATCCTCATCCCCGGTGCGACGTTGTCCATTTTTGCCACCCTGTCACACTGAAGGCCCGCACAGTTAATAATATACTTCGCGCCGAAAGATTCCTGATTTGTCACAACCTTCGTAAAGAAGTCGTGCTTATCAAGTGCTGTGACCGTGTGCGAAGTCAGAACCTTATTGCCGTTGCTTTTTTTCTCTATAAGCCGGCTCAGCTTGTCTGTAACTTTGGTAAAATCAATAATTCCCGTGCCGGGCACGTGTATGCCTTCGATGCCCTCGCAGGAAGGCTCAATTTCCTTTATTTGGTCCGGCCCGATTTTTTCAATACCCTCTATATTACTTTCAAGGCCGTTCTGGAAAATCATTTCAAGGTTGGCTAATTCCCTTTCCTTCGTTGCGACGATTATTTTCCCGCAAATCTTGTAGGGGATTTTATGCTTTTTGGCAAAGGCGATAAGTTCTTTACCTCCTTTGATGCAGGTCTCGGCCTTATTTGAGCCGGGTTCGTAATACAGCCCGGAGTGGATAACGCCGGAATTGTGGCCCGTCTGATGTGTAGCGACTTTTTCCTCTTTTTCCAGCACGGCGATGCGAATCTCGGGATGGCTCAGCATAATCTTATATGCCGATGCCAAACCGATAATCCCGCCGCCGATGACGACAATATCAAAATCAGTGCTTCCGTTCATTACATCAGGTTCCAAGATTACAAATCATACTGTTGTCCGATACAATAACCGAAGCATCGTTGAGCGTCAATTGAGAACCACGCATCGATTGAGCTGATGAAGTGTGTGGAACTCGGTAAGATGCAAGGTGGGACTTGAGCGTAAGTTTAGAAAATCGTGTCAGATACTGTTATAAATCCGGCACGATTTCGGGGTAGACCTGGCCTGACGAGTTGATTTTGAAGACGTAAATCAGCCCTTCTCTGAGTTTCCAATAGACTGCATTTCCATAAATTGCGTCGATATCGTATTCGACAAGCTTCTCGGTGTCATTCGCCAGCTCCCAGATTTCAGACCAGAACATTTTCCTGTGCTCTATCGGCAATGCCTCAAGCAGGTCCTTATATCTTTGCGGTTCGGCTCCCGGCTCCTCGATGGCAAAGCCTTCTGCAGGCGTCATTTTCTCGCCGTAGACCCTTCTCCAAAGGTACAATGCCCTTGTCCTGCCGTCCATGACCATTTTGCTGCCGAACTTTACGATCAGGGCGTCGAAATGGATTATATCGCCCGCGATTGTATATTCCTTCTCCAGAATTTTATTGAGCTTATTGTCTCTGGCCGTCTCAACGAACCGTATAGTCGTGAAAAGTTCCCCATCCTTCATTTCCTTGCCGATCACCTTGGCATAACCGATCTGGTCCTCACGGCTAAGGTTGGTTAGCGCCTGCTTAAGCTCCTTATTCTCAGCCAGAAGCTCCTGGATCGTCGCAACCACCTTATACGGCGTACGTCCCAGATAGGCCACCCCAGCAATCGCCGCCACGATAACAATCAGCGGCAAAAACTTCAGTTTTTTTCGCCCTTCAGCCATTTATCCCTTTTCGTAGGCAAATCACAATTCTTATACCAAAACCTTCCTTTCCTACTCTATCATCGGCTCAGTGGCCCAAATCTCTAAACTTTTCACTGTCAGGCAGGGCCCCGCAATAAAAAAAGCCGAAGGTGAAAGAGAGCGTGCTCTTTACCTTCGGCTTTAGATTCTTTGCAAGTCTGCTATTATCGCATTGGTTACTCGTCGGCCATGTATGGGTAGCGGAAGTTTCTGGGCGGCAGGAAGGTTTCCTTGATGGCACGTGGAGAAACCCATCTTTCGAGATTGAGCCAGCTTCCGGCTTTGTCGTTTGTACCTGATGCCCGTGTGCCGCCGAACGGCTGCTGGGCTACGACGGCGCCAGTAGGTTTGTCGTTGACGTAGAAATTGCCCGCGGCGTGGCGCAGCGTGTTCATCGCCTTGACAATAGCTCCACGGTCGAGGCCAAATATCGCCCCGGTCAAAGCGTATGGTGACGTCTGGTCGCAGAGGTCCAGCGCCTGGTCATATTCGCCTTCAGGGTAAACATAAATCGTCAGGACCGGCCCGAAGATTTCTTCGGCCATGAGCTTCGATTTCGGGTCTTTGCTGACCACGACCGTCGGCTCGATAAAGTATCCGACCGAATCGTCGCATCCGCCGCCGACGATAATATCCATATCGGGCGAATTCTTGGCGTATTCGATATACTCGCTGATGGTATTGAAGGAGTTCTTATCGATAACCGCGCCCATGTAGTTCTTAAAGTCGCATACGTCGCCCATCTTAATCTCGCCGATCGTGCTTAACAGCAGGTCTTTGACCTCGGGCCACTTCGAATCGGGGACATACGCCCGCGAAGCAGCCGAGCACTTTTGTCCCTGGTACTCGAATGCGCCGCGCACCATAGCGGTCACGAGGGCCTCGGTATCGGCGCTGGCGTGCGCGAAGATAAAGTCCTTTCCGCCGGTTTCGCCGACGATTCGAGGGTACGAGACATACTTGCGAATGTCTTGACCAATGGCCCGCCAGATCGTGGAGAACACATAAGTGCTTCCTGTAAAGTGGATGCCGCCGAGTCTGACATCGTCCAGGGCCGGCGGGGCGACTACAGGGCCTGGTCCCGGCACCATATTGATCACGCCGGGCGGCATTCCCGCTTCTTCCAGGATTTTGATGATGAAATATGCCGGCAAAACCGCTGCCGATGCCGGCTTCCAGACCACAGTGTTGCCCATTAATGCCGGAGCGGTCGGAAGATTGCCCGCGATAGATGCGAAGTTGAACGGCGTTATCGCCAGAACATAGCCATCCAGAGGTCGATGCTCCATATAGTTCAATATGCCGGGCGAGGACATTGGCTGGTCACCGTATACCTCCTCCATAAAGTGCGGATTGAACCGCCAGAAATCTATCAGCTCGCACGCGGCGTCGATTTCCGCCTGGTGCGGCGTCTTGCTTGTATTGAGCATGGTCGCGGCATTGAGCGTCTGGCGATATTTGCCGGCCAAAAGCTCCGCCGCCTTGAGCAGCACAACCGCCCTTGATTCCCAGGGCATCTGGCCCCACTGTTTCTTGGCCTTTTGAGCCGCATCGATAGCCTTGATGGCGTATTCTCCGTCGGCCTGGTGATACTTGCCCAATACATGCTGGTGATTGTGGGGACAGCGAATATCCGCGAGATTGCCGTTGCGAACTTCCTCGCCGCCGATTATCATCGGAACTTCTATTTGCCCGTTAAGCATCTCCTGGAGCCTGGATGACAATTCTGCTCGTTCCGGACTGCCCGGAGCGTACTGCAGGCACGGTTCGTTGACCGGTTGTGGGATTCGAAAAATACCATTGAACATTTTTGTCTCCTTAAGATGATTTCTAAGAGTTCTTTCCACAGCATTTTTTGTATTTTTTTCCGCTGCCGCAGGGGCAGGGATCATTTCGACCGACTTTGGGCTGTTCGAGTTTGATCTGTTTGACCTTTACTTCGCCCTGCGGCGCCTGGGCGGCGGCTCGCTGGCGTTCGGCCATAGCAAACTGACCAACCTCATCGTGGCTCGTCTGGCTTACATTCCAGACGTTTCTGGCCCTGGCCCCGGCTTCAAGGTGTACTTTGAATATTATATCCGTCACGCGGTCCTCGATGGTTTCGAGCATCTCCTCGAACATTCGTGAACCTTCACGTTTAAATTCGGTCTTGGGATCTTTCTCCGCCCATGATCGCATCCAGATGCTGCTCTTGAGATGATCCATTGAATAGAGATGGTCTTTCCACGTGCTGTCGTAAACCTGGACCAGAACATATTTTTCAAGGTCGCTAAGCTCGGCACGCAAAAATTGTTTGGCTATTTCCGATAAATGCTCTTTGAGTTCCGGGCCGTCGCCGGGCAAATCATCTTCGGTTAGAGATGCCCCGAATCTCTCGTTGGCCCAACTTACTAAGTTAGCTTTATTTAAACCGGCAATTTTATCGGAGAGTTCCCGGTCCAGTTCGCCATCGTTAAAGCTTTGACTTAGTTCAAGCAATTGTTTCTGCAATGTTCGAGGCTTGGTGTTCTGTATTTGCTCTACCGACAGACCGGCGTTATATTTTTTATTGGCCCACTCGGCAAGCGATTCGAACGCATACACGTTCGCACCCTGCGGGCCGTAAACCATGTTCATTGCAAATTCGACGGGATACTCAATCTCCCGTTGTTTGTATTTGGCCGCGGTGATCTCACTGATTTTCTGACGGATTTGTTTGGCATTGAGGTCTGCCAGCTCTCCGATCTCCAGCTTTATATCGAATTTGGCACGTGCCCATTCGGCGAATCGGTGGAGCGAGAAATCTCCCTTGAGAAATTCGATGAGCGGTGAACAGTCTTTCTTCTCGATTTGCTCGCCAGCCGCGGAAGTCAACTGCTCCTGTATCTCGTCCGGCGACTGGTGCTTGATTTTGCCGGGGCTAAGATTAACCTGGAAGGCGCTCATGGCCCATTTGCACAGGCCCGTAATGTCCCAGCTTTGAGTGTCGTTGTAGTCCTCTAAATATTCCCCCATGGAAAGGGATATATTATTGGCGGCGTCGTCTTTGGCCTTTTGTTTTATTGTTCTTTCAATATCCTCCACTTTGTTGTCGATGATATCCGAGGGTTTCAGGTCGACGCCGAAGTTGGTTCTTGACCATTCGATAATGCATTTGATGGGATAGTCGTCACGGAGTATTGTGCTGCAACTTTGTTCAATGGCAGAGTCGATCATCTTGGCGATGATATCTTTGAGCTTTTTGCCGGCTAAAATCTGGCGCCTGCGAGAATAGAAGATTTTTCGCTGGTAATCCATTACCTCGTCATATTCGAGCAGGCTTTTTCGTACGTCGAAGTTTTTCTCTTCGACCTTCTTCTGTGCTTTTTCGATGCCCTTGCTTATTCGCTTGTGGTAGATCGGCTGTCCCTCTTCCCAGCCGATCCATGAAAGCGCCTTGACGGTCCATTCGGGAGCAAAGATACTCATCAGGTCGTCGTCAAAGCTCAGGAAGAACTGGCTTGAGCCGGCGTCACCTTGTCTGCCGCAACGGCCGCGAAGCTGATTGTCGATTCGTCGAGCCTCGTGTCGTTCGGTTCCGAGTATATGCAATCCGCCTATTTTGGCGACGCCGGGGCCGAGTTTGATATCGGTGCCTCGACCCGCCATGTTCGTAGCGATGGTGACATTGCCCCGCATTCGACCGTCCCTGCCTTTGTGCTGCTCGCCGGCTTTGGCGACGATGATAGCCTCTCTTGTGTGCTGTTTCGCATTGAGAACCTCATGATCGAGACCGTATCTTTTTTGGAGGGCTTCTGAAAGCGCCTCACTCTTTTCGATGCTGATAGTACCGATAAGAAGGGGTTTGCCGGACTGGCTGATTTCGTTTATCTCTTCCACTATCGCGTTGAACTTTTCTCGCATCGATTTATATATTGCATCCTCCCGGTCGTCCCTGATGCAGGGCTTATTGGTAGGTATTACAATAACTTCGAGCTTGTAGATATTCATGAACTCTTCGCTCTCGGTAGCGGCGGTGCCGGTCATTCCTGCTATCTGGTCGTAGAGTTTGAAGAAGTTCTGCAGCGTGATGGTGGCGAGTGTCTGGCTTTCTTCTTTTACCTTGACGGCTTCCTTTGCCTCGACCGCCTGATGCAGCCCGTCGGACCATTGCCTGCCGTGCATCAATCGGCCGGTAAACTCGTCGACGATAATGACCTTGCCCTCCATGACGACGTAGTCTTTTTCCCGCTCGAAGGTCACGTGGGCTCTCAGGGATTGTGATATCAGGTGCGGCCAGTCCATGTTGGACCCGGTATAGAATGAGCCTAATCCCGCAATTTCCTGTGCAGCTCCCACGCCTTCGTGTGTAAGATTTACTGCTTTCTTGTCGTATTCTACTTCATAGTATTGCGTGGTGCTTGCAAGCCTGGCCTGGGCGATGTCGATTTCGGCCTGGCTTTTCTCTATTGCTTTTTGAGCCTTTTCGATTCTATTGCTGTTCTTGTCTTTCTTCGCTTCGGCAAGTTCGCCCTGGGCGTTGGCGACAGTACGCTCCGCTGAATCGATTTGTTTTTTAGTTCGGTCGTAGCCGCTTTGAAGACTGATCAGTTTCCTTGATACCTGGTCGGCCTTGCCGTATCTGGTGACGTCATCAAAGGCCGGGCCGGATATGATTAAGGGAGTTCTGGCCTCGTCAATCAGAATCGAGTCGACTTCGTCGATTATAGCGTATTGCAGGGGCCCCTGGACCATCTGCTCGATCGAGGTTTTCATATTGTCGCGGAGATAATCGAAGCCGAACTCGTTGTTCGTGCCGTATGTAATGTCACAGGCGTATTGTGCTTTTCTATCGTCACCGGCACTATCCATATCCGCCTGTATCGCGCCAACCGTCATCCCCAGAGACTCATAGACCGGCGCCATCCACTCGGCGTCCCGCTTGGCCAGGTAATCGTTGACCGTAACGATATGGACTTTTCTTCCGGTCAGATGCACGAGGTACGCCGCCAGGGTTGCTACTAAGGTTTTGCCTTCACCGGTGGCCATCTCGGCGATCTTGCCCTCATAGAGGACATTGCCGCCTATAAGCTGTACATCGAAATGCCGCATCTCGACATTTCGCCTTGCCGTTTCACGAACAACTGCGAAGACCTCGGGAAGAATCTCCTCAGGCTTTGTTCCGGCCTTTAGAGCAGCCTTGAACTCGGCAGTCTTTGCCTTCAGGGCCTCATCGTCGAGCTTTTTGGTCTGCTCTTCGAATTCGCTTGCCTGCAGAGCGATGACCGAATAAACCTTAACCAGTCGCTCATTGCGAGAGCCGAAAACTTTAACAAGCGTCTTGCTTACCTTATCTAATACCATTGCGTTTTCCTGTCATCCCTGCGGAAGCAAGAATCCACAATCGTTATGATATGGATTCCCGCTTACGCGGTAATGACATTAACAGTGCCTTTATTTCACCCGTGTAACGTACTCGCCGGTACGAGTATCGATGCGTATGACCTCACCGAGCTTGATAAAAGGCGGCACCTGAACGATCAGGCCGGTTTCGAGTGTTGCCGGCTTGTTTTGATTCGTCGCTGTGGCGCCCTTTATCTCCGGCGATGTATCGGTTATCTCCAAATCCACTGTATTGGGTAGGATTACAATCACCGGTTTGCCTTCGTACAGACTGACCTGCAATGTGCTATTCGGCTTAAGATATTTCGCACCGTCACCGAACGCATCATCGTCGAGGGTAATCTGGTCGTAATTGGTCGTATCCATCAGGACGTGCTCGCTTCCGGAGGAATAAAGGTATTCGTATGTTCTTTTGTCCAGATATGCCTCTTCAACGATTTCCTCTGCTCGCAGGCGAATATTTTGAATTGTGCCGTCGGCCAGACTTTTTAGCTTTGTCTGGTAAACCGCTCCGCCCTTGCCCAATTTTACGTGCTGATAATCCACAATTGCGTACAATTTATCGTCAATCTTAACGGTCTGACCTTTTGACATCTCAGATGCTCTCATTTGTAACTCCAAATAACCAAGAACCAATCATTCATTAATTTATATGCTAAGAACGGGCCAGTATGGCAAAATTGACAACGAATGTCAATAAATGAATTTGCTTACATTGGTTGCGAATCTGTTCGCCTGGACCTGCCGGACAAGTTCTTTCCCGGCCTTGCGCGCTTTGCACAACGCTTTCTCGGATAACTGTGAATCTTCTCTGCCGGCAACCAGCCCGAAGTAGAGCGACTGTATTACCTTTGCCCCCATGAACCTGTGGATTTATTTTCGATTTTTTCGTTTCTTTTTTGTCTGCTTTTTCCGGGTCTTGCTTTTGATTTGCTGCTTCGGCTCTTTTGCCAAAAGATCCACCGGACTGATATCGAGCTGGCGGCCCGGGACGTTTACTGAAACGATACGCACTTTCATGGCCTGGCCCAAACGTATGCTGCATCCCGAACGCTCGCCGACAATGCACTGAGTTTTTTCGTTGTAATTCCAATGGTCGGGCCCCAAAGCATCCATCCGGATAAGTCCCTCGATGCCGAACTTCCTGCATTGTGCGAATACGCCGAAGCCAGTCAGGCCCGTCACGACACAGTCGAGCTGCTCGCCGATTTTTTTGCTGAGCATTTGCAGCGTCAGTACGGTCGTCAGCTCCCTTTCGGCATTCTCGGCCCGCTGCTCGGTGAAGGTAATGTGTTTGCCTACCTCAGCCAGGTTCTGCTCTTGTTCTTTGGGGAACGGCTTATTTTGTAGATAAAATTCCAACATACGATGAACTATCAGGTCTGCATACCGCCGGATCGGGCTTGTAAAGTGACAATAGTTTGTCGAAGCCAGCGCGTAATGGCCTATATGCAGCGGGGCATACTGGGCCTTCTCGAAGCTTCGCAGCACCGCCATGTTCACGGCGAAAGAACGGTCGGTGCCTTTTACGGCGGCCAATAAATCCTGAATGACCTTGCGGTCCGGATTCCTCGGCAGAGAAAATCCGAATGCCTTGACGAGCCTGGCGAGATTTTTCATGCTCATGGGATCCGGCTCCGGATGAATCCGCCGCATGAAAGCCACATTGAGCCTGTCCAGAAGCGAGGCGACGGAATCATTAGCCTCGACCATAAACATCTCGATTATCGTGTGCGGATAGCTGTCATCCGCTGGATGAGCATCCACGACTTGGCCTGATTTGTCGAACACTAACTCGGTCTCCGGCAGGTCCAGGTGTAACATTCCATTTTTTCTTCTTCGCTGTTCGATTACCCGGCTGAGTGCTTCCATCTCTTTTAGAAGCTCAATTACCTCAGGCTTGGTGTCTTTCGTGTGACCTTTCAAAATCCCGTCGGCTTGCAGGTAGGTCAAACGCTGCTTTGAGCATATAACCGAGTCAGCGAAGCTGCAGGACAAAATATTTCCCTGCTGGTCGTAAGTGATATACGCGCTTTTGGCGAAGCGTTTCTGGTCGGGCTGGAGACTGCAAATGCCGTTACTCAAAATCTCCGGCAGCATAGGAATCGTTTTTCCGGGCAGATAGGCACTGTTTCCGCGAGCCTTTGCTTCTTCATCCAGCGGCGAATCCTGCGTTACGAAGTGACTGACATCGGCGATGTGAACACCCAGCACCCGGTTGCCGTGGGAATCTTTCTCAATGCTTATCGCATCGTCGAAATCCTTAGCATCCGGCGGATCGATCGTGATGATGATTTTATCCGTGATGTCCTGTCGGGTGCCCCGTTTTTCGGGATTGAAGCTGGCGGCGGCCCGGCGTGTCTGCTCGATACAGTCGGTGTCGAACTGGCCCGGCAGGTGGTACTGGTAAATTATCGATTTAATTTCGGTGTCGTAACGTCCCGCTTTGCCGAGCACCTCGACGATAACGCCGCGGGCCAGATATTTATCAGTCGGATAGGAAAGTATCTCCACTACGACTTTATCTTTTTCCTTCGCCCCTTTTGCGCCGACGTCGTCGACGGAAATAGGGTCGAAAAAACTCTTTCCGTCCGGCTGGACGAGCCATGCTTCCGGATGTTTCACCAGTGTCCCGACGAATCTGTTCTGTGCTCGTTCGAGCACCTCGATGATTTCGCCGGTGTAACGCATTTCGCCGCCGCGTTTGCCCTGGCGTTTGACTTTTGCGATGACGATGTCGCCGGTCATTGCGTCGGCTTTAGCTGTTGGCGGTATGAATAAATCGCCGTGCGAGTTCGGTTCGAGAGGTATGATAAAACCGAATCCCCTCGGATTGGCTCTGAACGTTCCTACGATCTGCCCTGCCAAGGCGGGCAGGCTAACCAGATTGCGCGCACCGACCACCACATGACCGGCGTGTCGAAGTTGGTCGAAAGCATCTTTGAACTCTTGATAATCGTCTGAGCTGACATCTAATGTTTTGGCTAATTGTGCCAGCTTGAGCGGTTCGTAATCGGTGTGCTTCAACAGCTTGATTATTTGGTTTTTAAATATTTCAGGCATATTTTGTGAAGCTTATCCGCCGAACAAAGGCGGACATGTCCGCTTCGTACCTTCCTTGGCGCTTGACATTTAGCGCTTCACGAAATCCGAGATGATTAGCCCTTTTTCGCCTTGAGGGCGTTCAGACGTTTGGTTAAGCGTGATTTCTTTCGGGCGGCGGTTTTCTTGTGCATTGTGCTCGTCGAGGCTGTCTTGTCCAGCTTCTGTGTAACGAGTTTGATCTGTTCGCTTGCCGCCTCCACATTGCCGTTTTCCAGGGTTGTTTCAAAATGCTTAATTTGCGTCTTGACCTGGCTTTTGCGAGCGCGATTAATCGTTCTGCGTTTCGTGTTCTGTCTTGCTCTTTTTTTAGACTGTAACGATTGTGCCACTGTAATCTCCTAATAACCGTTGTTATTCTATTTACAAATACTTACTGTGAGTCTGGTTTCGTTTTTTCACTTCTTAGTTTATCTACCCGCTGACTGACGTCTTTGTACGTGAAGTCGCTCTGGGCTATCTTGCGATATATCTCCAGTGCCTTATCCGTATCACCTTGCTGTTCGTGAGCGCGAGCCAGATTATACCGCAATTCTTTGCCGATTGCATCATATTTTATTTCATGGGAATCTATCGCCTGGGAGTAAACATCGATTGCATCGGCAAGCCAGCCTTTCATGGAAAAGCAGAAGCCTATTTTATTCAGCGCTGTGATCTTCCGCCTCGGGTCTTTCTGTGCTTCCTGGAACAAAGGTATGGCTTCGTTGTATTGTTCATTCCTGACCAGACGAATGGCGTATTCGTATTTAGCTCCAATGTCGGTTGGATAGTTCTGCACACAAAGCTTGTAATGTTCCAATTCCATACTGTTTAATTGTGCCGAAAGCTGTTCAGTCAGGGCCTTGGCCTGCACATCGCCGGGATTAGGATTAAGAGCGGCTTTTGCTTCTTTTAATTTCCTTTTGAGCTGTTTAATCCTGAGCAGGCCCGCCCGCCGCTTGAAACTAAAATCACTTCTGGCCTTGTACGTATTCTCCAGCAATGCGATCGCATCATTTTCGGCCTGATCGGTTTCCAGACCCGAAAGGGCATCGGCTAATTCGAATATATTCGCTGGTAGTTCCGGATTCTGGGCTATTTTTTTTCTTGCGTCTTCAACCGCTTTTACGCGGTAATCCTCGGTTTTAACCACACCGGCCTGAGCTTGAAGTTTCTCCTGGCCCTCGCGGTCCTTGATGGATTTCCTGAAATCTCCCTCGCCGTCATATTTGCCCCTGGCCATAGTCAGTTCGGCCGAGAGATTCTTGTACTCATCTGACAATGCCCCGTCATCAGGTCGAAGTCTGACGGCCCGCTGAAGCGCAGCGATGGCTTTATCGAATTGGCCAAGGGTACTATAGGCATCTTTTAAAAGGAGATATGTTTGAGCAGATGGATTCTGGGAAGCGTTGATGGTCTGAAAAATCAGGTTGGCAATCCAACCGGCTGTTTTGTCATAGCCGCCGGCCAGCGCTGCTTTCAGCATCGCCTCGGCGTATGGAATGTGGTCGGGATCTTTCGTGAAAAGGTATTCGGCATTAAGCATCTGCTCCAGCGGGTTTTTGCCCCGCAAACGCTTAACTCGCTCCATCATCGTGGGCTTTTTATTATCGGATCCCTGCCGATGCAGAGCTAATTCGGCCAGCGGCAGATGCCCCTCTTTAAGCGCATCCGGGGCATATCGCAGACCCTGGAGGTACATATCAATGGCGTAATCGTAATTTTTCGTCTCAGCAACCTTCCCGGCTTTATCAAAAAAAGCTCTGGCTTTGGCGGCCGCCTGGCTATCTTCTGCTGGCATAAGTTCTTACCAAATGAGTGTTTCTTACATTACTCGACCGGCATATAGTAGTCATCGGCTAAAATTTGTCAACAAATAAATACTTGTATAAAAAGTAAAGCTGTGTTATAAAAAATCCCGAACGCATTATTCTGTGTTGGGAATCCTGAAAGAATCTGAGCAAAGTCCGATTATGGAGAAATTGATATGATAAATGCTCTTGAACAATATGATCCGCAGATTTGTGAGCTTATACGACAGGAAGCGGCACGCCAGAGCGGTTCAATCCGTCTGATTCCCTCGGAAAACTATGTATCCAAAGCAGTTATGCTGGCCAGTGGGAGCTGCCTGACCAATAAATACGCCGAGGGCTACCCCGGCAGACGATACTACGAAGGCCAGCAGGTGACTGATCTTATCGAAAGAATGGCTCAGGAGCGGGCGAAGAAATTATTCAAAGCCGATCACGCGAACGTCCAGCCCTATTCGGGCTCCGTAGCGAACCTGGCGGCCTATGCCGCCCTGATAAATCCCGGCGATACGATTATGGGAATGTCTCTTTCTCACGGCGGGCATCTGACACATGGCTGGAAGGTCTCGCTAACCAGCAAGTTCTACAATTCCGTGCCGTATCCTGTGAATACCGAGACCGGCATGCTGGACTTCGACCAGATTGAAGAGCTTGCGAAGAAACACCGTCCGAAAATAATCATCTCCGGTGCCACTGCGTATCCGAGGGAAATCGACTTTGAAATCTTCAGTCAGATTGCCAAAAAAGTCGATGCTTACCTTGTCAGCGATATAGCCCACATTGCGGGTCTTGTTGTTGCCGGCATCCACAAAAGTCCGGTTCCCTACGCCGATGTTGTCTCAACTACGACACATAAAACGCTTCGGGGCCCTCGCGGCGGGATGCTGCTGTGTAAGGAAGAGCACGCAAAAAAGGTGGACAAGGCAGTTTTTCCCGGCCTGCAGGGAGGCCCGCACATGCATACAATGACTGCTATCGCCGTTGCGATGGCCGAGGCCGATACCCCGGAGTTCGTTGCCTATGCAGGGCAAATAGTCAAAAACGCAAAAGCCATGGCGGAAAAGCTGCTGGAATATGGTTTCGATCTCGTAACCGGCGGGACGGACAATCATCTAATCTTAATCGATTTGAGAAACAAAAACATACCCGGCAAGAAACTCGCGAAGGCCCTGGACAGGGCCCGAATTGTCTCGAATTATAACACAGTACCCGGCGACCCGGCGCCTCCGATGAATCCGAACGGATTGCGTATAGGCACGCCGGCT
This sequence comes from uncultured Pirellulales bacterium, assembly GCA_964439135.1. GTDB lineage: Bacteria > Planctomycetota > Phycisphaerae > Sedimentisphaerales > Anaerobacaceae > JAFGPJ01. The sequence continues at coordinate 19,024 of CAYTNN010000018.1, forward strand.
ATTACTACTCGCGGCTTTAAACAGGAGCAAGCGAAGCAAATTGCCGATTTCATTAATACAGTCGCTGAAAACATCGACAATGAATCGGTCATCGAAAAGGTTAGTAAAGAAGTCCTGCTGCTGTGCTCACACTTCCCTGTTCCAGAGCACTTTATCATACCGAACAAGAACAGCAAATAGTCCGGCTGTAAAAAATTCCCCTTCGGCACCATCAGGTTGGATCCTGAACGGAGCCGAAGGGGTTTTTTAATCAAAAAGCGTATTCTCTATTTGGGCATACCAGTAACCTTAATGTTGTCAATCGCCCACCACCAATCGTTTCCGGCATCAAACATACCGAATTTCAAGACCATGCTTGTGGCCCACGGGGGATTGTCCACGTTGACTGTAACCGTCTCGTTCCTACTGGTGAGACTGTCGTCTTTGTAATTTGGACTGCTCGTATCCGACAACCACAAGAGCAGCTCAAGTTCCTCTTGTCCATTAAAAGATGCGGTCACAATCCCACTCTGATGATAGTCATCATCGAATTCCGGACGCCAGCTCGAATCGAATACGAGTTGAACCGTACCGGCCTGGCAGCCTGAAATATCAATTTCGGGCGTATAAAGGTAGGTCTTATACCAGCCTTCACTTGCCGAATCCGGATGGTCCGCATCGTCCCACTCATCGGGGTCCACCACAGCGATTGTGCCCTCACTCTTCTGGAAGCTGTCACGAGTTTGAGGATCGACCGTGAACCACCAGTCTCTCTGTGCGAAGGCCCATCCTGCCCATTCGTGAATACCATCAGTGGCCAGATCGCCATAGCCGGGAACGCCGCTCCTGTCAACAATCCAGCCGTCCGGCGGAGTGTCCGACCAGACATTTTCAGTACCTGCGGATTCTTCAATGGTAGTGCCTAGTTCAACACTTTCAAAATCCTCTTCGAACAGAATGACCGGTCCGATAGGGACCGCGGCGGTAGCCAGTCTGATATCATCGAAATACATCTTGCCTGAACCGCCTGCCTGGGGATTTGTTTTGTTCCCTAAGCCAATAGCAATCGTATTTACATTGCTGATGTCCACGCCCTGGTCCGCGAATGCCTGGAGCTCGATATTCCAGCCCGTCCAGATAGATATCTGCGAAGCATCCGGATTGTCATGAGCGACAATTGCATTGCCGTTGAGAGCAACATACATCTGTTCGGCGGCGTTTTGCTTATTGCCCCTGAAATAAAGCGTTAGTGTGTTGACGTCGTGGACGGTCCAGTCACGCGGATAATCCAGGGTCAGCTCGACCTCTGAATAGTTGAAATAACCTTGCTTATTGTTGTCGTACCACAATGGCATCGATTGCTCACCGCCATTAACAATTGTTTCCTCGGTATAGGAAGCAGTCGTTTCGTCGCCGACAGCCGCCCCTGTCCCGTTACCCGCGTAGGCCGGTTCATTATCATGCGCGGCATAACCAAGGCCGTCTTTCCATGCCCACCATATCTCTTTGTTGCCAATGTCGTAGTCCTCAAAATCGTCCACAACAAGGAAATCGGCCGTCGTGTAGCCCCAGACAAGTCCTTTGACCGTTTTATCCGCATATACTGCATCTACGCGCCAGTAGTAAGCTGTTTCCCACTCGAGTGTGCCGGGATCCAAAGTCTCGTCACCAATTGCTTTATTGCCTTTATACTCGGGAGAAGCAGTTGTGGCGTCTTTGACGGCGTCTTTATCTGCGCCCAGGTATACATCAGACGAAGCGGCGGTATCCGCCGGAGTCCAGCTCAGAATTTGTGTCTGCTTGACATCTACGGCTGCGTTTGCCGGCTGGGGATTCCCGACAGCGCCCGAAGTCGTAAAGCTCCAGACGTCGCCTTTATACGTAGCAGCGGAATCAAACTCATCGACCCGCCAATAATAAACCTTCTCTAATTCGAGCGGTCCGGGATTATAGGCAGTTATGCCCTTCGGCGATCCACCGGTTGCATCATTCACTATGTCAAAATCTTCGCCAAAATAGATTGTGTGCAATTTTGAGCCAAAACCGGGCTTCCAGGATAAGGTCGCATCTATATCCACGAACTCGGCGCCATCGGCCGGGTTGGGAGTGGTAGCGGTTTTAGAGGGAATCTTAAAACTCCAGACAGTACCCTGTTGTACTGTGCCGTCAGTCTGTACCTCATCGATCCGCCAGTAGTAAGTAGTTCCCGGTACAAGACCGTCCGGATAAGGGTATCCGGGAAAGCCGGCAACAAAGAAATTCAAAGCATGGTTGCCACGGGATGTATCGCCGGCACCGTTTTTCACATCGTCAAGATTGTCGCCTAAGTACACATCGAACGAGGCAGCAGCTTGTCCACCCGTCCAGCCAAGGGTCGCCCATGTATCCTCGACCACGCCTCCGTTAGCCGGGATTGGCTTCGATGCGCCTGACCATGCAATGCCGGCCATACTCAGTACCAAAACGCATGATAATGAATAGAACAATTTCTTGGACATAACATTCCTCCTTCATACTAAAGTCGAAGTTGTTTTTAATGGGGATTTCCCATACACGCTTCACCAAGATACTTTGCAAACTTCAAGTCCAATAATACCAAAATTTCATTCCAATATCAACAATCTCCCAAAAAAGGAGTAAAAAACCAAGCACTTACTTCAAGAAGTCGCTTTTTGTTACTTTTTAGCACAATTGAGGATGTTGGTTGCTGGTACTATCTTGGGAGGATTTTTACTATTCGCTATTATCGAGGATCGTCATGAATGCTTCCTGCGGTATCTGGACATTACCGACGCTTTTCATGCGTTTTTTGCCTTCTTTTTGTTTCTTTAGCAGCTTCATTTTTCGCGTTACGTCTCCGCCGTAGAGCTTCTGTGTCACGTCCTTGCGGAAGCCTTTGATGGTTTCTCTTGCGATGATCTTGCCGCCTATGGTAACTTGCAGGGGGATTTCAAACTGGTGCCGGGGAATCGCTCTTCGCAGTCTTATAATCAGCTTGCGGCCTCGAGCCTCTGCTTTGCTGCGATGGACAATCAAACTCAACGCATCGACCGCAACTGTATTTACAAGAATGTCAATTTTGACAAGGTCGCTGGTCTCGAAACCTATAAACTCGTAATCCATCGTTGCATACCCCCGGCTGATGCCTTTAAGAATATCGTAAAAATCATATACGATCTCGGCAAGCGGGGCTTTGTACTCAAGTATTACCCTGGTGGTGCTCAGGTAATCGGTCTTTATGAGCTTGCATCGCCTGGACTCAGTGAGCTTCATAATCGCCCCGATCGTTTCGGTACCGGTTATTATCTCAAGTCGAACGAATGGTTCACGAAGCTCTTCGATGTGATTCGGAGAAGGCAATTGACCGGGCGATTCTATTCTCTTGACGGCACCATCCTTCGTCAGGACCTCATAGCTTACCGTCGGGGCGGTCTGAACAACCTCGATATCATTCTCGCGTTCCAGCCGTTCCTGGATTATCTCCATGTGCAACAGGCCAAGAAAACCGCACCGGAAACCAAAGCCGAGTGCAGGCGAATTCTGAGGACTGAATGAGAAACTTGCGTCGTTAAGGGTAAGCTTGTCAAAGGCGTCCCTCAGCTTTGAATAGTCCGTATTCGTGCCGGGATAAAAATCTGAAAAAACCATCTGCATCGGTTTTTTATAGCCGGGCAAAGGTTTTAAAGCAGGTTCGGCATAATCTGTGATTGTGTCGCCTATCGTCACATCAGCCAACTCGCGAATATTTGCGATAACATAACCGACCTCTCCAGTGCCGAGCTTGTCAACTTTAGTCATCTCAGGTACGAATTTTCCCAGCTCGGTGATGATATGAGTTCTGCCGCTGCGCATAAAGCTGACCTTTTGCTTCATACTCAGGGAACCGGCGAAAACCCTGACGTAACATATCACGCCCTTGTACTGGTCGCAGTGACTGTCAAAAATTAATGCCGCCGTTGGCTCGTTGCTTTTATCCTGGGGTGCCGGGAGGAATGTCACTATCGCTTCAAGAAGTTCACCAATTCCCGATCCGCTCTTTGCACTTATCTTGAAAGACTCATTGGCACGGATCCCGAAAACATGTTCGATCTCTTCTGCCACCCGGTCGGGATCTGCCGCGGGCAAGTCGATCTTGTTGATTACACTTAAAAGTTCGACGTTGTTTTCAATCGCCAGGTAGGCGTTAGCCACGGTCTGTGCCTCGACACCCTGGCTGGCATCGACTACGAGCAAAGCGCCCTCGCAAGCGGCCAGTGCCCTTGAAACCTCATAATGAAAATCGACATGTCCCGGAGTGTCGATCAAATTCAGCATATATGTTTTGCCCTGGTGCCGGTAATTCATCGTTACCGCCGAGGCTTTTATGGTTATTCCCCGCTCGCGCTCGAGATCCATATTATCAAGATACTGATCGACCTTTTGACGGTTGGTAATCGTGCCGGTCAACTCGAGCATTCGATCGGCCAGGGTGCTCTTGCCGTGATCAATATGTGCTATAATCGAAAAATTTCGTATTTGTTCCGTACTCATCTCGAAATTTACAAAAGTTGCCTCTTCAATCAATCCGGGTAAACTTGAGACTATTGCCGGTTATACGGGGATTAAATATTAAATTGAAAACGGGCTCCATTTTTTCAAGGAGCCCGTTAGTTTTCCGGTGTTTAGCTTTAAATTAGCCGGGGATGACGTTCGTCGCACAAGGGCCTTTTTTGCCCTGTCCGATCTCGAACTCCACCTTCTGGCCCTCATCAAGAGAGGCGTAGCCGCTCATCTTGACTTCCGAATGATGAACGAACAAATCCTCGCCGGCATCATCGGGGGTGATAAATCCAAAACCTTTGCTTCCGTTGAACCATTTTACTGTACCTGTACTCACTACTATGCTCCTTTGGCCTTCTAATGGCCATAAATTTTGTCTCTCGGTTTTTTTAGGGAGAATATTCTTGAGAGACGTGAGAATATACTACACTGAATGCTATTATACTTCGAGAACCAGACGGAGTTCAATAAAAATAAAAAAAATAATTTAGAAGTCGAGCGGTGGAATGGGTATACGGCGGATTAAATGTCAAAGCGAAACGGGCTCCGCTTTGAGCGGAGCCCGTTGGTTTTTCGGCGTGCTGCTTTGGATTAGCCAGGGATGACGTTCGTCGCACAAGGACCTTTTTTACCCTCTCCGATCTCGAATTCCACCTTCTGGCCTTCATCAAGAGTGGCGTAGCCTTCAATCTTGATTTCCGAGTGATGAACGAATAAATCCTCGCCGCCATCGTCTGGAGTGATAAATCCGAAGCCTTTTTTCCCGTTAAACCATTTTACTGTACCTGTACTCACTTCTGTGCTCCTTTAGCCGTTTAAGGCCGTTTATTTTGTCTCTCGGTTTTCTTTATGGAGAATATTCTTGAGAGACGTAAGAATATACTTCATTGGCACTAATACTACTATAATAACAGGCCCGTCACCAATAAAAATAAAAAAAAATGCTGATAATCAAAAAAAAAGAGGGCGAGGGGCGGATGTTGGTTTTTTGCTTGCCTGGATGTTCTGACGGGCAGATATCCTGCAATTATCTCATTATTACTGTAGATAACACTATTTCCGACAAATCTGGCTTTAATACATTTCTTGCTCCCAGGCCGTAAATAGTATAAAATATGGACGATCTACTTAATAAACCCGGTCCCCAGTGCCATTATGAGCAAACGAATCGGCTTTACTTTAATAGAGCTTCTGGTGGTAATCGCTATCATCGCGTTCATTAATTCTAAAAAGGTCTCATCGCCGGAACAAGATTATGCTGAAAAGCTCGCCGAGTTGAAAGCCGACCTTATCAATGCAGCCGCAGCAGGCGGCGAACAACAACAAACACAAGGCAGCATTAAGCGAAAATCCACCAGAAAATCTCTCAAAACTCGCTCTACGTGAGGCCGCCATTAAGAATCGGACCATGGTGGCCATGGCCCAGAAAAACCTAAAAAAACGGCACAGCAACCATTGCCAGAAATTTTAACAATTGCATGATTGACAGTATTAGGATAATATATAAGATTATATGAGTTCAGATTGCATCCTATACAATCCTGCGGCGGAGTTGAAAGCGAATGGACTTGCGATTAGTATAATGACAGAAGGTTGAAAAGATGACCTTAGAAGACATCGCAAACAGACTCAACCGGTATTATTTGTGGCTATCCTCAAGGCAATTGGAAAAATGGTGGCCATTGCTGATAGCCGTAGCAGCTCTGTTTATAGTTCTAATAGTACTTCGCCTGAGATCACGACGAAAAGTTTTGCCCACTATTACTCAGTTACGAGATATCATCGATATCGAATTAGCCGACGACAAAACAAACGGCGGCCAAATCGATCGTACTGAAAATAATCGCTCAGCTCATATTCAAAACGAAGTCGAAGTCACCGATAGCAGACAGGTCGAGCCCCCCATACAAAAAGTCTACGAGATTGTGCCCGACCACGAACCATTTCAACTCGAAAAATCCGAACAGGGGCAATCTGAAAAGGTCCCGGAAGAAAACTCAGAGCAAAACTTAAAATCAAAAAAGAAAAGTAAGCCGTTTGACATCGCAGAATTCTGCAAGGCGGCAATAAGCAGACGGCAGAGACTGCGGTCCGGCATTTTTAACGAATACAGTGAACTCGACGAAGACTGAGCCGCTGCCGGTCTGAAACTTCAATTTCTTCATATCTATAGTGCCCGTGAAAAAATCCCGCAAACGTCTTGACAAACGCTTGTTCATAGAAATCCCCTGATATCCCCTGATATCTCTAAGAACATAAATCAACAAATACTAATCGAACATCCACCCGCAAGAGTCAGAAAACACGTTGTAAGTGAGGCTGTTAAGAATTAGACCATGGCGTCCATGGCCAAAAAAAGCTAAAAATCCACGTTTGAAGGGCGTTTTTTTACAACTTGACTGATTTTTTCGTAAGTGTAGTTTTGAGAAGAATATATGAAACTTGTCATTACTTCGCTCGGCTCATGGACATGTCTGAGCACAGCGAAGAATCTCCAACGACAATCTGTCGTTAGTCCTGTTCCAATCCCAGATGCCAACAAGCTCAAGGTATTAGGCCGGGAGTGAGCTTTGCAAAAGACTCCGGTTCAAAGACCGATTTGGGTAACGCTTCATGCCGCTAAATTTTCCTGAAAAACGGCGGAGTAACCATTGCAAAGAGATTTCAAAAAGTGTATAATTGTAAATATTAACAATATTTAATGATAGGTAGAAGTGTACGAGTTCAAATTGCATCGAATACGATCCTACGGCAGAATTGAAAGCGAATGGATTTGCGATTAGCACAAGGATAGGAGGCAGAAATGATGACCGTAGAAGACATCATAAACAGACTCAACCAGTATTTTTCGTGGCTATCCTCAAGACAATGGGAAGAATTGGCACTGCTGCTGGCAGCTATAGCAGTTCCGGTTATAGTTATAATAGTACTTGTCCTGAGATCACGGCGAAAAGTGTTGCCCGGTAATGCTCTGTTACGAGATATCATAGGCATCAAATTAGCAGACCACAATAAAACCAGCCAGGCAACCGATCATACTGAAAAGGGTCGCTCGACTCATGTTCCAAAAAATCCCGGAAGGCGAAAGAGGCGGAAGAATACAAAAAAAGGATTCAAAATAGCAATCAAGGAGCTTAAGCAACGCCATAATGAAATCATCAAAAGCCGGCAAGCTGAGCCGCTCTTTCAGCAGGAGACCATAAGGTTAGCAGCCGTCAACGAACAAATTCAAAACGAAGTCACCGACAGCAGGCAAGTCGAGGAACTCCCCGAACAAAAGGTCGCCGAGATTGCAGCCGTCATCGAACAATTTCAACACAAAGTTATCGACATCAGCAAGGCCGGGCAGCTCCGCGAACAAAAGGTCTACGAGATTGTACCCGACAACGAACCATTTCAACTCAAAGTTGCCGATAGAAGCCGCGCCGGGCAGCACCCCATACAAAAGGCCTCCGAGATCGCGGCCGTTAACGAAAAATTTCAACTCGAAAAACTCGAACAGGGGCAATCTGAAAAGGTTCCGGAAGAAAGCTCAGAGCAAGACTTAAAATCAAAAAAGCAGAGTCCACAGTTTGATATTGCAGAATTCAGCAAGGCGGCAATAAGCAGGCAGCAGAGACTGCGGTCCGGCATTTTTAACGAATACAGTGACCTCGACGAAGACTGAACAGTTGTCACTCTGAAACTTCAATTTCTTCATATCTACAATGTCCCGTGAGAGCCGCCTTGTGAAATTCTCTGGGCAGTATTTATTCGTGCTGTAGAAAGCCGGGCTTTTCGGATTGGCGGGAATTTTGTATAGTTGGCGGATATGATAGAGATTCGACAGATGAGAACCGACGACCTGCGGCTCGGACTGCGATTATCCCGTCAGGCGGGATGGAACCAAATCGAATCGGACTGGCTGCGTTTTATGAACATGGAGCCGGAAGGCTGTTTTGTGGCTGAACTCGAAGGATGTTCCGTCGGGACCACTACAACCTGTATCTTTGAGAATGTAGCCTGGATTGCCATGGTTCTTGTCGATAAAGATTCGCGAGGCCAGGGTGTCGGCAAAACACTACTGAAGCATTCTCTCGATTATCTTGACGGGCGAAAAGTTAAGACGGTTCGTCTTGATGCGACTGCTGCCGGCCGGCCCATCTACGAGAAACTGGGATTCGTGCCGGAATACGAATTAGTCCGGTTCCAGGGCATATCACGGCCGGGCAAAACGGGACCGGTCTTAACCGAAGCTGTGCCGGAGCTATTCGGGGATATGATTGAGTTTGACAGGCGGATGACGGGGACAAATCGAGCGAAGATGCTCAGCCTGCTATTTGCGGAACTTCCGGAGAACGCCCGCATCCAGACGCTCCACGACAAAATAGATGGCTTTGTCACTATGCGTCCGGGAGCAAATGCGGTGCAAATCGGTCCGTGTATAGCAAGCATGAATGCCGGTCCGGCGTTGTTATCCGATGCTTTGAACAGGTGTGCGGGAAAAGCCGTATTTGTCGATATGCCTACCGGCAATGTCGAGGCTGTGAAAATCGCCGAGTCACACGAACTGCAAATTCAGCGGCGTTTCACGAGGATGTGCCGGGGCGAGAAAATCAAGGACAATCCCAAAGCAATCTGGGCCGGTTCGGGTCCTGAGAAAGGGTGACAAATCCCGCGAGCTATCTTACCAGCGAAACAAGATAGTAGATAATACTGGCAATAGTCACGCCGATTGAAATAATCATAGCAATGTTCCAAACCAGGGCTTTTGTGCCGCTCGGCTTGTCTTCGCCGAGATACTTTTTGCTGTTGTTGAGAATGAAAAAGGCGATGAAAGCTATCGGCAGCATCAGGCCGCAGATTGCCGAAGTTGGTATGGCGATCCAGGGCCCTATATACTTCCAAAGGACCACGCCGACTACAGCCGGAGCGGGAATAAGGCACGCCAGGCGGTAACGCCAACTGCCCGGCTCGATCCCGAAAATTTCGCATACGGCAAAGCCGCTGATAATCATGTGCATAGTAATCGAACTGAGGGCCATTCCCAGTATTCCCAGCCCGAAAACGATTCGCGAAAAGAACATGCTCAAGCCGGCCGATTCGAGCATTGCCGCCGCCGTCATTGGTGACAGTCTCGTGGACCCCGAAGCAAATTGCGCAGGATCATAGATCGTGCACCCGGTAGCGATTACCATCAGCGAGGTCGCGATGCAGAACGGCAGAAGCATGCCGGTAATCAAATCGAACCTCGACAAGCCCCTGTGCTCCTTGCCCCAGCCTCTGGCAAGCAGGGTATAGGGAAACAGGAACGTGGCGTTTATTCCGGTAGCCGCACTGAACGCCGCCATTACAATCGAGACACCCCGCGCATCCGTCGGAATATACAGCGGCAGAAAACCTTTGAACAGCTTGCCCCACTGCACGCCGCCGTCGATTGTCCGCCGTACTATTACAATCGTGAAAGCGACAATAATCATCCAGACAAGGCCTTTCAGCGCGCGTTCGTAAAACCTGATACCTTTATGCCCGCTGCTATACGTCCATGCCGCCGCAGTCGATATAGTCAAAACGACCAGGCCGATCACAATCAATACGAATGTCTGCACCGCCGGCGATGATGGCGTCCAGCCGGTCGTCGCCTTTATCATGTCGTCCGTCATTCCGGCCGCAAGTGCGTACTGAGGCAAATGCCAGATGACTGTCGCCAGAAGAGCCCCGATTGCCCAGCTCCAGCCGACGACCGGATGAATATAGCGATTCATAGCATAAAATGGACGCATGCCGGTTGACAAAGCCTGATAGGACATGGCCGAGAACATAACGATGCCCAGCACCATCGCCAGCGGCTGGACCCAAAGCAATCTGTACTGTAGATATGCCCCGGCGAAAAGCGAGGCCATCGCACTTCCACTTCCCAGCACTAAAGCGCTCTGCAGCCAGCCCGGTCCCGTCTTGCTAAAATACCCTCGCCACCGCCGGAAGGTACTTTTGCCTTCGAGTGCTGCAAGATCGGCTTTTTCCTTAGCAAGGATTTCGGGAACCGACGCAGTGAACATCGGCAATCCCTTAACTGAATCGCTCTTGCCGGAACTCTGAACTTGTTGGTTCTTGATCACTGTGATATTTCTTCTATTCTTATCACTGCCATACAGAAATCTCCAGCCGCACCTCGCTCCCAATGATTCGGCTCACACAAAATCCTTTATCGTTTGCCCTACGCTTGGATGACGATTGATCGACGATTGAATCAAGATGCGAACCTTAGCTTCAATGTCGTCCAGATACTGCTTGCTGACCCTGTTGGCCGACCATCCCTTGCGGTTTTCCTGCGCCCAGCGAAGAGCGAATTTCTTACATTGTGCCCTATTAATAAGCCCACCATTCGATGCCATATTCCCTCATCTCTAAGAAAAAGCGGCCAGGCTTGTGACGCTCATTAGGAAGCGCAGCCGTCCTTGCGGATAGACTCACCCTGACTATGATTACATTATTTGACATATTTGATCTTAATGATTTCATACTCGCAATTGTCGCCATGACCGGCGCGATTGCAAGAGATTGTTGAGGTGACTTATGATTATTTGTTTATTTACCCCGAAAAAATGTATCGTGAGGCTGTTCAGTAATCCTTAAAGTTTCTCATCCATTCCGGCCATTCTTCGGGCTGCACTCTGCCGGCTTTGGTCCAGCGATTATGTGTGTTGAACTCTTTGTGCCATTTTAGTGTCCATAATTCCTTAAGCCCGACCTTTCTTACAGACCAGTCCATAAACAGGTTGTTTATGCCCCCGTTGTGTCGATTGATACAGTGAGGATTTAAATAATTACCTCTGACCCGTTCGGTAGGTATAGCATCACACTCCGGAGGATCAGGTCCATCTTCTCTCCACTCCCATCCCCACCACCAGTCCCATGGAATGGTGCTATCCAATTGCAGCGGTATATTACTCGCACCCTTGACATGAGGTGTTCTCCAGGCATCCGGATAAGGATAGGGATCATCTTCAGGCCAGTAGTTACAATAAATGTTGTTGATGCCGTAACTGCCGCAAGAGTTTTCCCATGAGCCGGGAGTTCCCGATGGCCACTGGTTTTTGCTCAAGAACCTGCCCCAGGCCAGGAACGTTCCACCTAACGGATAGTCCTCACCACCATTTGGATATGCCGGTTTTGCGGCCATCGGACAGAGGCGTATCCCCTTGGTTTCACGGTACCAATCCCGATCGCCGTATCCTCCCCAGCCCCCCCGACCCCATCCCGGACCCCATCCCCAACCCCATCTCCATCCCCAATGCCGATCTCGCCAGTCCTCAGGCAGCCGGTCGTCTGGGCCGGAGCCTGGAAAATAGCCGTCATTCTCATCCACAGACGTTGCCCAGAGAGTTCCCCATTGTTTAAGGTTTGACTGGCAAACAACCGCCCTGGCCTGGTTTCTGACGCGTTGCAATGTAGGCAGCAATATCGCCATCAATAATGCGATAATAGCGATTACCACTAAAAGCTCTATTAGCGTAAATGCCTTTGGCTTGTTCATAATAGCTCGTTTCCTTTCTCCTTCTCAATAGAAGATACACAAGAGCAGTCTTATGTTATGTTAATCTTGTCTCATCCTATTATTTTCAGTAGTCTTTGAAGTTTCTCATCCATTTTGGCCAGTCTTCGGGCAGGGCGCCGCCGGCCCTGGTCCAATCGTTTGCCGTGTCGAACTTGCGATGCCAGTTCAAAGTCCACAGCTCTTTGAGCCCGACTTTTCTGACCGACCAGTCCATAAACAGACTATTGATTCCTCCATCGTGCCGGTTGATACAGAAAAAGGACATCCCTGAATCGGACGTGTGCAGATCATCATATTCCGGAGGAGCATCATAGTGCTCGACAGGTATGTGCGTCCAACAACAGTCCAGACACACCGGTATTTTGTTCGCACCTTTAATCGAACAAGTGCCCCAGTATCGATCCAAACCTTCCAGGTCAGTTAAGTCGAGTATGCGTACATTTATGCCGTAGCTGCCGTAATAGAAGCTCGTAGGAGTTGGTTCCTCCGGACTGGTACTCATAGGTATGCGCCAGCTCGAGAATTTGTAGCCGTTCCATTTCGGATTATCAACATACCTGGCGGCCATCGGACAAAGAAACAAATCATTGCTATCCCCAGTGTAGTTACGCAGTAGTTTGTACCAGAGTATCTTGCCGGATATATTATCAAAGAATCGCATGTTGTTGTCTTCGGTATACATGTAGAAACATAATCCCCACTGTCTCAGATTTGCTTGGCAGGCAACGGCCCTGGCCTGGTGTTTGACCCGCTGCAGCGCAGGCATCAATATCGCCACCAACAGCGCAATGATGGCAATTACCACCAAAAGCTCGATAAGCGTAAATGCCTTTGGCTTGTTCATAATAGCTCGTTTCCTTTTTCCTTCTCAATAAAATATACACAAGAGCAGTCTTATGTTCTGTTAATCTTGCCGCAACCTATTATTTTCAGTAGTCCTTAAATCCTCTCATCCATGCCGGCCAGTCTTCGGGCTTCGCACCGCCGGCTTTGGTCCATTCGTTTGCCGTGTCGAACTCGCGATGCCACTTCAAAGTCCACAACTCCTTGAGGCCGACCTTTCTTACAGACCAGTCCATAAAAAGCCCGTTTACGTACCCATCGTGCCGGTTAATGCAGAAATTATGAAGACCTATATTAGGATAGTGAATAGGATGATCGCCTGCTACCCAGTAAGTAGGCACAGCATCATGCTCCGGTGGACTAATAGCACCAACGAACCAGTTCATACTTCCTATCGAGCAGCTATCCAGATATACCGGTATATTGTATGTTCCCCTTACATTAGAGGTTCTCCAATACAAATGGCCATACTTGTAGCTGTCATTAGCAAAGATGCCGGACCAATAAATGAACCTGTTTATGCCATAGCTGCCATACCCATTCGGTAGGAACTCTTTAGGCCAGCACCTGCCCCATGCCATAAACGTTCCACCTACAGGATCAATGTAATTAGTACCATCAAATTCACCGGTTGGATTTGCAGGCTTTGTGGCCAAAGGACAACACATTATACCCTCGATTCTGCTGCATTCATCCTTATCCAGACTCTTATCATCACTATCCCAGCCCCACCATACTTCAGGCGACATTATAGGAGACCAGGTCCTACCATGGTACTGGCTACGGCTCGGTAAATAACCGTCATTATCTTGTGTATATGTCGCCCAGATAGCGCCCCATTGTCTCAGATTTGACTGACAGACAATCGCTTTAGTCTGTTTCCTTACCCGCTGCAGTGTAGGAACTAAAATCGCCAGCAACAGCGCGATGATGGCAATCACTACCAAAAGCTCTATTAGCGTAAAACCTTTTACTCTGCGCATGACAGGTCTCCTTCTCTTTAAGAAAAAGTCCGTCCCGGCCAACGCTTCATTCTAAGTTGATGCACTGCTGATGCACTCTCGCTGCTAAATTTACCCGCAGCATTATAACACATAGGTCGTGGTAGTACAACCTTTTTTACAATTTTTCCTCAACATTCCCCTCGGTTGAAAGTCCGCCCCGTCCGAGAGCTTTTGCATCATACTCTCACCAGGGAGAA
>CAYTNN010000019.1:0-32921 GCA_964439135.1 uncultured Pirellulales bacterium
AGAATTTCATGCTTTGAGGCGGCGAGAAAACAAAGCCAATTCAAAGCCAATCAAACCCAATTTCAAGATCCCACAATATTTTACAAAGGACCAACGAAACGAGAAAAAGTGGTAAAAAAGACGAAAAAACGCGTTCTTCTGAAAACAGGCTCTGTTGACATAAGCCTTATCGATTACACAGATATATCGGATTATTAAGAGAGTCTCAATTGGCCAAATGTCCAAATGCTCAATTCACAAGCTCGTTTTTAGCCCAAAAAGAACGTTTAACTCGAAAATCAGGGATAAAATTTCCGTCAAATTCAGGATTTTTGAAGGTTTTAGGAGCAAAAAGTGCTACAAGGGTCAATTTATCGGGATAGTCAGCACGATTCGGCTGCCGATCTGAAAAACGGCTGATTATTTTATACTTAATATGAAATTCTGGAGATTTTAATGCTACAATTAGGCGTTCACGTCCGAAAATAACACTTTTACTGCCAGCAGTGAACAATGAGGAAAGCTAATGATCGAAACAAGCGTACTTTTAAAAGCGTATTACGAAGCCCTGTATGAGCGGATGGAGGCTCAAAAAGAGATTTTGGCGGCAAAAATCGACGTATTTCTCGCCGAAGAGATAGAAAAACAAGGATTCGAGGGCTTTAACGAGGAAAAATACAAGGCGTACCGTGATGCCTGCCTGGCATTTATAGATGAGCGTATAGAGGCGTACAATCCGATTGGGATTCAATATATCTATGACCGAATCAATGCCAAGGAAGTCATTGAATTGGAGTTACAGCTCAACTGGTATGACAGCAGGAATGAATTCCAATCTTTGGTGGAAACGGCACGAAGCAAAGCAGATGAGGATTTGACAGAGGAACAATTAAAGCCGGTCGCTGAGGAGATTATCACCGAAGCCGGTGTATTCCCGAACAGGAGCATCATCTCAGCTTATGAGGAGAAACCGGGCCTGAACAAGCTGCCGGATTATATCGTGGCACGAACTCTTGAAGAGGTTATTGTCTAAGCAGGGGGGCGAAAGTTTTTAACTTTTTTAGTTTGCCCTTGCCGTCAGGTTTTCATTTGTATATTCTGCTTTTGGCTTTTAACGTTGTATGTTTTATGAAAATATCGGGGCATTTTGTTGCAGGATATAGGAATAATTAATGGCATTTGTAAAATCAACAAGCCTTGTTTTTTTTGAGGAAGGAGTTAACTCATGAAAGTTTTCACACGTCGAGATTTTATGAAAAGTACGATCGCCGCCGGTGCCGGCCTGACGCTGGCCAGTCCATTTTCCCGTGCACGAGGAGCGAATGACGACATACGAGTGGCGGTAGTCGGCATTAACGGCCGGGGCGGCTCGCACATTGGCGCATTCGATGGGATGAAAGGTGTACGGCTGGCGGGTCTGTGCGATGTGGACAGCAATGTCCTTGAGCGTCGATCCAAATCCTTTAAGGACCGCAATACGCCGGTCGAAGGTTATGTCGATATTCGCGAACTTCTGGAGAATAAGAACATCGACGCGATTTCTATTGCCACGACCAATCACTGGCACTCGCTGGCGACGATTTGGGCCTGCCAGGCGGGTAAAGACGTTTATGTCGAAAAGCCGTGCAGCCACAATGTCTTCGAAGGCCGAAAGTGCGTCGAGGCCGCCCGAAAATACAAGCGGATAGTGCAGCACGGCACACAAAGCCGTTCCAGCAGCAGTTGGGCAAAACAGGTAGCTGCTATCGCCAGCGGCAAGTACGGCAAGCTGCTGGTATCCAAGGCCTGGGCCTCCAAGAATGGAAGTGGGCGTTGGAGCATCGGGTTTAAAGAGACCAAGAAGCCACCGGAAAATCTTGACTTTAATATCTGGCTCGGCCCGGCACCAAAACAGCCGTACCATGAGAATATAGTCCACTACAACTGGCACTGGTTCTGGGACTTCGGAAACGGTGAGATAGGCAACCAGGGCGTGCATCAGATGGATATCGCACGCTGGGCCATCCCCGGCGGCAGGCTTCCAAAGAGCGTGATAAGCATGGGCGGGCGATGGGTTAACTCGACAGACGGCCATCCGCCTTTTACCGACCAGGCACAGACTCCCAACTGCCAGCTTACTGTGATGGACTTTGGCGGGCCGCTGCTCGTCTTCGAGGTCATCGGTTTGGTCGACAGGGCGGGACTCGACGGTAAAAAGTATCCGAAAAAAGTCGGCAACGAATTCTACCTCGAAGAAGGAGTAATCAAGGATGGGAAATTCTACCCCAAGGGTTCGGACAAAGCCGAAGACCTGGGCGACGTCGACTTCGAGATGGGCCCCGGCGACATCTTCGAGAACTTTATCCAGTGTATGCGCACCCGCAACAGCAAAGATCTCCATGCCGGCATCGACAAGGCGCATCTATCCGCGGCGTGCTGCCATTTGGGCAATATCTCTTACCGGCTGGGACAACAGGTTTCCGGCACTACCCGACCCGATGTGCTCGACAAGCACGAGGAAGTCGCCAAGTCATGGGAGACGATTGAGCAGACCGTAAAGGGAACCCTGGGCCTTGATCTGTCGAAGAGCACCTACAATCTCGGTCCGATGCTGAAGTTCAATCCCAGGACCGAAAAATTCATGGGCAATGCGGCTGCCGATAAACTGCTGACGCGACCGTATCGCAAGCCGTTCGTCGTACCTGAAAAAGTCTAAGAAGCAGCAAGCGAATTGAGAATTACGTCAAAGTCGCTGTAATATGATGCCGCCTACGATGAAAATAAGGCCGACGAGCGTGGAAGGAAGAATCGTTTCGCCGACGATAAATGAAATCAATATGAGCGAAAGGAAAGGAACCATGTAGATCAAGTTCGTGACATGTGCGGTTGTTTTCGAGAGTTTCAACGCCTTGAGCCACAGCAGGAATGTGATTCCCATTTCGAATAATCCCACATAAACCGCTCCGAGCAAGCCGGGTGGATTCGGGACGTGCACGCCCCCCAGAATCACCATCAAGAGAAACGTAAGAACCGACCCGAATGCGAAATTAAGGAACAATCTGACCACTTCATCGCGTTTATCGCGCACGTTGTAAATCCAGAACAATGCCCAGATTATCGAACTGCCCGTTGCCAACGATACGCCGAGTGTATCGGTGAACTTGAATCCCATAATGTCGCCGCGAGTTGAAATGACAAAAACACCCACAAAGCATATGAATGTCGCGAGAATATCTTTGGATCTGATTTTCTGTTTTAGCAGAGGTATCGACAATAGCACGAGCGTTATCGGCCAGACGAAGTTCAGCGGCTGGGCCTCCTGGGCAGGGAGTATCGAGTATGCCTTGAACAGAACGGCGTAGTAAAGAAATGGATTCAGAAAACCCAGCAGGGCGGAATAAAGGTAGTCTTTTCCTGAGAGGCTTTTGAGCAGGCTCAGCCTGTTCGAAAGCAGAATGTATATAAAGAAAGCGCCGGTCGATGTGATCGACGCATAAAACAGCAACGAGAAAACGTCTACATGGCGAAGCGAAATCTTGAAGGCCGACGCGGAAGTGGCCCAGAACAGAACGGCGGCAGAAGCACACAAATAAGCTCTTGTTTGTTTTTCCATATACTCTGTATTACAGCGGCAAATCGCGGCGATACCAGATGATGCCGCCTAAAAGGGACGAGATGACAAGCAGTGATACCAGTACACAAAAGTCGCCCACGGGCCATTTTCCGTGGAATATCTCGGGGCCATGAACGTAATGAAAAATCGTTGCCGGTGACATCCATTTCATTCGGGGCCACCAGTCAGCGATGATCGAGACAAAATAGTTTACAGCCAGATAGGCGACCGTCAGTCCGACGGCGGTGCCTCGTCTAAAACACGCCGCCGACAGCAGTGAAACTCCACCGACGGCGCTGGCGAGCGTGCCGCCGATGATTGCTATTTTGAAGAAGGAAAACAACGGGATCGGCTGGCCGAAGTCGTATATACTGGTGGCGACGACCGTCCCGGTAAACATTACCATGACCAGTGCGAACATTCCGATGACCGTGATGAGGCCGGCGCATATGTATACGTGAATTTTTGTGGCCTGGCGGCTCAGGATCAATTCCATGGAGCCGTTTTGTACCCCACCGGCCAGCAGGGAGGTTGGGACGCCCACGGCAAAGAGCATGTACAAGGTCAAAACCAATGGATGTTGATAACCGATTGCTATGAGCCCGGATACGTTGCCGACCTGTAACGCCTCGCCCCCTAAAATCGATTTGATAAACGAAGGGAGCATGTCGATAAACTGAAGGAATGTTTTGACGCTTTCGTTGTCATTCACGATGCCGCAGATGGCTATCTGAAAAAGGAAGATTATTAGAGCAATAAAACCCCACGCAGGCAGGATTCGAAGCGTCCAGAATCGCAGCAGCGGCAATGGGAACGAGGTACGTTGCTTAGTCTCCATGGTCCGCCTCCTGCCGGTAGTATTGAATAAAGGCATTCTCCAGCGACGTTTCCGGTGTGGCGATGCGGTCGACGGGAAAACTGGCGAGCCATTTTATCACGGCCTCGGCGGTGCCGTGATATGCAAGATCGAGCGATACATCGTTTTGTTGAATCATTCGGACACCGGGCAGGCCGTCGGTTGGCAGCGGGGGGACTTTGGTTCCTTTGACAAACCAGACTTTCAGACGCCTCTCTCCCTGTTGGACTATCTTTGAAATCGGAGCCAGCTCAATCAGACGGCCCTGGCGCAATATGGCAGCCCGCCCGCAGACGGCGGCCACTTCACTGAGGTCATGAGAGGACAGCAGCACGGTTGCCCCAGCCTTTGCAGCCTCGCGAATCAGGTCCAGCACAACCTGGCGCACGAGCGGGTCGAGTCCTATCGTGGGCTCATCCAGAATGAGCACTTCGGGCTTATGTTGAAACGCAAAGACGACACCCACTTTCTGACGATTGCCCTTTGACAGGGCACGAACACGTCGATCCAGATCCAGATCGAGTCTCTCGGCCAGCTCTTGTTGCCGTTTGTCTACTTCGCTGCCGTTGCCGAGCCTTGCAAGGAGTGTCAGCGACTTTCGTGCCGTCAGCCCCTGCCATGTGCGAAAGTCGCCCGGCAGGTAGCCGATACGCGTATGCTGCGTCGCCCGTCCCGGCATGACTCGCTCGCCCAACAGGCGGCACTGGCCGCTCGTCGCCCTGAGCAGGCCCATCAGACAACGTATTGTGGTCGTCTTGCCGGAGCCGTTTGGGCCGAGATAGCCGAATATCTCGCCTTTTTCGATGTCGAAGGACAAGTCCTCGACACCTCTGGCTGAGCCGTACTGTTTCGTCAGTGTCTTGACTTCGAGTGCCTTCATAGAACCTTATTGTCTTCAATTATCTGCTTTCTGTCCAGTTGAAATCAAACCGCTAAATATGTACCGATTCGAATTTCTTCTAAAGCGTGACAAAGCATGGAGAGATACCATAGTTAATTTCCGACCGGACTGTTTAATGTGTATTCTTTGACGGCTTCGAAATAGGCCACAGTCTGCTTTCTCGCATCAGAGACAACTCCAAGTTTAGTTGCTGTCACTGACAGGTGGCGATCTCTCATATTCTACTGCCTGAGTTATACAATCACAAGCAAACAGATATGTCGGCCTCCTGCTAAGGGATTCGATATGTAGTCACGACCGGCAGATGATCGGAAAGGTCGGTCTGGATTACCCGATGCTCAAGCAACAGCCAATCCCTTGGAACGAAGATGTGGTCAATTGTGCGGTGCGGATCGTGGGAGGAGATTGTAAATGGGCCATCGAGCTTGGCGGAGAATTTTCCCGTATCGACGATCCGCCTTATCTCCAATTCGTTCGGATCAGCGTTGAAGTCGCCGGCCATAATAGCAGGCCGGTCTCCGGCGAAATCAAGGAGCTGCTCGACCTGGGGGAGTTTGACCTCGTAAAAGTCGTTAGCGTTCAGATGCACAGATGCCAGCAGAATCTCCTGTCCACCTATATCGGCTTTGCACCAGAGAGTGCTCTGGTCGTCATAACCAATCTCGTAGAATTCTTTTGTTCCCGCCATCTTTTGATTCGTCAACGGATCGATGGGCCGGCGCGACAGAATCGCATTGCCCTCAATCATACGGTAGAACGGCAATCCATCGTTTATGCATTGCCCGAACGCCCAAATGTGCATCCCTGTTTTCTCGGCCAGGACCGGCACCTGATTGAACGAGCCCGGCCCCGAATCGATTACAACCTCCTGCAGGAAGACGATATCGGGCTGCTGTTGCCAGATCAGCTCACCAATTTTCTCAATGTGCTCGGCCACCCGTTCGGGCTTCTCGAAACGCCAGCCGCCCCGGTAGGCCCCGCCCATCCAGATGTTGTAGGTCATAACTTTCAGGATAACACCGTTCGCGTCGGATACAAGCGCCGTCGGCGGACGGGAGGTCTGGCCGTAAAGTGGCGTTTCGCCAGGCCCAAGGAATCTGGCGTTGACGAACAACAAGACAAGCAACACGACCGGTATCGCGACCTGGATTGAGGATGTCAGCAACAGACAGCGAGTGGCCATCCGCCGCTGTTCACGCGGCCAGGACCTGCGCCGCCAGAGCCAACAAGCCGGGAGGATAGCGAAGATAACCAGGATTGGCCACAGTGGACCTTCCGCGTATCGAAGCCACACAGTGTTTCCAATTCTATGGGTACCACGTGCCGTGCGGAATCCCAGGAATTGCCATCGAGTACCCCCAAATTCCTGCAATCGCCGTTGCATGTTCTGCACGAAGCTCAATGGGGACCCGGATGACGACCAGCTCCAGTTTATGTCAGATTTGAAGGAACTGATTGTCTCGGGGAGGCGCATAGACACCCTTACATAGAATCGGCCCCGCGCGGAACTCAACTCGAAGTACTGGTTCTCAAGACGAATTCCGAGGCAATCGGCACGCCAGTACGATTTGGCGACGAGCATTGCCGCCAGCGCCCATAGGAGGAAGGACACCGCCACCGTAATAGTTAGCGTGATACAGCCTATTTGTCTCAGTTGTCTCGGATTCATTTATCACTTATCTGTCGAGCAGACCTGCCGGCCTCGCAACTCGAAGCCGGCAGGATATACATAATCTTTAAGGCGATAGATTTCCGCCTACTGGCCCTTGATTTTGGCGATGCACTCACGTGCATCTTTGAGAGGGAATTGGTCCGGTTTGCGGACTCCCTGCCCTGAGGCCAGACATTTCTCGAAGGCATCAAGGGCCTTTTCTTTTTGTCCGATATCCATGTATGCGCGACCGAGGTAGAACCAGGTCGACTCTATCCAGCCTTTGAGATTCGGATACTCGCCGACGGCCTTCTCGTAGGCTTCGATCTCTTTATCATTTTGTCCGAGCCGATGGTGAGACAGACCGATCATCATCAAAGCCGTCTCGGCAATATTCAGATCCGGGAACTTCTCATAGACCTGCTGGTATACTGCCATCGCTTCGGCATATTTCTTTTCCTTGTGGAATAGATCTTCGCCTCGATTGAAGAGGGCTTTGCTTTCTTCGATTTCTTTTTCGTTTACTACGGTCATTCCCGGGGGTAATTCAAATAGCTCATCGGGCATATCCTTGTTGTATATGAATGTTTGTGCATCTATGTCCGGCTCTCCTTCCTGTTTCAGGTTCTGCCAGAGCTTGGCCGTTTGTATCAACTTTGTTTTTGGATCCACCACGATTAAGAATGATGTGTTGCTCGGATGGTAGCTGCAAGTAACGACTATCTGCTCCTGGCCGGAATTGGGATCTTTTTGAGTAGTCTGATTCCAATCATCGCTGAACAATCTGAGAGTCTCCAGCATCTCGCCCGTCAACCAGGGACTCAACTCGGCCGCCTTGTACCAGTATTTCAGGTCGGAAATACCGGGGCCGTGTTTGATCCTTGCCACTTTCTCATGGGGTCGACACTCGTAAGCAATATTGCCCTGAACCACAATGATCCGTTTCTCACACTCGAAGCGCATCTTGAGGGGCTCTGAATTCTCGCCCGGGGACCGAATCCAAAAGTTGAAGTTCACAAGCTCAGGCTCGGAATCGGGGCCCCAGCGGGCCGTTCCCTTTATTCGCATACTCTTTACCTGTTCGATTGCTGCGATCGTTTGTTCCACCGACCAGGCTGTGGCGGCGGACCTGTCCAAAGTCGCTAATACAAAGGCTGCAAGAAGGACCGCCGCAGCGCTTGCTAATTTTACTGTTTTTGTTCTCATAATTCTTCTCCATTTTGAAACGGGGTAAATACGCTGATTAGCGGCCACCGCCTGTTTCATGCTTGTGGAGGCATCGCTGAGAATACGCTCATCCATCGCCGCTGAGCCGGTCTCTTCGACAGGCTCATGAAATGTCTTGTACAGAAGTTCCTTGATTTTCTCGGCTCGATTCATAAATCCACCTCGCCATTCAATAGAGACTGTAGTTTCGTAATCCCGTAACGGTAGCGACTTTGAATAGTATTAATCGACTCGCCGGTTTGCTGAGCAATCTCGCGGAAACGCAGGGAACTGAGCACGTGCAGCACGACCACTTGACGCTGCTCTTGCGGCAGTTGAGCCAGAGCACCAACTACAAAACGTCGCCGCTCCGTAAATCCCGCCGCATGAGAAGGTTCCGTCCGGCCCGATGATTTTGATTCGGTTCCGATGAGTGTTTCGTGCCCATTTTGCCGGTTACTGCGATTGGTGTTCCGGGCCCGGTTCGCGACACAAATTGCCAGATAGCCCTTGAGCGAACCGTTAAGTCGGAAACGCCCGGCCTGAGACGCAAAACGGACAAACACATCGTGAAGCACGTCCTCGACGGCTGTCACATCGTTCAGCAGCGCGGCGGCGACACCGAGCAAATCCGGCTTGTACTTCTCGTATATACGGCGTAAAGCATCCATATCCCCTGCGTTAAACCTCCGGATTAATAGTCTGTCTTCTATCACAACGGGCTTGCCCTTAATTACGTGAGTACTCACACGTCATAGTAGAAACACGCCAAACGGCACTTTTAGTCTACACGAATTGAAGTTTTTCTCAAATTGAATGGTCCGCTTCCTATCGTAACTGCTGCTGCGGCTTCTTACGGCTTACTACTTGTAATTTGACAGAACGGCTTTCGCAACGCCTTCGCTTATCGTGCCGGCTTCGAGAAGAGCGTTTACGGACTCGGTCATTGTCACCATGCCGTGCTTTTTGCCCGTTTCGATAACGCTCCTCAGGAAGAATCCTCCTTTTCTCCTGATTATGTTCTTTGCGGCACTCGTGACAACCAATACCTCGCAGGCAACCCTTTGTTCGCCGTTTACCGTGGGGATTAGTTCCTGGTGAATTATGCCCTGAAGAGATTCGGCCAGAAGAAACCTCAACTGGCCTTCATCGGTAGCGGGGGCATAGCTCAGAAGTCTTTCGATAATTTTATCGAGTGATATTACGTGCAGCGTGGAAAGAACCATGACTCCGGTCTCCGCAGCCGCCAGGGCGATCTTGATAGTTTCATAGTCTCTCATCTCGCCGATTGCAATCACATCCGGGTCCTGTCTCAGAGCTGCCCGAAGTCCCGAATAGAAACTCTTGGTGTCCCTTCCGACTTCTCTTTGCCTGACAACGCCGGCTTTATTCGTATGCACGTACTCAATCGGATCCTCGATTGTCACGACGTGTTTCTCGCTGGTTGTATTTATTTCATCGATTATTGCCGACATTGTCGTGGTTTTGCCCTGGCTGGTACTTCCGGTTATCAGCACAAGCCCTTTGGTTCTGCCTGCCAGGTCTTTGACGATGTCCGGCAGAGATAATTCCTGAATAGTTCTCGGCCGGTTGGGAAGGATTCTGATTGTCGAGCCGACCGCGCCATTAAAATAGCCGACATTGATACGATACCTGCCGGCTCCATCCGCCAGCATCAGGTCATAATCAAGATTCTTCTTAAACTCGGCTTGCTGCTCTTCGGTAAGTAGTTCCAGCGATATGTCCCGACTCTGCTCGGCGGTCAGCTTTTCCTTTGTAATCGGAACCAGTTTTCCTCCCACCCGAAAGAGTACCGGGGCGCCGGCACAAATATGGATATCAGTCGCCTGCTGGGCTTTTGCGTGCTCTAAGAGTTGTTTCCTGCTGATCATGGAACTCGATTCTATATTTGCCGGTGCCTTTGAGAGTCTGCCTGCCTCGGCTGCACGATGTATATATTTGAACTTCCACCTCTTCGTCAGATGCAATACTCGCAGTCACATCTAATGCAGAAGCGCGAATATTCATTTTACTAACATCCAATTGTATAGTTCTATCAAAGATTTCGCTACTTTTTTCCTTTATATTTTCATTCGCCCACAACAAACCGCTTGCCAGCAGATTTCGCCTGCATGCCTTCAGATAAGCATTTTGCGACTGGAACTGCATTGTGTTTGCGATACCGGACAAAGCGAACATCTCGATTCCGATAACGATGATCGCCATAATAACAAGTATTAAAACAAAGCCGCGGCGCCTTTGGATCTTCATCTTTATCTCAACTCCTTTCCGAGTGCACCTGCAAAATACAGGTGCGAGTGGGCCATTTTCTTTTTCCATTCGCCCCGCCTTTTGTGCTCGATATGGGTGTTCGTCTCGACAGCATAGCCTTGACCGTTTTCGGCCCATACCTTCCATTGCACGCTCGCGTGAGGCAGTAACCAGGTTATTGGATTCTCGGCGTCGCTTTGCCCGGCGTCCGTGAGTTTTTGTCTCAGCACCCGGCCATCCTTCAATTGATAGCTGAACACGCCTTCCGGCAGCTCAATTAAAACTTGCCGGTCGTTCGGGATGTGCCCTGCATACGATAGCGGAAGGCCTTTCGCCCGGTCGATATCCTTCTGCATCTGCGACAGCATATGCAGCAGGGTTGTGTGCTCGTTCGCTATCCTAATAGACCATGGAATCTCGCTGACAAGCGTTTTAAATAATCCGTCAAAGAAAAGAAAGACAAAAGGAGTGATGACGATGATCAACAGGATTTCCACAAAGCTAAAGCCTTTACGCATATATATCACTTCCCTTCGGTAAAAGGTTCGTTCCTTGAAACATATCTGGAGAGTTGAATCTCCACTTCCTTACGAAAGTTTCTGCCGCTTGCTGTGACGTTCACCAATTCCATGCCTTGCCACTGGTCGTCCCCGTCTGATTTCTCGATAGAGACCCTAATCTGAGGCCAAATTCGGTGAAAGTCTTCATCAGGTATTGATTTGCCCGTTGCGGTGAGGCTGTCAAGCTCCGCCTGGGCCGCGGCGATACATTGCAGCCTTACTAACTGGTAGCGATTGAACTTTGCCAGGCCGTTCATGGATAATGCCAGACCGGATATGAGCATCGCCATGATGGTCAAGGCAACAATTATCTCCGTCATTAAGAAGCCGCCGTATCGTATTATTTTACGTGACATAAATTCGCTCCATATATCCACATTACGGCATAACCAGGCCCGTCAAACTATCGATTACTAAAATACTTGGAGAAAACATCGCGTATATAACAAATCCCACGATTGCTCCCGTGAAAAGGATTATGCAGGGCCACACGATAAATCTGGCGAGATTCACACTATAGCTGTAGTTTGTGCGATAGAATGACTCAAGAGTTTCTAATATTGCAGGAGTGTTGCCCTGATTCACCTTCTCGTCGAACGCCCATGCAAGGGGAGAGCCTAATCTACTTTCTCTGATTGCCGCAGCAATATTGTCACCTCGCTCTACTTTATCAAGCCATTTTCGCAAACGCTTTTTAAAGCAGTTATTCACATCCAGGCCAAGTGTATTTTCGATAGCTTCATTAACGGCACAGCCGGCATTGAGTGACAATCGGAGAAGCTCGACAATCTGGACCAGCGAATAATTTTTCTCGAAGTTATGCAATACTGGCAGATGCCATTTAACAAAATCACCAATTCGCGACAGCAGATAGGGTTTCTCCGGCCGACGGGGTCTGAATTTGCTGTATATCGAAATTATTATAATCGCAATAAAGAATAATATAACCGCAGGCCAGATTAACAACGCATATTCGTATGCGACAAAACTTGTAATTCCTATTAGCAATCGAGTAGCCGCCGGAAGTTTCGCTCCCTCAATCAATTCCTGTAGCGCCGTCTCAAGCACCGGAATGACAAAAGTCATAAAACTCAACAATATGAAGAATGTAAAGACCATTAATATTACCGGATAGACCGGGTGAACAGGTCTTATCTTTCTACGTTCATCTGCCTTAGCCACCATATCCACTTCGATTGAATGGATTGCGCGGGGAAGCTGATCAATCCGCTCGGCAGCGGCGATCATTGCCACAGCATATCCGGGACAGGTGGGATAGCCCCGCCTGATCGACTCGCTAAGCGAGTAACCCTGGACCAGCCATTTTTGTATTCCGTTCAGGATTCTTGCCCGGTTGTCGGTACATCCGCTCGCCGCCGATTCAAGGGCCATCGGCAGCGGCAGATTCTGCCGCATGCTCGAACCAATCGTCGAAATAATATAAGCATCAGTCGCATGCCTTGATGTCAAACCATAGGCTATGATTGAGCCCACTAACAAAATAACAAACATAATTCCGCTGATGAAAAAAGGCCCGACAAAAGCGCCCAAAGCTATTAATAGAAGTAATAATAAAAAGATTCTGAGAACCCATTTAGCACATGTTTTGGGCCATTGTTCCGAGTCAGATTCGGGTTTAGACAACAGAACAACAATGATTGAAATAATGAATATGCCAGGTGAGATTACTACAACAGCGGCATTTTCGTCTGCGGCTCCAATAAAAATCATTGTGCCGGTAACAAACGGCGAAGTCACCAAGGCGATTGTCGGGTACTTCCACCCGAGATACATGTAAACAAGCAATAATAAAATCGTTAATATTATTAACATATCAAAACCTAAGTAGCAGATAAACTCGTTATAATGGATATCATCGGCAAAAACATCGCAAGGATGGTTATCGCCAGAAAACATCCCACTCCGATCAACATGACCGGTAACAATACCGCCTGCAATCTTGCCTGGCCGCAGCGTGCCTGCTCAGCGTACATCTGGCCCAGACTGTAGAGGTTATCCTGCAATTCATTGCGCTGCGTGCCTAACTGAATCGAATATAAGAAAAGCCTGGGTATCATACGACAGAGTTGTCCGGCCTCTAAAATATTAGCTCCCTGTTCGATTTGTGT
This sequence comes from uncultured Pirellulales bacterium, assembly GCA_964439135.1. Taxonomy (GTDB): domain Bacteria; phylum Planctomycetota; class Phycisphaerae; order Sedimentisphaerales; family Anaerobacaceae; genus JAFGPJ01. The sequence goes on from CAYTNN010000019.1 coordinate 13,146, forward strand.
CGCAAGGGCCTCGCTTTCAAGGGTAAGCTTATCACTTCCCGTAGCACCCGAGCTTAATCTCAGCGATACGGGCATATCGGAGCCGGCCGCCACCATTATTGCCAATCCCTCAGCCAATCTGCTGAGCATGCTGCTATGGTAAACTCTGCCGATGACCGGTATTTTTAGAAGAAGCGATTCCTTGAATCTTCGTCCTGCCGCCGATGCGGAAAGCATCACGAACAGAGCAACAATCACGGCAATCACAAGTCCTATTACGGTCCAGAAAGGCACTACGTTTGTAGACATGCTAAGAAACAGTCTGGTGAGGCCCGGCAGCCTGCCCCCATCGGTCATTTCCTCAAGTACTGATTTGAACTGCGGGATGATAAACATGAAAACGCCTGTCAGAATAATTGACGCCAGAACGAGGATTACCGCGGGATAAGTCATCGCTTCGAAAATAATTCTCCTTGTCTGAGTGGCCATCTCCAGATGCCTGTTAAGGCTGGTCAGCATTTCGCTCAATCGGCCCGTCTCTACTCCTGCTTTCAGTATTCGGCCGTATAGCGGCGGGAAGTGCTTCTGTCTCTTTTCAAACGCTTTCTCAATGCTCACGCCCGCTTCAAGCTCATCGGCGATCGCATTGACCAGCCGGCGCATCGACCTTGAACTGATATCGCCGGCAAGCTCTCGCAGACCTCTTTCCAAAGGGATGCCGGCTTTGGTGATCGACGCCAACTGCTGATTGAAAAGCACAAATTCATTTCTGCCGATAGCTGTTTTAGGCTTTTCAGCTTTGGCCTTTTCGACGGAGTTTACGACAAGCTGCATCTGTTTGAGCAGATCGTCCGCCTCTTGATTTGTGCCCGCTTCAATCGTGCCTTTCATCAGCCTGCCGGCCGATGTCAGTGCGTTGTATTCGAATGTAGCCATTTTCTATCCTCGTATATCAAACTACTTTTTCAACACAATTACATAGTGAACCATATCTTTTGGCCCGCCGCCTTCCGGCATGACCGATTTTAACACTGCGCCCGCAGAAGTAAGGCGATACTCAAACGCCTTTCCGCTCATCACGTCCTTTGGCACCTCCATTTGACTTATATCGCTTAGCGTCTCAGGAAGTTGACCATCGTGTGTTGCCGCGTAATGTTTTATTGCTTCCACACATTGCAGTCCATTCAGATTGTTGGTTAGGCGCTTTGAAATAACGAGTGTCCGATCGTGTGCCGTCGCCAATTGCTTGGCAATCTGTTCTTGGATGAGTTTGTTCGGAGCCGATTCTATACTTACCTGTTTCTCGCTCTTAATTGCCTTTTCCATGTCGACAAGCGGTCTGGGCAGGCTGGCCAGTGCCAGGTACAAGTTCGGCGTATCCTTCACCTGCACGAACTGCTCGACCTCTCTGCACATAACTCCGCCAACCGCCGCTCCCACCAGCGCTTGTATAATAGTAGGAGCCTGCCCCAGGTCTCTGGCCATTACGAACGCGGTTCGCATCGCGATAATGGCTCCCTCATATCCTCCCCGGCTGATTTCCAGCCTCGCCCACAACTCAAGGATATAGGCAAGCTTACGATACCCACTAAGATCCTCAATCTGGGCTCCAAGTTTCCACTCGGGCCAGTTACATTCTTTGCACATAGTCGCACGCACCGCGAGTTTCAGAGTTTCCAGATATTTCTGCAGCGTCTCTTCGGCCTGCTCCTGTGGAAATTGTTCGGCCGGCAGCTTTAACCACTCCCTTATCTGTTCTTGGTTGAAATCATTCGGTATCGATTTCACCGCTTTTTCGTACAGCGGCACTGCATCAGCGTCGATTTGATCCTCGGTTTTTACCATGAGTTGGTATTTCTTCTCAAGCTCGCCGGCCTTTGCCGGGTAAATCGTCAGTTCAATGGGGCCTTCAGCTACGCGGCGTGCATATGCCGGAACCACAGTTAGAAGCAGAACGATAAAACAGGCAGAAATGACTTTTATCGGTCTGCCTGTCGATGTCACTGTGTTACTTTCGAAGCTCGCCATCTTATTCTTCTCCTGTTTTATTACAGAAAACAGCAGTATATTCTGAACTCTATTCTTTGAGGCTTAATTCATATCGCATTATGTCTCTGTCTGTTGCTCCTTTTAGAGCCGGCATTTCCAAAACAGCCTTTGCGCCGGTCCGGGTGTAGATGAATGCCTTGTGCGTCACCGGGTCGTCGGGAACAGGAACCAGCATGACATCGTTCAACTGGTTGGGAAATTTGCCGTCGTGCGCAGCAGTGTAGAGACGCAACGCTTCGATACACTTCAGTGCCGCCACGTGACGATCCAATCTGTTCATTTGCAGATGCACCTTTTTTCGGATGTCCGGATCTTCGAATTCCGCCTGCTCGGTCAGGTCGATGAACGGCTGTGGCAGGTCCCGCAAAGCCTCGTAGAGGACAGGTGCATCAGGTCTCTGTACGAATTGTTCGAGTTGGCCACAGATGTATGCGGCGATGCCGACTCCTACCAAACCCCGCACCAGGGAGGGGGCTTCGCCTAAGTGCCTGGCCATAGCAAATCCGGTCTGCATGGTACTTATCGCCTCGTCATACCGGCCATGAGCAATCTGCAATCGCGCCTGCAGTGCAAGGAAGAACGTAAATCTACGATAGTTAGCCAGAGTTTGAGATAGTGCATCATCATCCAAATATGGCCAATCGCACTGCTTACACTTAGCAGCTTGTTCAAGCAATTCCAGGGTTGGCTCGAACTGCTCAAGGATCAATTGCACTTGCTCTCCAGGCAGCTTGTCCGGCGGAGTTTTTAGCCACTGGTTAATTTCATCCATCTTCAGATCGCTCGGCAATGATTGGATGGCCTTTTCATATAGGGGTGCCGCATCTGCATCGCTTTGCTCATTAGCTTTCGGAAGAAGCTGGTATTTCTGCTCCGGTTTCGGTGATTTCGCTGGGTGGAGCGTCAGTTCAACTGTGCGAGCATCCGCCGGAACTGCAATTGGTAGCAGGATAACAAGACAGATTAGAGTACGTTTCATAATATTTCCAAAAGCTTAAGGATTATCCGGGACTATTCCACAAACTTGATTCAACTCATCCTCCGTTGTTATGCCCTCGTTTACCAGACGTTGGCCGTCTGTGAGCATCGTTGTATGGCCTCTGTCTTTGAGGATACTCTCAAGCTCGTCCAGGTCGGCTTTTGCTAAAACAGCTTTTCGCAATTGACTGTCTAATTGAACCATTTCCGCGATCAGGAAGCGGCCTTTGTAGCCGGTGTTGAGACAGTCGTCGCACCCTGTGGCCTTGAATGAGCCGGTTTCCTCGACCTTCTGTTTGCATTTGTAGCAAAGCTTTCTGACCAGTCGCTGGTTCAAAACCGCCGAGACGCTGGATGTGACCTGGTAAGGCTCGATACCCATCTCCAGCAGCCGCAGCAGGGCCCCGGCGGGCGAGCCGCTGTGCATTGTGCTCATCAGCAAATGTCCCGTCAATCCTGCTTCGATAGCGATTTTGGCAGTCTCAGCGTCCCGGATCTCTCCGATCATCAGCACCTGCGGGTCCTGTCTGAGCAGCGATCGCAAAGCGGTCGGAAAAGTCATCTGGCCGTGCGGCGTAATCTGGACCTGCGTCGCGCCATCGATCCTGATTTCCACAGGATCTTCAAGGGCGACGACGCTCTTGCCGGCATAGAATTTTAGAATATGACGCAATAGGGCGGCAAGTGTGGTGCTTTTGCCGCTGCCTGCCGGACCGGTCAGCAGCAAAACCCCCTGGTTCCTGGCGGCAATGTTCTTAAGCCCTGTATATAAAGGTTTTGAAAAGCCTAATTGATCCAGTTCCATAAGCTCGGCGTTGTTGTAGAATAAACGCACGACTGCCCGCTGACCGTGTATCGTTGGGAATACTGCCAGCCGCTGGTCCATAATTCTATCGCCCTGGCTCTTGCTGATTTCAATTCGGCCTTCCTGGGGAATATCATTGCGATAGGTCAAAAGCCCCCCGAGAACTTTTAACCTCGCAATCATATTGTCGGATATCGTGCCGGGCAGCTTTTCGATGGTGCTCAGGACGCCGTCAAGACGGAATTTTACGGCTAATTCTGCACCCGTAGGTTCGAAATGGACGTCGCTTGCACCGCATTCTACAGCTTTTGTGAGCAAATCATCCACCAAAGACACAATATCATTTGCGTTCTCGGGCTTTCCGTAAGAGCTTTTATTACAATTGCTTATGTCCATGTTTATGCAATTTGATTTTGATGAATTCTGCATTTTTCAATACTCTGTACTACAACATAAGACGCAGCGGCATACCTAAACGTTATCCAGGAAAAAGGAAATTTTTTTACTTTATTACAAAGAATTTTGTTAACATATTATTTAGTGCTGCGTCTTATATAGATAGATGATGTAACACAGGGTGAATTGACGCTTATGTTTGGTAAGGCTATAAGTTACGGATCGGTTTGGGATTTCGCTGCTGATAAGTCTGTCGTTGAGAGCCAGCGATGGATACTCTCTACGATGCAGAGCTACGGCCAGGAACTGGTTACGATGCTCTGGCGAATTCTGGGCAACGAACAGGATGTTTGTGACGCTTATCAGGATACGTTTCTGCAACTGGCCCATTATGAAGGAGGGCGGAAGCCTGAACATTTAAAAGCGTATGTTTTTCGCACGGCGAACAACATTGCAATCTCGATGCTGAGACGAAGGATTGCCGAGAGAAACAGGCTGTCCAGGCCTATAACGACAACGTCTGTAAGCTCTCCTGCCAGGGAGATTGATTCGAAGTACCTGCAGGAGACCTTAAGAAGTTATATTGCTCAATTGCCCGAGCATCTAAGAAACGTTATTACATTACGCGACCTGGCGGAATTATCTTACTCTCAAATCAGCAGGATATTAGGCATATCAGCAGCGACTGCGAGAGTTTACCGGTGTAAAGCAATCCAGTTATTATCAGTGTGGATGGGTAAAGAAGAATAAAAATGAGAGTTATGAAACTAAACAATCGATGCAGACGAATCAGAACATGGCTATATGAAGCTATGAGCATGCGTTTTGGTCCAGAGGCAAATTGGCTGCACAACCATATTATGTACTGTCCGAGATGCCAGCGCAGACTCATTTCGTGCGGTAAAGTAAATCTTGCTTTATCGTTTATTAAAAGTCAGCCTCACACCCTTGATTTGCTGATGCGTGCAAATACACAGGCCATTGCCGTGCTCAAGCACAGTTTACGACGTGAACCGAAGGCTCAGAAGCTCAAAAGAAAGCTTCCCGAGCCAAAGCTGCTGGAAAGGTGTAGTCATTATGGGCACTCTGCGGCGAATTTAGCTGCCTGCATTGTAATTCTGTTTCTTATGAAGATTGGTGTTTTTTCCTCTATGGATAACCTTCAGACTCAGGGCCAAAAAGTTATCAAGCAGTATTATGTCAACCAGGTGGGTGCAGATCTGGCGGACGAGATTTTCGCGAAAGACACGGAACCTCCGTCTTCTGCGAATTTTGATAACATTGCCAACGCTTAATAAATCCCGCGTCAAGCACACTCTAAATAATTCGAATAATCATTTCGGCACGGAAATCCTAATCTCGCGGCTCAAAGCAAGGTTCTATAGGACGTTTAAAAAGTATCGCTTTTATAGCGTGAGCCGATTTGATTAGCCTCTAATTATTACTTATATTTTATTTAACGCTTCCCATGGAGGTTTTTATATGCTCATCCGGAGAGGTGAAGCAAATTTTCGTTTTGGATACACTGTTGTTAGTTCTCTGAAACAGGAGCGTTTGACCAGGTTTGGAGATATAAAACGCTTAGAACTGGGGGTATTATAGAATCATGGCACGGATTTTTGGATTTAAAGTCAAAGAGCAGCGGACCAGTAAGAACCAAATTAACGGCCATTTAGATAATGGTGACGATGAGGAAATCAGTGGTCTGTCGCAACTGTATAGCCCAGAGCAGGAACAAGAGAGTGCCACTCAGATTCGGGATGAGGCGGATGTCCTTTCCGAAATGGGAAAAGTTACGGGCGAACAGCTCTCCGAACTGAGGCGAATACAGAAAAAGAGGGCAAATTGTGATATCTGTCAATTAATTAAGGAACTGAACTTAGCTCATGAACCGGATATCTCAATGGCGCGGGCAAACCTTTACGGATGCGAATTTCAAAAGATCGAGCCGGATAAGGTCGACAAAAATGTCTTTAATAAGCTTGACCTTGAATACATAAAAAGCAACCGCATCATGCCTATCGAGATCAAAGGCGAAATCCTCGTTGTGGCAACAAGTCATCCCGCCGACCTTTTCATTATCGAAGACGTCAAACGGCAAACTCAGATGAAAACCGAAACAGTCGTATGCTTGGATGAAGATATAGATAAAGTCTGTGAGACCTTCAGTAGCGAACAAATCGATTACGATATTGATGATATCATTAATGATATGACAGATGTCGAGGTCATGCAGGATCAACAAGAGGAATCTGATGATCTCGAAAAGATGGCCGGCCAATCACCTATAATTAAATTTGTAAATTATCTGATTAGTAATGCGGTGCGTGAGGGTGCCAGTGATATTCATATCGAGCCCAAGGAAAAGTTCCTGAGGACAAGGTACCGCATAGACGGCGTACTTTTCGAAATGAAACAATCGCCGTTGAAGATGCATCCCGCGATTGTCTCACGAATTAAAATTATGGCCGACCTCGATATTTCCGAAAGACGGCTGCCGCAGGACGGTAAAATCAAGGTTTCCATAGCCGGCAGGGCAATCGATTTGCGTATATCGACACTGCCGACGAATCATGGAGAAAAAGTGGTTATCCGTGTGCTGGATAGTGAATCCATTACGCGAGGCCTTGAGCAATTGGGAATGGAGCCCGATGTGATGAAAGGTTTTGCCGATCAGATAGCCATGCCTCACGGGATTTTACTCGTTACCGGCCCGACGGGCTCCGGCAAGAGCACCACACTTTACTCAGCTCTGCCACAGATGGACGGTGATAAATTGAATATTTCAACCGTTGAGGATCCGGTTGAATATCAACTTGGTTTCTGTAATCAGGTTCAGATTAACGAAAAAATCGGTCTGGATTTCGCTATGTCGCTCAGGAGTTTGCTGCGTCAGGACCCTGATGTGATAATGATAGGAGAGATTCGTGATAACGAGACCGCCCGGATAGCGGTTCAGGCGGCTCTGACAGGTCATTTGGTTTTATCGACGTTGCACACAAACGACGCAGCCTGCAGTATTACAAGACTGGTTGATATTGGCATTGAGCCGTACTTGATATCGGCATCGTTGAACGGAGTACTTGCACAGCGATTGGTAAGAAAGATTTGCCCGAAGTGTAAGGAGATATACCAGGTCACGGAGCATATGGCCAGATACGTGCAAAAGGAGGGAGTCGAACCGGGACAGATTTATCATGGCGCAGGTTGTGATTACTGCCGGGGTTCAGGCTATGTAGGCCGGGTCGGTATTTATGAGTTATTGATTATTGATGAGCAGTTCAGAGACATGATTAACAAGGACTCATCTGTGAACAACATGCGCAGAAGCTTTCATGAAAGTGGCCGGCGGAGTTTGTTCGATGACGGTATTATGAAGGTAAAGCAGGGCCTGACGACAATGGAAGAGGTACTGCGTGTGACAAAAGTGTATGGTGAAAACGAAAATGAAGATTTTGTTAAGAACACCAATCCCGGTTCATAATGAGAATGTAAAGGCGAATATGTTTCATACTAATCAGGCGGGATATTGAAGTAGACGATTAATAATTGAAAAATAAGATCATGCTTAAGAAATCTCTTATTCTCGGTTCGGTATTGTTGCTTATCGGTGCAGGTATGTATTGGTGGATGATCGCCGGCAAGCAACAGCAGCAGCAGAATGGAGTTAGCTATAAGTTTACAGAGACAGACGATTATATCAGGCAATATCAGGAGTGGCTGCAGTTACCTCCGGAACAGCGAGCTGATTTGCCTCTGGTATTGGACAAATACGGAAAAGACAAAACAAACGATCAACTCAGGCAAGAACAGCAGGCAAGGCTCAAAGCGGATATGAACAAAATGGCCGCGAGCGAAATCGCTGCGAATCCTTTCGCGGATATTCTGTACGGCGAGAACTGGCAAAACGACCTGAGCGAGTACAAGAAACGAAATGAGTTGAACGAGTATGTGCTGACAAGCTCTATTGTATGTACAACCATGGGCGGCAGTATTTATACATGGTGGATATTGCTGTGGATTTCTCGCTCTATTATAAGGGTTTTATCCGGCTTGAGACGTTTCATCGCCGATAGTCATGGTAATCTTAAAAAAGGTAAAGGCGATATACCTGTTATAGCCGATGCAAAAGATTTGCCGCAAGAGCAGCAAAAGAAGAAAACTCACGAAAAACAGAATCGCCTTGAGAAGCATTTGAACGTCTTTGTCAATTCGGGCCGTCAGTGTCCGGTCCCTGTTAAAAGTGGGGCTAAGGCTGTGGAAAGAGTGGCAAGCAAAGAAAAGTTTTCGAATGGTACTGAGAAGATCAACAGGTTGCTTTCCGATGAAAAAACCGCTGTCATCAAAACAACCACCAAATGGGGCAAACAGCATTCTGAGACCGAGGAGCATTCAAAACCGCTCAACAGTGCCATTAACGAGCTTACTCAACAGGTCTCGGCCATTCGTGAATACGCAGCCTGCCAGCAGGACAGGCTGGAAAAGCTCCAGGATGGTTATGACTGGAACATAATCAGGACTTTTTGTCTGCGAGTTATACGATGCATAGACAATCTTGAAAGCCGTATTAGTCGGCTCGGCAAAGAAGATGCCAAGGCAATACATCTCGAGGAAGTAAGGGATGAGCTTATCTTTGCTATGGAGTCAAGCGGTATCGAGCAATTTGAGCCGGAGATGAACAGTCAATATCGAGGGCAGGAAAAGTACGCCGAAGCCGTCAAGGACAAGCAGCAAAGTGACGACCCGAAACAGACGGGTAATATCGCAAAAGTAATAAGACCAGGCTATCAATACTTTATTAACGAAGGAAACGTCAAGGTGGTTCGCCCGGCTCAGGTCAAGCTTTATGCTTGATGATTGAATTGTGAATCGATTCATGATTTACCGAACCACAAAATAGGGGGTATAAAATGGCTAATATAGTGGGAATAGATCTCGGTACAACATTCTCGGCATTATCGATTCTCAACGCTATCGGCAAGCCGGAGATAATCCCAAATGCCGATGGTGAAAGACTCACGCCATCTGCGATTTTCTTTGACGAAGAGAACTCAGATATCGTCAGAGTAGGTATCGAAGCGATTAATTCGAGGCATCTGAATGCCCAGCGATCTGTTCGCTGGGTCAAGCGTCATATGGGAGATGCGAATTATCACAGAAAAATCGATTCGAAAGACTGGACGCCTGTTGAATTGTCCGCTTTGATTCTGAAAAAGCTCAAACAGGACAGCTCTGTTGAGCATGGCGATATTTGCGATGCCGTAATTTCCGTCCCGGCCCACTTCGATGAAGTCCGCAGAAAAGCAACCATGGAAGCGGGAAAGATAGCTGGTTTGAACGTGATCGGAATTGTCAACGAGCCTGTAGCTGCCGCTCTGTATTATGCTACCACGCGGCAGGTCTCGGGAACGGTCCTGGTCTATGACCTCGGTGGAGGAACATTCGATGTGACTATAATGGAAGTCAAGGGCCATGAGATGAAGATTATTTGTTCGCAGGGAGACCATGCTCTCGGAGGCATCGATTTTGACCAGAAAATATTAGAGATGCTGGAGCAAAAGTACAAAGAAAAGTTCAATGCCGAGCTGATCGGTTCAGATGAGGATAGAGCAAAGTATGAAGATGAAGCCGAGGATATTAAAAGGACTTTATCCCGGCGTGATGTTGCGAAAAAGATGCTCTACGGCCCGGCTGGCAATATGAGAGTGGAAATAACCCGAGAGATGTTTGAAAAGGCAATTTCCCCCTTAATGGATCGTGCGGATATTCTGGTGGAAGTCGCCCTTGGCGAGGCAGGCATTGAACCAGCCGGAATTGGCAAAGTACTATTGGTAGGCGGCAGCACCCGAATACCCATGGTCCAACAGCGCCTCGAGAAAGTGTTTGGCAAAACGCCTCAGACCGCCGTTAATGTCGATGAATGCGTGGCACTCGGTGCTGCTTTGCACGCTGGATTGACAATGCTGAGAGAGAAACCCGATATTATGTCGGCAGGAATTTCCAGCGGCCTGATGGACATAAATCTGACCGACGTCTGCAATCACAGTTATGGCACTATTTGCGCTCCCATTGATAAGGAAACAGGCCGGCGAGTAATTCAAAATCGCATCATTTTGAATAAAAATACACCATTGCCGTGCGAAACATCTCAGATGTTCTATACTCTCAAAGAGGGGCAAGCGGAGGTTGAGGTGACCATTACCCAGGGTGAAGGCAACGATGTCGAGTTCGTTAATAATATTGCGACGTATAAATTCGAGCTTCCTCCGGACAGACCTGCAGAATGCCCGATCAAAGTCACTTATAGCTATGATGTGAACCAGCGAATGCACTGCAAGTTCGAAGACGTAGAGTCGGGCAGAGTGCTTGAGGTCGATCTCGGCCTGGATCAGGACGGCAAAATGTCCGAGAGCGACATAAAAGACAAGAAGCGGCAACTTACTGCTGTAGGCAAAGCGAAAGTTGAGTAATAATGTGAGCGGGTGTGGAGATGAGCAGACTTCTGATTCCAGTTTCGATTATACTTGCGGCATTTGTGGCGGTTTTTTTCCCCGGTTTTATTGGTCGCTTCAGACTAAGAGTCCTGGATTGCTGGTCAAAGCTTTTAGAACTGGTTGATCGTGCCGTATTCAGCGACATCGCAAACCAGCTAAGAATGCCGGAGAAGTTTGGCAAAATCAAGTCCCGGTTTCTGCTTCAGGCGAAACCTGAGCGGTTTGAGGAATCTTCCCCGCCGATTGATATGAAACTACTGAATTGTCGGATCCAATGGACAAAACTGGAAGAAGAAAATAGCGTATATGATGCATTCAGCCTTGAAATTTGCGGCTCAATTCATGCTCCGAGCGATATGAGCGAGACGACTTTGCAGATATCAATCATGGATGTCACGGACGGAGCGACTGATGCTAAAGTTGTGCAGTCCCGTCTTCCACAATGGTCATCACAGGATGGACCGGACCCATCCGCATTTTGCTACAGAGCCAGGCTCGGGAAACTTCCCCACCAAGTTACCACTCTGTCGGACTGGACGGCTATTGCGCAGATTCGTTTCGATTGGCTCCTGTTTCCTCGCAAAGGAAAAAGGAGGCTGCAGTTCACTACATCGATCATGTCAGCCGACAGCAATCAGGAGCTTGCGTGCGTGCAGTGTGAGTTTGCCTGCGAAAATCGCGCCTTCGGATATATGAACCTGCAGGAAAATATCGAGCGGACAAATATCCTGGCGGTTGCACTCGCATTCGCTGTCAGTGCGGCAGACAACAAGCTCTACGACTGTGAGGTTGAACTCATAAAAAACTGGGCAAGAGACAATATTCTGGAAAATTCCGCGTCTGACAAGGACGAGCGCAAACTCGACAAGGCACTTGAAAAAACCATTGCCTTTTTCCGCAGCGGCAGCAAACTCGACACATATCATATATGTGATGAAATCGTTGGAATTGCTCCGGTAGCCCAGCGATATGATATTCTGGAGCTTTGCCTGTACGTAGCGCAGTCAAAAGGTTCTGTTTCCGCCGAAGAATTAACTTTCTTGAAAAACATGGCAGATTGGCTTGAAGTCGACACCGACAGATTTCGTATCATGATGGAAAAAGTCCTTCCGGTCGATATGCATGAAGTCAGGGATGTAGAGACCATCCTTGGGATTACTTCGGATATGAGCAAGGAGAGGGTTCGAAAACACCTGAATAAGGAATACGGCAAGTGGAACTCACGAGTAACAAATGCTGATCCTGATATTCAGACCCAGGCCGACCAGATGCTCAAACTGATTGCTGAGGCAAGGAGCCAATACACAGCCGACGCCATTGTTTCTTAAGAAGACAACAGAGCGGCGGTTTATCAACATACCTCAAATTCAAATCCCCATTCATAATCTGATATGCCGGCGGTAAGCCTGTCGAAACTGGAAGCCCTGTTGCGTATGCCTGGCTGATACGTTATCATACCTGCTATGAAAAATGCCATTAGAATTGTTTTAGCGATTGCTGTCATTATCGCGGTGTATGTGCTTTTTGCGGTTTTAATCATAAACCGGCCCGAATCCGGCGAAGAGCAGACGGTTACGGAATCTGCAAAACCAAAGTTCACAGTCGACGACGGAAGCAATTGGCCTATGTTCAGGGGAGAACGTGGTCTTTTGGGCAGAGCCACAGGAACACTGCCTGATTCACTCTCCGTCATCTGGAAATTTAAAACGAATGATTCTATTAAATCTTCGCCGGCCATCGTTGACGACCTCGTCTTTATAGGCTCATCGGATAATAATATTTATGCGATTGACCTGGAAAGCGGGCAGCAAGTCTGGACATACAAAACAACCGATGCGATTGAGGCTGCACCTTGTGTAGTTGAAGGGGCTGTTTTTGTGGGCTCCCTGGATGGTTTTTTGTACGCTCTTGACGCAAAAGACGGCTCACTCAAGTGGAAGTACGAGACGGACGGACAGATTCTCGGGGCTGCTAACTGGACGCGCAGCCCTGACGGCCGGATATGGATACTTGTGGGCAGCTATGACAATATACTGCATTGTGTCGATTCGACAGACGGCAAAGTCGTCTGGACATACGAATCGGATAACTATATAAACGGCTCACCCGCGGTCAGTGATCAGAAAACCGTGTTCGGCGGCTGCGATGCAATGATTCACATCGTGTCACTAATTGACGGCAGCAGGGTAGCGCAAATCGACAGCGGTTCTTACATCGCGGCTTCCGCTGCATTTCTCGAAGGCCAGGTTTATGTCGGCAATTATGATAATATCTTTATGAAAGCCGATATTGCCGCCGGAAAAGTCGTATGGGAATATAAGGGAAGCGATGCTCCATTTTTCTCTTCGCCCGCCGTCGGCGAAAACGTAGTTGTCTTCGGAGGGCGCGACGAACGTGTGCATTGTGTCGGCCGAGACGATGGGAAGGTCGTCTGGACATTCCAGACGCTGGGCGAGGTTGACAGCTCACCGGTGATTTGCGGCGACAAAGTGGTGGTGGGCTCGGAAGACGGCCGACTTTATATAATACGGCTGTCGGACGGAAGCGGCGTCTGGTCCTACGAGGTCGGTCAGCCAATCACTTCTTCGCCGGCCGTGGCCAGGGGAATGGTTATTGTCGGCTGTGACGACGGTTATGTTTATGCCTTCGGTGCCATGCGATAGGAATCTTCCGAGCAATAACTTTATAAAGCACATTGAAACTCAAGTTAGGTGGAATCAAAGAAATGGCACTCAAAACATGGATTCTCTTAGTGGCGGTATTTATTGCTGTAATTGTCGCTGGGTTTTCAGATGTATCAGCACGCGAGATTTATGTGGCAAAAACGGGCAGCGACTCAGCTTCCGGCAGTCAGGCCGGCCCATTTCTGACCATTAACAAAGCTGCTTCCATCGCCCAGCCGGGAGATATCGTGACGGTTCACGCCGGTACGTATCGCGAATGGGTCAAGCCGCCCCGGGGCGGCACCGGCGAAAGCAAACGCATTACATATCGTGCCGCAGCGGGCGAGAAGGTTTTAATAAAAGGTTCCGAACGTATCACTTCCTGGACACATCAAGACAGCGGCGTTTGGCAAGTTGAGTTACCAAACTCGTTTTTCGGCGATTACAATCCCTACGCCCTGAAAGTCTCCGGGGGCTGGCTGAATTACGGCAAGTGGTATCATCGGGGGGATGTCTATCTCAACAGTGAAGCGTTTTACGAAAAAAAGACGGCCGAAGAAGTAAACAAGACTGAGCAAAGCTGGCATTGCCGGGCCGATGACAGGGTAACTATTATCCGGGCGAACTTCGGCAAAGCCAATCCGAACACGGGACTGACCGAGATTAACGTTCGCGAGAGCATCTTCATGCCACAAATCACGGGCTTGAAATATATCACAGTTGATGGCTTTCATTTCATGCATGCCGCCGCGAACTGGGCGCCACCGAATTTGGAGCTTCAGATGGGCGCTGTCGGCACGCGGATGGGAAAGCACTGGATTATCCAGAACTGCACAATCGTCAACGCCCGTGCCGTCGGCATCATCCTGGGTCACGCTCCGAGCGTGGATTACACCAATATCGACGCTTTCGGAGACCATATTATCCGTAATAACATCATCCGTCGCTGCGGACAGGCGGGTATCGCTGGCCAAAAGGGAGCGACGCGAAGCCTCATATCGGGCAATTTTATAGAGGACACGAATTACCGTAAAGAATTCGGCGGCTGGGAAACAGCGGCGATTAAGTTTCATAACAGTGTCGATACCGTAATCAGCGGCAATCTGATTCGCGGCGTGTTTCACCAACAGCAGGGTGCTTTTGGAATCTGGATCGACTATGCCAACCAGGGAATCAGGATCACGGGCAACGTTATTTACGACACGCAAGCCGCCACTGTTTTTCTGGAAATGAATCATGGTCCCACCCTCGTGGATAACAACATTCTCATCGGAGAATCAGTCCGTAGTAATTCTGAAGCTACGGTGTTTGCCCACAATCTGTTTGTCGATTGCGGTTACCAGTACAATCCTGATACGAATCGCCGCTCCGCATATTACACTCCACATACGATGAAAACGGTCTCAACCAAAACCGGCACCGCTCAGGATGAGATGTGGTTCAATAATATATTTATCCGTCAGGGACTTGATGATGTGAAAAACGCTCCGGGCTATACATCGGATTACAATATTTATTTAGAAGGAGCCGGGAAAAGTTCCTTTGGAGACGAACACAGTATTGTTGATCCTTTTGTCACAGGATTTGCTTATGAGAGCCATCCTTTGGGTGTCACGATCATGTTTTCTATGAATGATCTATCTTCCCGCATGAGAGGACCGTGGGTCGATGCCGAGCTTCTCGGTGTCTTTTCAACAGTCGGGCAAACCATCGAAGACCGTTCCGGCAATCCCATCAAGGTGGATACCGACATTAACGGCAAAAAGCTTGCTGAACCCACCGCCGGACCGCTGGCGGATATTCACCAGGGGAAAAATACATTTGAATGGGAATTAAATTCTGTAGAGTAATGTTTAGCATCTGTATACAGGTTAATATGTTTTATCGGTTATAAGGAGTTGATTTATGAAGGAGTCCATGAATCGGCGCGACTGCCTGCGAGTGCTTGGCTACTCCGGCCTGACCGCAGGTTTAGGAGCAATCAGTTCTCGGCAGTTGTTCGGTCAGGATGTTGGCGAATCC
The DNA here is from genome assembly GCA_964439135.1 of uncultured Pirellulales bacterium. GTDB lineage: Bacteria > Planctomycetota > Phycisphaerae > Sedimentisphaerales > Anaerobacaceae > JAFGPJ01. The sequence goes on from CAYTNN010000019.1 coordinate 28,532, forward strand.
AGCGGTTTTCAAAGTTCTGTCATCGCAACCCACAAGGTCCAGAGCCATCAGGGTGCTGCGATGCTTGTCGATGGCAAGGTGATTCAACCCCGTCGAGAGTTGCCTATATTGGATCAGACTGATGTGCTGGTGGTTGGTGGAGGACCCGCTGGCGTGGTTGCGGCTATTGCTGCTAAACGAGCCGGGGCAAGTGTTACATTGGTGGAGCGATACGGGCACTTCGGCGGCCTCTGGACGGGCGGCCTGGTTCTGCTCGTTATTGGCCACATCGTCAAGGGCGGTAAACAGGTCTGCCAGGGAATCGGCGAGGAGATCATGCGCCGCCTGGACAAACTGGACGGTGCAATTATAAACCGTAAAGTCGGCACGAATCCAACGGTGGATGCCGAAGCCGTCAAGTATGTAATGGTGGAAATGGTCGAAGAAGCGGGAATTAAAGTTTTTCTGCACTGCTGGGGGGTCGATGCTGTCATCGACGGGAATGTGGTTAAAGGCGTTGTGTTTGAGAGCAAGTCAGGACGTCAGGCGATACTTGCCAAGGTTGTCATTGACGCCACGGGTGACGGCGACGTATTCGCGGCTGCCGGGGCAACTTTCGAGCACCGCTCGCACAACGTGGGGTTGGTCTCGCGTATCGGGAATTTGGATCGGGTTGATAGAGAGAAAGCTTCCGGCTCATCCAAACCGAGACACTTGGGAAGCCCTACCCCCGTAGCGGGGGTGAACTGGGTAAATATGCACGGGCCGGAAGTGGATGGTCTGGACGTGGCCACGCTCACTCGGATGGAAATGAACCATCGCAAGTTCATTTGGAAGAACATTCAAAAAACCCGGCAGATACCGGGTTACGAACACGTTTACTTGGTCGAGACGGCTCCCCAATTGGGCGTTCGGATTACGCGAGTCCTTGATGGTCTCAATACAGTGACGCTGGCGGACCTGAAGGCCGGCACAAAGTTTCCGGATGTGGTTGGCGTCGGCGGGTCCGATGGAAGAGATCACGGAGAATGGCAGATTCCCTACGGTTCTCTGGTGCCCGTCAAGACAGAGAATGTTCTGGCTGCCGGGCGGTGCATCTGTGCGGAACTTCGCATGGCGGACCTGGTACGTCTGATTCCGAACTGCTTCGTCACCGGCCATGCTGCGGGAGTCGCCGGCGCTGTGGCTGTCGAGGATGCCTGTCGCCCCCGCGATGTGGATATAAACAGGGTTCAGAAAATTCTCAGGCAGCAGGAGGCCTATCTCGGTTGAGTCAACGTGCAGAATCGAAGACCCTGCTCGATACCAAAGCTTCCGCAAAGCGAGGCAGGCTGCGGTTATTCGTCAGAGGGACTTGCCTTGTCGTAGCGACAGCATCGCTCTGGCCTATATTACCGGGTGCGAACTCTCTTGCTTTTGTTCCCGCTCTGAGTCCCTTTGTTGCAGTTGCGTCACTGCTTGGCACTCGGGCTTTTCATGCTGTAACGTGGCTGGGTTTGACGGTCGGTATGGTCGCTCTGGTGCGTCATCGTTTTTTTTGTCGCTGGATATGTCCTGTAGGACTGTGTGTGGACGGCGCGAGCCTGCTTGGCAGACGATTGGGACGTCAGCCCATGCGGGGTCCTTTGCTGGGCCAGTGGATCGTCTGGTTAACATTAGGCGGGGCGTTGCTTGGATATCCGTTTCTACTTTGGCTGGATCCGCTTGCCATCTTCGCCAATGTCCCTTTTCTGGCCCGGCAAAGTCCCAAACCAGGAATGTGGCTGCCGGCGATAGGATTCCCTGCTATTATTATGCTCAGCATGATATGGCCTCGAGCATGGTGCGAAAGAATATGCCCACTGGGGGCTTTTCAGGACTTGTTGTTCCTGATGCACAGGTCCCTGCATTCAATTATTGGTGGTAAAGGCAAGACTCACAAGAAAAGCATTGTCGATCCGCGCATGGCGCGTCGGACAGTGCTCGGAATAGCCGCCGGTGCGGTCTGGGCCCGGGTAGCCAGGCCGGTCATAGCAAAGACGTCACCGCCTCTTCGTCCGCCGGGCGCGAGAGATGAATCGCAGTTCTGCGGAGTATGCACTCGTTGCGGCAATTGTCTGCGTGTTTGCCCGAGCGGGATCATCGAGCGTGATGTCGGGCAAAACGGTTGGGCGAATCTGTTTACGCCGGTTCTGCGTTTTGAGGATGATTACTGCCGCGAGGATTGCACACGCTGTACGGAAGTCTGCCCGAGCGGCGCGATTGTGCGTCTTTCACTTAAGCAAAAAATGGGTATTCAGATTGGTCTTCCCCGTATAGACATGAATGTGTGCCTTCTGGGTGATGATCGGGAATGCTCGGTATGCAAACGTTGGTGCCCATACGATGCAATTCGTTACGTCTTTTCGGAAAAAGAATACACACTCGTGCCCCAGATCGACCCACAGAAATGTACGGGCTGTGGTGCCTGCGAAGCGGCCTGCCCAACAAAACCTCAGAAGGCCATCGTTGTTCTACCCAATCCCATGCAATTTTAGTGCAGTCGCAAGAATCTGTCAGCGTCAAGAAAATACCGTTTTTTTGCAGGCATGTTTTGTTATAATGCCTCAGCATGAGAATTATTCAGATTACACCAAGCGCCGGGGACAGTTTCTACTGCGAGAATTGTCTGCGTGACGCCGCTCTGGCCAAAGAGATCATTATATTAGGGCACGAAGGCCTGACAATCCCCCTTTACCTGCCGCTGCCGAGCGAGCAAAGCGGTTCGACCGGCATCTCTCCCATTTTTTTCGGCGGTCTCAATGTATATTTCCAGCAAAAATTGGCTTTTTTCCGCAGGACTCCCCGCTGGCTCGACCGCCTGTTTGATTCGCCGAGACTGCTAAAGTGGGTCGGCCGCATGGCAGGGATGACAAGTGAAAGAGATCTGGGAGAAACAACGATTTCAATGTTACGCGGCGAAAAAGGCCAGCAGATAAAAGAATTGCATAGACTCGTCGATTGGCTGGATACGCATGAGAATCGGCCGGATATTATTTGCCTGTCCAATATTCTTTTGATTGGGCTCGCAAAACCCATTAAGCAGAGACTTGGCGTGCCCGTAGTTTGTCTGCTCCAGGACGAAGATGGATTTCTGGATGGACTGGCATCACCTTATTCGCAGCAGGCATGGCAGATAATCTCGGAACAAGCGGGCGACATAGACGCATTTATCGGCGTGAGCAAATACTATACAGAAACAATGCAGAAGCGGCTGAGTCTTGGCTCGGATCGAACTTTTGTTGTATATACCGGGATTCCGCTGGATGGATATGAATCACACGGTGCCGGGCCGGAAGTTCCCACTATCGGTTATCTTTCACGCATGTGTCCTGACAAGGGATTGGACACACTCGTGGAAGCCTTTCTCAAATTGAAGAAAAATGAAAAATTGAGAAATGCGAAGTTGCGTCTCGCCGGCGGCAAGAGATCCGACGATGAAGCGTTTTTGAATAAGATTCGTAAAAAGTTGCGCTCTGCCGGCGTGATTGACGACGTCGAGTTTTTGCATGATTTCGACCACGAAGCCAGAATTGCATTTCTGAGGAGCCTATCGGTGCTTTCCGTGCCGGAAAAGCAGCCTGTCGCTTACGGATTATATGTGCTCGAAGCACTTGCGGCGGGTGTGCCGGTGGTAGAGCCGGCAAGCGGCGTGTTTCCGGAACTGATAGAGATAACCGGCGGGGGATTGCTGTGTGAGCCAAATAACGTCGAAGCTTTGGCGGATACCATAGGCTCTCTATTGCTCGATCCCGCCAAAATGCGACGGCTGGGAGAGCAGGGCAGGGCCGCAGTTTCTGAAAAATTTAATATTGAGCAAACCGCTGAGCAAATGGTTCGTATATATGGACAAATTGCCCAGAAATGTAAGGATCATGATGCTTGAACTCATTCACGTGGCAAAAAAATATGAGTCTCCGGGGGATAAACAGGGCCTTTCTGTCCTGAAAGACATCACTTTAAAGGTTGAGCCGGACCGGTCTTTGGTCATTGTCGGCCCATCCGGCTGCGGTAAAAGCACGCTTCTGAACATCATGGGCACCCTGGATTATCCGACCAGTGGAAAAGTGCTGTTTGACGGTCAGGATCTTGCCGCTCTGGGCGAGAAGGAACTGGCGGTAATCCGCAATAAACAAATCGGTTTCGTTTTTCAATTACACCATCTTTTGCCGCAATGCACAGTGCTCGAAAACGTCCTGGTGCCGACGCTTGCAGATAAGAAGCGTCCCTCTATGAAAGAAATTCGCGACAGGGCGGTGCAACTGCTACAGCGTGTGGGGCTTAAGGAGTTTTTGCTGTATCGTCCCGGCGAATTGTCCGGGGGACAGCGGCAGCGTGTCGCCGTAGTCAGGGCGCTGATTAACAGGCCCAAACTGCTGCTTGCCGACGAGCC
>CAYTNN010000020.1:0-5245 GCA_964439135.1 uncultured Pirellulales bacterium
TTTTATGCAAAACAAACCCAATTTACAAAAGGCTAAAATATTGTAAGTAACTATAAAATAAGGTCATATGGAAATAAATGTGTTTTCGGCCAGTAAGAAAACAAAGCCAAACAAAGCCAATTTTCAAAAAACTGTCTACACCCAAATGGGTAGAAAGGAAGTCATAAATCAGAGGCCGGATGAACGATGGACGACAGAGGGATTATTCGATGGACGGTTCGTACCTGATTCTTTTTGCTTTCGGTCCTCTGCCCTCTGTTCGGGGGCGGCAAGAGAAAATCCGATCAGGATACCTGCTAATGAACCGGATGATGGGTGTATTTTATCCTTATTTTCAAAATCCGGCGTGTAATTCGATATGGCTCCAAATGATTTCTTAGGTGCCGCACTGCATAATGGGCTTGTACCAACACGCAAGGATAAGCCTGTTTCGGTGTCCAAAATCTGGATTTTTGTGCGTGTAATCGGAAAGTTGGCATCTGTTTTTGCCGATAAAATTGAGAATAAAGAAAATGTTGGCCCGAGAGTGAACATCAACTCAGTCTGAGCTATATAAAGATATGTATTAACAGTCCTGATAAGCAAGGCAGTGAGCAGATATTGCATGTTTGACAGACTGATTGAGTGCTATATAATAAGAAAAATAAAAATTAAATGTTATTTATCGCCGATTGCTATCCTACGTTGGTGTTTATCCAACGGCGACAGCAGGAAAATCGGTATTTTTCTAAACTATATTTCGGGGTAAAAAATGTTTGAGCGTTTTACAGACCGTGCACGTAAGGTTATGGCGCTGGCTAACCAGGAAGCCCAGCGTTTTAACCACGAATATATAGGGACCGAACACATCCTTCTGGGGCTGGTTAAGGAAGGCAGCGGAGTGGGTGCTACGGTTCTGAAAAATCTGGATGTGGACATAAAGAAGCTTCGGTTCGGAGTGGAAAAGCTGGTCAAAAGCGGGCCTGATATGGTCACAATGGGCAAGCTGCCGCAAACACCCCGAGCCAAGAAGGTGATTGAGTATGCGATCGAAGAAGCCCGGTCGCTTAACCATAACTATGTGGGGACAGAGCATATCCTGTTGGGCCTGCTGCGAGAGAGCGAAGGTATAGCAGCTCAGGTTCTTATGGATCTTGGTTTGAAACTCGAGGATGTGCGTCAGGAAGTGTTGAATCTGCTGGGAGCCGGAGTGGATGACGGACCTGCCGCTCTTGGGATGAAGATGACCCCGACTATGGGCAGAAAGACAAAAAGCAAAACCCCGGCACTGGACAGCTTCGGCAGAGATCTTACACAATTAGCCGCCGAAGGTGAACTCGATCCGGTAATCGGCAGGCAGAAAGAAATTGAGCGACTGATCCAGATACTCTGTCGACGCACGAAGAACAATCCTGTTCTCCTGGGCGAAGCAGGCGTAGGCAAAACTGCTATTGTCGAGGGTCTGAGCCAGCAGATAATCAACAAGCAAGTCCCGGAAATCCTCAAGGGCAAGCGGATGGTGGTGCTTGATCTGGCAATGATGGTTGCCGGCACGAAATATCGCGGACAATTCGAAGAAAGAATAAAGGCGGTCATTAACGAAGTCCGAAGGGCAAAGAATGTTATCTTGTTCATTGACGAGCTTCATACGCTTGTCGGAGCAGGTGGGGCCGAGGGTGCTATTGATGCCTCGAACGTGCTCAAGCCGGCTCTTGCAAGAGGAGAAGTTCAGTGTATTGGCGCTACTACTTTAGACGAGTTCAGAAAACATATTGAGAAAGACGGGGCGCTTGAAAGGCGTTTCCAGACGATCATTGTCGAGCAGCCTTCGAAGGAAGAGACCCTGGCGATACTTAGAGGACTTCAGGACCGCTACGAGGCGCACCACAGGGTTCGATTTACCGACGAGGCCCTTTTCCAAGCAGTAGAGCTTTCTACCCGATATATCACCGGCAGATGTCTGCCCGACAAGGCGATAGATGTGATCGATGAATCCGGTGCACGAGTTCGACTTAAGAACATGACTCCTCCGCCCGATTTGACGCAGATGGAAGAGAAAATAGAAAAGCTGCAAAGGGAAAAAGACGAGGCCGTTAAAAATGCCGATTATGAGCGGGCGGCGTCATTGAGGGATGAGGCCCAACAGCTTCTGGATGAGAAGACCCAACTGCATAAAAAATGGTACGAGGAAAACAAAGAAGCGACCGGAGTAGTGGACAACGAGATCATTGCGGAGGTCGTCAGCAATATGACGGGCGTGCCGTTGACGAAACTGGAGAAAAAGGAAACCCAGCGACTCCTGGAACTTGAGGCCGAGCTGCATAAAACAGTTGTTTCACAGGATGAAGCAATAACTGCCGTGGCCAAGGCGGTCAGACGCAGCAGGAGCGGCCTTAAGGACCCGAATCGTCCAATGGGATGCTTCATACTCCTCGGACCCAGCGGTGTTGGAAAAACGCTGCTCGCACAGGCTCTGGCGGAGTTTATGTTCAGTGACAGAAATTCTCTCATCCGGCTGGATATGAGTGAATTTATGGAGAAGCACAATGTAAGTCGATTGGTCGGTGCTCCTCCCGGATACGTTGGCTACGAAGAAGGCGGACAATTAACCGAAAGGATTAGAAGAAGACCATACTCAGTGCTGCTTCTGGACGAAATAGAGAAGGCCCATCCTGATGTCTATAATGTGCTGTTACAGATTATGGACGAGGGCAGGTTGACGGACAGTTTCGGCCGAAGCATTGACTTTAAAAATGTCGTTCTCATTATGACCAGCAACATCGGCGCTGATTTGATTAAGAATCAATCCGGTTTTGGTTTTGGCAAGAAAAGCCCCGAGGCGAATTATGAGAAAATGAAGGATATTCTTCAGAAAGAGGTAGAGCGTCACTTTAGACCCGAATTTCTGAACCGGCTTGACGACACCATCGTCTTTCAGGCGTTAACAAGAGAGAATCTGCAAATTATCGTTGATTACGAGCTTGCCAAGGTATTCAAACGTCTGACCGAGCACGGCTTAAAACTCGAATTAACCGACCAGGCGAAGGAATTTCTCATTGACAAGGGCTATAATCCGGAATTCGGAGCCAGACCTTTACGAAGGGCGATCGAGCATTATATAGAGGACCCGCTTTCGGAAGCTGTACTGGGAGGCAAATTCAAAGGCAAGAACCTTATCAAGATCGACGTGCAGGATGAAGAGCACTTGAAACTTGAAGGGTATCTAGAACCTGAGCCGGAGAAAAGTGAGCCTGCCGTCGCAAAGTCGAAATAGTCGTATTTGATAATACGTTACGGCTTGCGTATCGTGGCCCGATCCGGATTTGTCGCGTTACGGTTTGATTCTTGTAATGCCGTTTTCGACGGACAACCTGCCGGCGGCAAATAAGTTGATGGCCTCCGGATATGCGATACATTCCTGCTCGAAGACCCTGGCGGCCAGCGTATCGGGAGTGTCGTCGTTTTCGACCGCGCAGGTTCGCTGGACGATGATAGGCCCATCGTCATATTCATTTGTGCAGAAATGGACGGTGCAGCCGCTTACTTTACAGCCCGCTTTTAGTACCGCCTCGTGGACGTGATGTCCCCACATCCCTTTTCCGCCGAAGCTCGGCAGCAGGGCGGGGTGGATGTTCATCACGCGATGTTCGTATCGAGCCGGTATTTTCCAAAGGCATAGCCAGCCTCCCTGGATGACGAGGTCAACGTTTGCCGCGATGAGCTCTGCTTCGATACGCTTACTGAATTCATCGATGTCGGGGTAGTCTTTTGTGCGGACAATCTTTACGTCCAGCCCTGCGTTTTTCGCTTTCTCGACCCCCGTCACCGTTGAGCGTGAGCTGATAACGACAGCCACCTCGGCATTGAGCAGGCCATGCTTAATGTGTTTGAGGATGTTCATCAATGTTGTGCCGCCGCCGCTGATGAGCACGCCGAGCCGGATCGGCTTTTCCTTCTTCGATGCCGGTTTGAGCCTGGCTTCAATGTTATGTCCTGTGTCCAGAGCCTGATTTACGAGACTGTCGGCTTGCTTGTTCTTATCACGAGTAATATGACGGACTTTCCAGCTCTTGAACCTGTTGAGCAGGCTGGCGGCCTGCTCGTAAAGGGGCTTTATAAGCTCGCTTTTCACCCTGTATTGACCGTTAATCTGTTTGACAAGCAGTTCGCTGTCGCTGAAAACGACGAGCTGTTCGGCACCTATTTTTATCGCGGCTTCGAGGGCTTTTACGAGACTTGTATATTCGGCCACGTTGTTAGTCGTTCGGCCTAAGACGTAGCCTTGTGCCTGCAATTGAGTCCCGCTGGAATCTTCCAATACAAAACCGGCAGCAGCCGGGCCAGGATTGCCTCTGCTGCCGCCGTCAATATGAGCGATGATTTTATCAGGCACTACGTTGGCTCCTAAAAACAAAATTAAAACGAGTTTAGGCTAACACATAATGACTGCGGGATACGCTTTGGTTCTGCGGTCTTACTCCTGGTTTCTAATCTTCATGTAAATTGCCAAGGACAAGTATTCTTGTGCAATTGGGACAGCGGATTATGTCATCTTTAGTCATAAGCATATTGACACTCTCGGCGGTGATTCCCATGAAGCAGCCCCCACAGCTATAAGGTCCCTTTTTATTACCCTGCTGCTCAATGAACGCGACAGCGTGGCCGTCGTACGTTTCGGCCACGCGTTTGAATGTTTCTAACGATTTGGATGGGATGATCTGTGCAACCTGATCCCACTCAATCTGGATTTTATCGATTTCTGCCTGGAATTTGTTGGCCAGTATCTCACTTTCTTTTCGGGTTTTCTCAAGTGTTTCTTTTTGCTCGTCTACCTGTTTCTGGATATCCTTGCATTCAGTTTCATCGGCCTCAATATCTTTCAACAATTCGAGACTCTGGGTTTCTATCTTGGAATTGTCCGCCTTGGTAGTATTGAGTTGAGTGAGGACGGCGGCATACTCTTTATTCGTTTTTGCGCTGTTGAGTGATGCTCTTAACTTAGCTATTATTTCATCTTTGGTCTTGAGTTCCAATTCCATGCGGTCGAATTGAACCTTGGTTAGTTGCACTTCTTCTTTCTTGGCTTCAAGGGCGTTTTGAAGGCTTCTGATCAGGTTTTCCTGAATAATGACATTCCTTCTGCATCTTGTAAGTTTTCCCTTTTCGACTCGCAGACGATTTTCAACGCTTTGAAGTTTTAGCAGCCCATTTAATACAGGTCCCATTTAAGCTCCTTTGCGACAGCTTTAAAACTTTTTAAGCCCTT
>CAYTNN010000020.1:5345-17408 GCA_964439135.1 uncultured Pirellulales bacterium
ATATATGGCAGAGGCTCCGTGGATATGAAGGGCGGAACCGCCGCGGCTGTTACCGCTATCAGACAAATCGTCGATTCCGGCGTCAAGTTACAGGGCGATATTATTTTCTCAGCAGTTGCGGGCGAAGAGACCGATAGCGCCGGGGCAAGACGGTTTGTCGATGACAAAGGCTGGCTGCCGGAACTTGCCGGAGTGGTTATCCCTGAGCCGACGGATTTCGAGATTGTGACCGCCCATCGCGGGATGCTGTGGCTCGAAGTTACAACTAAGGGCAAAGCCGCCCACAGCTCGGCCCCGCAATTGGGCGTGAACGCAATCGGCTCGATGCGGCTGATTATGAATGAGCTGGAAAGTTACGAAATCAAAATCGAGCCGCATAAGCAGTTGGGTACGTGCTCGATTAGCATCAATACAATCGCCGGCGGTAAAACGATGAACGTTGTGCCGGATAAGTGCAGCATCGGAATCGATATTCGCACTCTTCCCGGGCAGGATCATCAGGCTATCATTGCCGATTTAGAAGAAATCTGCACAAAGTTGAGAACCGAGAATACACAATTTGAAGCAGCCGTTTCTGTAATACGCCAGATGCAGTCGATGGAGACTGATTGCAGTTGCGACTTTGTTAAAGATTTTTGCTCCGTTGTTGAAACTGATAAAACCAAGGCCGTAGGCTACACCACGGACGGCCCTTATTTCGCCTCACTCGGCAGCCCCGTCGTTATTTTCGGGCCCGGCAAGCCACACCTTTGCCACAAGCCCGATGAATATATTGACGTCGCCGACCTTGAAAAAGGTGTAGAGCATTATAAAAATATCATCTTAAAATTCCTGACCTGATCAGGATGCCGTAAGCTGACGACGGCTCTAAACCAGAGTATTGACAAGCTGTTCGGGGAATGATGTCTCAAGAGAGCAATCTTTCCGAAAGAGCATTTGATTTTAAGTGTGTTGAAAATCCGATGTACAATTCCATAAATGTTTATTATACAGATGTTTGCTCCGAAAGAAGTCGTGCAATATTTCAACAACTGGTATTACGAAGATAAAATTGAGGACGATAATGGATCGACTGAAAGAAATATCCGAGCATCGGGACAAGGCGCATCAGAAATTGCTGTCTCTCAAATCCAAAGTTTACGAGGCGTTTCTTGAGATGGAAAAGGCGGCCTATTGCGATGGGGCTCTGCCGAAGAAGACCAAGGAATTGATAGCGGTCGGTATTTCAGTCGTCATCGACTGCGAATCGTGCATGCAGTGGCATATCGAACAAGCCGCCAAAGCCGGGGCTTCGGCGCGGGAGATTCTTGAAGCGGTCGAGGTCGGCATTGAAATGGGCGGCGGCCCGGCAACCGTCTCGGCAAGGTTCGCTCTCGATGTAATGGATGGCGTGTTTAAAAAATAATAACAAAAGGATATAAAAAATGGAGAATATGACCTTTTATATTTTGGATGTATTTGCAGAGGAAAAATATACAGGGAATCAACTCGCAGTTGTCCGGGACGCGGCGGCTCTATCGGATAGCCAGATGCAGCGTATCACCAGGGAGATGAACTATTCGGAGACAACGTTCATCCTGAGCGAACAGCCGCGACAAGGCGGATATGATGTTCGTATTTTCACGCCGGCAGCGGAGGTGCCTTTTGCCGGGCACCCGACTCTGGGGACCGCCTTTGTAATACAGCACGAAATTATGAAAGAACCCGCCGAGACCGTAATCCTTAATTTGAAGGTGGGCCAGATTCCCGTTACTTCAGGTTCCAGCGGAAAAGAAAAAGATATATTATGGATGAAGCAAATTGACCCGACTTTTGGCCTGACTATCGAGCCGGGTCCTATTTCGAAAGTTTTGGGTCTGAATGAATCGGAAATAGACGATAGATTTATTGTTCAGGAAGTCTCTACCGGGCTGCCTTTTATCATCGTTCCGCTGAAGAGTCTGGATGCTGTGAAACGGGCCAAAGTTAACAGAGATAAATGTTTCAAGCTGATTGAAGATACAAAAGCCAAGATGATCCTGATTTTTTGCCCTGAGACTTATAATCGCGAAAACGACTTGAATGTCCGGGTTTTCTGTGACTATTATGACATACCGGAAGACCCGGCCACAGGAAGCGGGAATGGTTGTTTAGCCGGGTATTTAGCGAAACATCTTTATTTTGGGGACGACAAGATCGACATCCGGGTTGAACAGGGCTATGAAATATCAAGACCGTCACTGCTCTATCTCAGGGCGGAAAACAAGCAGGAAAAAATCGACGTGTTTGTCGGCGGAAAGGTCATTATGGTTGCAAAAGGACAATTGTTATAAGGAACGTTTCGGTGACAGGAAAATATGCGATGGAAAAATACAGAATAAACTTCGAGAAGATATTGTGGGAAACGCCGGCAGCCGGCGTTAGGTTCAAAGCACATGAGCAGGACGGCAGAAAACTGCGTTTAGCAGAGTTCACAAAGGAATTTTTTGAAACCGATTGGTGCACCAAAGGGCATATCGGATATGTTCTGGAAGGCCAAATGGAAATAGACTTCGACGGAAAAGTGATTATGTTCGTCCCGGGTGACGGACTGTTCATACCGGCAGGTGAGAAACGCAAGCACAAGGCTAAAGTGTTAACGGAAACAATGAAAATCATCCTGGTTGAAGATGTTTAGACCACCATTAGTGTGACGTGAAAATGTGATTCGAACGATGAACCTGAATGAACAAATAAGGACCATGTTAAAAGAGCAGGGGGGCGATCTTATCGGTTTTGCGGATGTTACTGATTTGCCCGCGGACATGAGAGGGGGGCATCCCGCCGCTGTCTCTATCGCAGTCAGACTCGATCCATCAGTGGTCAGCGAGATATCGAATGGCCCAACACAACGCTATTACCATGAATACGGAAGGGTCAACGAGCTTTTGGCGAAGCTATGCACGCGGATAGCTGATTTATTGACAACCTGCGGCAGGCGGGCCGAGGCTATTGAAGCGACGTCAGAATATTTCGATACTCGCACACTAAGTATGCCCATACAGCACAAGACTATTGCCACGCGAGCGGGGCTCGGATGGATCGGCAAGTCGGCATTACTTATCACGAAAGAATACGGGCCGGCAGTTCGGCTTGGTTCTGTGTTGACGGATGCACAATTCGAAACGGGCAAACCGATAGATACGTCACACTGCGGTGACTGTCACAGATGCGTGGACCGCTGTCCCGCCGGGGCAATTGTCGGGCCCAATTGGAGTATGGGTGCTTCGCGGGAATCGATATATGATGCCTTTACGTGCCGGGATATAGCTATGAATCTATCAACGCAACAGGGTATTAATTCGACAATTTGCGGGATTTGTATAAACGCTTGTCCCTGGACGCAAAAATATATTTCTCGCGAATCGAGCCATTGAGGAATGTGGCCGGTGCTTTCTTTTGCCGCTGAATTACTCGCGTTCGGTCTGCCATGGCTCCTGAGATTCTGGGGGCTCGCCAACTTTGGGTGTGGCCATGGTAATTGGCATCTTGATGGGTATTTTTTCGGAGCTGCGAACAACTCTGCCCAGCTTTTCTTTTGTTACCCGGACTGGCTCGATAATAAGCTCGGGGACGCTGTAGGTCCAAAGGCATGAATCATAATACGTCGGGTCTTTCTGCGGCAGCCTTATTGGCTTGTGTACTTTGCCGCTTTCATCTATGTATGCGACATATATTCTGGTGAATACGCCGCTGTCTCTTTTACTGCTGAATACGATCCACCGGCTGTTGCTCGAGAAGCTATGCCAGCTTTCACTTTCGTCGCTGTTGATGTCGAGCCTGCGGTGTTTGTATTCGCCTGTTTGTTGAGCTGCTTCGAGGTCTATCATATACAGGTCGCTGCTTTCTCGGTAAACGGGGAAGCAGCCGTAATCACACATGCAGAACAGAAGCCAGCGGCCATCCGGGCTGATTCGCGGCAAAAGGATGCTGAGGCCCGTATCCTCGGCCGAAAGCACCGATTCCAGCGGGCCCCACTGGTCGCTGTCGATGTCGTAACTTGCGCGGACAAGATCGTACTTGATTTGGGCATAGGTTTCGGGGACGACATTCCGATCCGCCCACGTTATCGGCGCGCTGCAGAAGTATAAGTACCGGCCGTCGGCTGACCATGTCGGATACGTTTCGAGCCGATCTTTTCGGGCAAGTGCCGGTGTAGTTTTTACGGTTTTTGAGTCAACCAGATAATAAGTCATCACGGAATCGAAGTCAATCACATCCCGGACCTCGCTTGCGGCCGAATGAAAGAACTGCCTGACCTTGTTGACGGAAAATGCGGCAACCCGCCCGCTCGGATGCCATGATGTATATCCGAACTTTGTTCCAATCTTTAGTACTTTGTCACCTTCTACCAGCAAAGCCGAGCTGCCGTAATCTACGCTGCGGATGCCGATCAGCATTTTTTCGGTACGGTTTCTGCAGAAAGTATGGCAGTTGACACAGCCGTGCTTGAAATAGCCATTATTCAATATAAGCGATTCGTCGAAATTATTCAGATTGCGCTGGTAGATGCCCATATCCCTCCAGATACGATGGCCCGGCCGAATCCTTCTGTATACGAGGAAAGGATCGATATCCTCACGTGCGATTTCGACGGTGAGAGTTTGAAAGCGGGACCAACGTTCATTTTCTGCTTTGGAAGATGATGCACCGGCACCGGATTCGACATAGACATCCAGACCGAGCTGCCGGCCGCGGTTCAAATCCAGAAGCTCGTGCCAGGCTCGCTGAGGTATTAATATCGTGGGTTTCCTGCTGAATATCTCGATAGGTTTTCCTTTTTCGGAGTGTATTTTTACAAAATAGGCAGAACCGTCTTGCAGTATTGAGAAGTTCAGTGGTGCGATGTTGGGCGGGATGACACTACCGGCGTAATCCGGCTGGACTTTTGCCGGCCGGTCGATGGAACTATATTGTGTGATCGTGACTTTTGTGCCGCGGCAGGAATAAAGCAACGATACAGCGATAAATGCACATACGATTGTCGCGTAAATGAGCTTGGCTTTTTTGGTATTATGTAATTTTAATTTCATACGCTTATGTGATTAAATCATTTTTTCGGGCTTGAGAACGCAAATATATAATAGAAGAAATAAGTATTTCGGAATTTTTTTGCTAACTCGTTGGCGGCGGCTTGTTTGTTCTTACCATAACTGTTGAGAATCCGGCTAAACTCTTCGATCTGCCGGCGTATCTGAGGATTTGGTTCATAATCGCTCAGATAAAGTGGTTTTCTTGTTCCGTATACGTAGATAAGAGCCGCTTCTTCATAATGTGTCGGTACATTGGCGTAATGTAAGTCATGCACAAGCTCGATTTTTTGGACAAATTTGCCTAAATGCTTGTTTAGCATATACCAGGCCATTAGATATTCGAAAGCCATACGGTTCTGGCTGTTCTTTTCCAGCAGCAAGGAAAGAGCCTCCTCCCTGGGCAGAGAATGAGTGGAGTGATCCTTGTCCAGGCACAAAGAGCGCAGATGCCGAATATACTTGTCCGTGGAGAAGTCTGGATCGGTCTCCAGAAGGTCAAGATAGTGTTTTGCCCAGTCAGCATTAAAAAGAGTCTTGCTAAGCGCGCCGAGATAGATTTTTGCGGAGCCCAAATTACCTTTAACCATATTTATTAAGGCCAGTCTCTGCAACACCATGGGACGGTCTCCGAGCGCTTCGAGAGATTCGGTCAGGGCATTCTCTGCCATATTAACAAAGCCGATTTCCAAATGAAGATCGAATACCTGCCATTCTACCCATTTATATTCCTTGTTGGACAGGAACAGATAATCCTTATGCTGGGGCCAGGAGAACATATCGTAGCCGAGCCGCCCCGTCTGATACAAAGCCCTGTTTACTGCATGGGCTATTAAGGGATCCGTGGGATTTCGCCGGGCGGAAATAAGCAATTCTGGCCACATCTTGTGGTGAGCATAGTAATCGACCTTAAACCTTGTTCTAAGATTATCATTGCGGGAAAAGAAAACACTGCCGCCGGCAATAGCAATCAAGAGCAATAACTCGATGACACATTTGAGTTTTAGCGAGCCGCTATACCAGGAAAATATTTTTGCCGGTAGATTGGAAATATGATTTCGACGCTTTTTTGCTGATTTTCTGCCTGGTCGTTTTTTTGCAAAATGCGGCTTTTTCCCGAGTGCCCGCCAGAGGCCAAATACAAGAAGTGTCGAAGGCGGGAGAAGATAAAGCACATATACTATTACTACTGCTCTTTTCCGAGCATTATATTTCAGAATTTTCCATGTGAAGGGCAGCAAGTTGCTAAATGCATCGATGATACTGAGCTGGAAGATCAGAACGCCCAGAATATAGGGAATAGCAGCAGCGGATAACAAACAAAACAGGCTTATCTTCCAGCGGGACCTGAAAATCAGCTCATAAATTGCACAGAGAACAGCAAAAAGCAGAAAAGCTCCGCCGGCAAGATAATAGAGAATGACTGACAGGATTAGAAAAACGCTAACACAACTGAAATTCTTATTGTGTGACAGAGTAATCTTCAGGTACAAACATGCAGTAAGTAACGCACTTAAAAAAGCCATTGTTGTTACAAAGTGATAAGTATACTGCGTGTACAGAACAAGCAGGAGAATCGGCAGGGCAAGACAAATCAAGTGACTTCGCAGTGAGTTTGCAGCTTTCAGCAGGTAGTCGAAGCATAGGTACATCAGCCATGCCTGGACTGTTATAACTAATGCTCCCGCCCATGAATAGTAGAAGAGTTGCGAAAAGAAAGCTGATAGATATTCGACAGGGCCGCCCGGGTATGACAGAAACGGCAGGAAAAAAGACCAGCCTTTGTAAAAGACCGGGAAATTCGTAATAACTCCGGCTCCATGATATATGAGTCTAAGATCCACATAGAGCCATAGATAAAGGTAGAAAAACATAAAAAAGATAAAGCTTTGCAGCAACCACTCCGGGTGCCGGTTCGAATATCGCTTTATCGTTTCTGGTTCGCAAGATTGCGAAGCATCAATCCGCCCTAAAGATTTTACATGCGATTTCGGCATTGCTTTTCTATACCACAGAATACTCTTAATGGAATCGAAGCAACTGTTCGAAAGCCATTAGGCGAAAACGAAATATACTATGAAACCGGACCCTGCCGTATCGTCACAGTACTATAATAGTCATCCGATAATAATATGAGGTCTCGCTATGAGCGGGCCTCAGTAACCTTATTACAACAGGCTCACAATGATATAAGTATATACGATTCAACATAGACAGCAAGCAAACAATGACATATGTTAAGCATAAAAAGTAAAAATTAGCGATACTCAAAACAGTTGGTTAAAGAATCTTATGTATTCAATATAGCCTTAGAACCTATCTGTATAAGCTTTGTATTGCCGATATATTCAAAAGTAACATAATTTGATATGATTATGGAATATCGAGCGGTATAGAGATTGTCCGGTGCAGGGGACTGTATCGCTGAAGATAAAACTGCAATGAGCGTTACAGGGCAAAGAATTATGGGAGTGCATTTTAGAAAATATCATGGACTCGGAAACGACTATCTTGTTATCGACCCGAACATTCACGATGTGGATTTGACGCCGGATACAATTCGATTGATATGCGATAGAAACTTTGGAGTTGGAGCGGATGGGATTCTGTACGGCCCAATCAAAAGCGGGGACAATTTAAGTTTAAGGATTTTCAATCCCGACGGCAGCGAGGCTGAGAAGAGCGGTAACGGATTGAGGATATTCGTAAAATACTTATTTGAGAATAAGTATGTGGATAAAAAGAATTTCAGCATTGAGACATCAGGCGGAATTGTCGAAGCATATATTGAAGATGACTCGGCGAATTTAATTAAGATCAATATGGGGAAGATGACCTTCCTCAGCACAAAAATACCGGTCAGAGGCAGAGAAAGAGAAGTCGTGGATGAAGAACTGCAAATAAACCGGGTCAAATATAAGGTGACCTGCCTGTCTGTCGGCAATCCTCATTGTGTGATTCCGCTGGACGAGGTCACAGAGGAAAAGGCAAAAGAATTAGGCCCCGAAGTTGAGAATCACAATATGTTTCCAAATCGAATCAACATGCAGCTCCTGAAAGTCATAGACAGGGCAAATATCGAAATAAGGATTTGGGAAAGGGGAGCCGGGTATACATTAGCTTCCGGCAGTAGTTCCTGCGCGGCGGCTGGGGCGGCTTACAAATTAGGAATGGTGGACAACAAAATCAACGTGAAGATGCCGGGCGGTACCTTATTCGTGGAAATTTGCGACAACAATGAGATATACCTGACCGGCGAGGTAGAAGGAGTTTTCGAGGGACGTTTTCACATAGACCTGAATGAGAAGATTTTCAAAATGAAGTGATATATTCTGGCTATAGCCTGGTAGCCAGTTGTTACTTTACAGAATCTATCAACAATTTTACTATTCTCTTAAGATTTGCATAACTGTCAGAGTGATCGATATTTAATTCTGAAGCGAATAAATGTTATTTTCAAGTAAATACATAAAACCCCCCCTCAAAACACTGTCAGATATTGAGGAAATTGTCAAAAATGTCACGAACATTACCGAATTAGGTGAGAGCACAGAAGCACATGAAAATTATGCATTATGTCTTTTCTTAATAATAGGTTTCATTAAATCTAAGTTGGTCCTCCCGATTGAGTTCATTAAAAGAGAGGCGCCTGATTTCCTTTTGACTCTTGGGGATGAACAAATTATTGGTTTGGAGCATACTATTGCGACAACAGAAAAATATAAGATGGATGTGAAAATTTTCGAGAAGTATCCCAAAGGCAGCCTCTTAGAGCTTCCATATTATTCACCAAACCAAAAACTGCCAAAAAAGTCAAGAATTGCCATGAGAAGACCTGGTGAAAAGTTGCAAAGCGCAGGTTGGGGCGACTACGGCATGGAGAAAGACTGGATACTGATAATTTCAAATACTATTAATCAGAAAACCGAAGATTTGAACAAAAAGCAATACGAGAAATTCCAAAGTAATGAGCTAATTGTTGAAGACGAAAGTCATGTTTCCTCGCAAAAAAGACTCGGCAAGAGTATTTCAATGCTCAAAGAGAATCGCTTACATTTAATTCGTGAAGCACGATTAGAATTTGACAAGGTTCATCTTATTACAGAAAGGCATCTAATTTATAATGTGTTCGGCGAAGCCCTTGAAACAAGCATTAGAAAAAATGAGTTGTATGAATTGTGGCGACAACATGTGAGGAGTCTTAATGGAAGAAATAAATAACCTAAGACTCAGGATTGCGCACAACACAGACTGTAAACAAATCACTGATTTGGTTTATGGGGTACTAAAAGAGTATGGTTTAAAGCCGGACCCGGCGTGTACGGATGCCGATATTAAAGACATCGAGTCTTCTTATTTCGGCCGGGGCGGGAAGTTCTTTGTGCTCGAAACCGAAGACGGCTCGATCATCGGTGCTTATGGGCTTTATCCAGTTGATGAGCAAACGTGCGAGCTTCGTAAAATGTATTTAAAGAAAGCACACAGGGGCAAAGGGCTGGGCAAATTTTTGCTGGAAGATGCGTTGTCGAAAGCGAGGCAGCTCGGTTTCGAAAAAATGATTCTGGAAACTGCTTCGGTCTTAAAAGAAGCGATCGCTTTGTACAAGAGCTACGGTTTTGTAGAATATCATCCACAGCACATGTCAAGTCGGTGCGACCATGCGTATCTGCTTGAATTAAGATAGGCCTTCACTGTCCCAGCGTGTCACCGCCATAGCATAAAAGGCCAATTCGGTCGAAATTTTGAAAAATGGTGAGCTTCTGATTAAGACTGTTGGAACTCGAATTGGTCTTTGAAGGTCGTTTTAAAATTGAAAACATCGTTGAAGTCGTCTATCGAATCGGTCGGTTGCGCGCTCATCCACTCGTTTCGTATCATCAGCCAGACGATTTCGCCGAAATCACGAGTCGTTTTGATACCCCATGTGTTCAGCACGAGCATCGCCAGTCTTCCCCATTTTTCGAGAGCCAGTTTTTTCAGCCCCTCGCAAAGCGTTTCACCGCTGACGTGTTTTGGCTCGGTGGCGACGTTTTGCGCCGTATAGCCAAGTGCTTCATATACGAACCTGATTGCCTGAGCACTGTATCGGCCATCCTCGGCGGCAATTTGTTCGAGATTTTTCTTCATTCCGGAAATCCACTCCTGTATTTCATAAGCGATTAGGCTTATGATCCATAAGACATATTACATTCTTCATTCTAAAACAAATCCGGCCGGCAGTCAAATATATAAAGAGATTCTTGACGCGCGGTGGATTGTAGTGGAGAATTCAATCACGGCCAGCAAAGGCTGTCGGTCAGGTTGTAACTCAAAAAATGCTTGAAAGGCAATATATCATGTTGAAAAAAATCCTTTTCTTATCGTTGTTGCTGATTAGTCGGATCGGATCGGCTCAAACCAGTGATTATTTTAATGCTCGCTTCGGCGAATTGCTTGCCGGTTCATCCGGCAAGGTTGGTCTATGGTGGGCCTCGTCCGGGTGGAAAATAAGCCGGGAAAAATCCCTGCCCGTTGAAAAAAGCGAGGCCATTATGATAAAGGCCGCCCGTAACGAAGCGGAAGCTGCGCAATTAGTCGTCCGGCCAACCGTGCCTCTGAGCGGATTTACAGCCCGAGCTGGAGACTTGTCCGGACCCGGCGGGGCGATTATCTCCTCTGAGAGCGTCGAAATCCTTAAAGTCCGGTATGTCAACGTGGAGCGGCCGACCGACAAAAGTTCCATACCCGGTCTCTGGCCGGACCCGCTGCCGCCTTTGAAAGGTACTCTGGACCTGGAACCAAATAAGAATCAGCCGTTTTGGATTCGCGTCAAGGTGCCGCGGAGTGTTCCGGCTGGAATCTATACGGGTAGCATTAAACTACAAGCACAAGATTACAACGCTGAAGTTACGCTGCGCGTAGAGGTCTTTGATTTTGTCCTTCCTGACCGGATGACCTGCACTACAGCATTTGGTTTCTCGCCGGGTGATGTATTTCGCTATCAAAAGCTGTCTGATGCCGGACAGAGACGGCAGGTGCTCGATAAGTACTGGGCCAGCTTCAGTGCCCACCACATCTCACCTTACAACCCGGCGCCGATGGATAATATAAAAGTTACCTGGCCCGACATAAAGCCTCCGGCTCGCAAATGGGAAGGCGGCGTCGAGGTTACTAACGAAAAGCATGCCGGCAAACAATCCCTCTTGCTCTTCGATGACAAAAACGACCTTAATGTCACCGTCGCTTATAAGTTTCCGATAGAAATTCCTCAAGATGGATTGCGCCTGCGTTTCTGGTATAAAACTGCTCTGCCCGAGCACGCATTTTTAGTAACACTCAACCACTACGACGCATCCGACAAATGGATTTACGGTGGCAATAACGATATCGGAATTGAAGGTGCCGGCCGCTGGCAGCAGTTCGACCGGCTCATCAAAACCTTCCCGAAAGGTGCTAAATCGGTTCGTCTGAATCTCCGGGCTGCGACATGGACCGAAGCGGGAGAGAAAACCGGGCTTCTCTGGTTCGATGATGTTTCTTTGACAAATCCCTCTACGGGTGACGAACTCCTGGAGGGCGGCGATTTCGAACCGCCGGCCCTTCCGCCTGTCGAGCGTGAGAAGCTCAAAGTCGAGCTGGATTTCTCGGACTGGGACAAGGCAATGGCACGCGGAATCGACCATTACGGCTTCAATTCCTTTCGCCTAAGCATCGCCGGTCTCGGCGGCGGCACTTTTCACGCCCGCAGCGAGCCGGAGTTGCTTGGTTTTGGAGAAGATACGCCGCACTATAAGGTTCTCTTTAACTCCTACTGTGCCCAAATCCAGGAGCATCTGCGCCAAAAAGGCTGGCTCGATGAGGCTTTTGTCTATTGGTTCGACGAACCGGCGCCCAGGGATTACGAGTTTGTGATGAATGGTTTTCGCAAACTCAAGGAGGCGGCCCCCGGCATCACTCGCATGCTGACCGAACAGGTAGAGCCGGAACTTATCGGCGGGCCTGATATCTGGTGTGCGGTCTCCGATCAGTACAAGCA
>CAYTNN010000020.1:17508-32334 GCA_964439135.1 uncultured Pirellulales bacterium
CGGAACTTATCGGCGGGCCTGATATCTGGTGTGCGGTCTCCGATCAGTACAAGCACGAACCAGCAGAAGAGCGGCGCAAGCACGGCGAAAAGTTCTGGTGGTATATCTGCACGGGACCAAAAGCGCCATATTGCACGCTGTTCATCGATCATCCCGGCACCGAACTGAGAATCTGGCTCTGGCAGACCTGGCAGCGTAATATCGAGGGCATTCTGGTCTGGCAGACAAACTACTGGACCAGTTCCGCAGCGTATCCGGACTCCGAGCAGCCTCAGAATCCTTACGATGACCCTATGGGCTGGACCTCCGGTTACAGCACGCCCAGGGGCGATAAAAGGCCATGGGGCAACGGTGACGGCCGATTCATTTATCCGCCCGAGGCCGCCGCAGATGCGCATCCATCCGGGCCGGTTCTCGATGGACCGGTCGACAGTATCCGCTGGGAAATGCTGCGCGACGGCATAGAAGACTACGAATACTTAGTTGTCTTAAGAAAACTTATCGAAGCGAATAAAGGCAAACTAACCGCCGGCCGGCAACAAAAATACGTTGCCCTGCTCGAAGTGCCTGAGGACATTACAAGCGATATGACCACTTTTACCAATGATCCGGCTCCTATCGAGGCCCGACGGGACCGGATAGCTCGAGCTATATCTGAGTTCAGCAAGCTGTGAGCTGTCGATTTAGTTTCTAAAATCTATTGAAAGGATAAAAGATGCAAGTAGATCCCAATGTCGCCCCCGTTTTCAGCCTATTTTTTTTAATATTCATGATACCTTTAGTGCTGATAATTGTCGCCGTAAAGATTTTAATCTTCTGCAAGATATTTTCCAGGGCCGGCTATAGTTGGGCTTTTGGCCTTTTAATGCTCGTACCAATAGCGAATATTGTTATGCTCTTTGTTCTTGCCTTCGCAGAATGGCCTGTTCAGCAAGAATTGCGCTCATTTAGACAGCAAAGTCAGGTGGCGTCATAGCATAGACGCCAAAATAGTCTCTTCTTCCCCGTTCTTAAATCCGGCAAAACGGGTATAACCGCTCATGCCGGACTGTATGCAGCTTTAAGCCGGATGCGTCCCCGGCATGAAATATACTTTAACAGCACAAAGGGCTCGCTTTTCGGAAAATGCCGAAAAAGTATGAGTAATATGCCTGGCTCGCGCATAATACTTAATAGAAACACATGCAGAAAATGGAAATTCGAAAAAGTGGCTGAAAACTTGGAACAACAAAGCTGGGCTGGTTTCGCTCAAGGAGATGCCGATGTATGGCGAGAATTTATCGACCGGGAGGTTCCGCGGCTATATGGTTTGTTCATGGGCCGCTGGCCGAATCGCTCACTTGCCGAGGAACTTCTGCAGAAAACGGTTTTTGACGCTGTACGGGGACGCGGCAGCTATGATCCGGCGAAAGGCTGCCCAGAAGACTGGATTCTTGGTATCGCAAGGAACAATATCCGTCTGGAGATCCGAAGGCGGGCAAGCCGGCCGAGCATTAATGGCGAAATCAGCCGCTATTTTGACGCTATGGATACGAAGCTGTTGCCCGATGAAGTGCTGGAACGAAAGGAAATGACTGTGATTGTCCGTTCGGCGCTGGACAGATTGGAAAGTAAAGAAAAAGCGGTCTTAGAGGCCAAGTATATCGAAGAACTTTCTGCGAACGATATCGCCCGGCAAATGAATACGACAGAAAAAGCGGTATACAGTCTGTTATATCGAGCAAAGATTTCTCTGCGTCGAGAGCTTGAACGATTCGCGTCTCTGAATGAGAAAGAGGAAAAATGATGAAACAAAACAACGACAATCTATCGGGCGACGATTCTGTCACACAACTGGATAAGAACTTTTCACGTTTGCTGAAACTAACCGGCGAGTCTAATAAGCCCGGCAGGATATTTACAGAGTCACTAATAAACGGCGCTCTTAATGAGTTGAAACAATCGGAAGTTACGAAGGCAGAAGCGAAGAATATCACGATCCGGTCCGGGTGGTTGGAGAAAGCCATGGGCTGGGCCGCTATGATTGCAGTGGCTTTCGGTGCAGGACTTGTCGTTGTTATATCCGCTTTCTTGAAAATAAACTTATTATTAGAAATCGTTGTCGTTCTAACCATGGTCTTTAACTGGCTCAATTATCTTGGAGGTCGAATATAATGAATTCAGAGCAACTCAACAGAGTAAGTGTCATTGATCCGGTCACACCTGCGATCGACAGGGTAAAATTAATACTATTTAGACCTTTCGACTTGCGCAAGTGGTTTGTCATTGGCTTCTGCGCCTGGTTGGCCTATTTGGGAGGCGGCGGTGGAGGCGGCGGGGGCGGTAGCGGCGGCAGTGGTCCTCCCTACAACGTTCCACATAAACAAAATGAAGTGGGAGAACAAATAAAAGAAGGCATCGAGACGGCAAGAAACTATATTTCGAACAACCTGTACTGGATTATACCGGCAACTGTGATCGCTTTCGTTGTATTGATTCTCATTGGTTTGTTGGTAGTTTGGCTTAATAGCAGGGGCAGATTTATGTTTCTTCACTGCGTGGCGACAAATAAGGCCGAAGTCTCAATCCCATGGCATAAATTCAAAAAGCAAGGCAACAGCCTGTTCCTCTTCCGAATTGTGCTGGGGATAATCAGCTTTATTGTTGTGGTTCTGCCTATTATTGGCATTATCGTACTGGGTATTATGATAGCGTCCAGCTCGGCACCCGGTATAGTTGCTGTTCCCGGGATTGTAATTTTGGGCTTGTCTCTCTTTGCTCTTTCAATATTACTGTTTTTGGTAAAGAAGTTTACTTTTGATTTTGTCGTGCCGATTATGTCTTTGCGAATGATTGGCTGTATGGACGGCTGGCGAGAATTCATGACCATTCTATCGGCGAACAAGCTTCGTTTTACCCTCTACCTGCTTTTCCAGATTGTGATAAAAATAGTGATAGGAGCGATGGTCGGCATCGGCGCTTGCATAGGCTTTTGTTTTTGCTGTGCAAGCTGCCTGCTGTTAGTACCGTATATCGGTACTGTGATACTATTGCCTATATTAGTTTTCACACGGGCTTATTCCCTTTGCTACCTGCAGCAGTACGGCCCTCAGTTCGATGTATTCCGAACTGAAATAGAAGCTGCCGAATCTGTTTGACAATCCGTGAATGATGAGTATGGATATCCCCCCGGCTTTGGTTTTGCCGGGGGGGCTTATATTTGTGGATCTTTACTATCTGTTACTTGTCCAATCCTCTTGTCTGGCGCCGTGATATGTTCTCAGGACATATTCGAATTCCTTTGTCGATCTCGGCTGTAAGTCGAGCGTGAACTTAACCGTATCCATGTCAACCTTTTCGAACGCACCAAAGTCGCCGCTGTTGTCGATATCCCAGTACTGCGTATTGAAGTTGCGTTTGATCTCGACCTTAACGTTAATGTCACGGGTATTCCTGACTTCTATTTTGAACGTGTGAATTTCATCCCAGCCTGAGATGTTGTCGCGGCGGTCGAATCTGTAATTTTCCGTCTTGAAATCCATCAGTTTCGGCTCGACCACGAGATTGGCAATCGGCCCAAGATTCAGCTCCACGTCCTCATCGACTGGGATATACTTAAACGATGATTGGCCCGTATATGATAAATGTCCATTATCACCTACGCCTCGATAGACCTTCAGCATCCCGCCGGGGATGGGAGTTTCACCGAGCTTGTGCTCTTTATCATTCTTGAAGCTGAGGAACCGCACTACAGTCGACCCGTACCGCTGCTCTTCATATTTATAAAGATTCACGACCGGCACTGCCTCGACAGCAAAGCTCTGCAATCGTTTCGACCAGCCAGTGGGAATTGTCTCGGTGCCTTCAATCGTATACAGGAAATATTCGCTTAGACCTTCCTTTATGACCTCTTTGGGTTTCGCGGCCATCGGTGCCTGCGGTGAACCGGCCGCCATTACCTGATCCAGCATTCTTATAGCCTCTTTCTCCACTCCTCCTTCGAGTTTATCTGCTAGGGCGATTTGGCCCGGGCGGCCGTATGGATATTGCCGGCGGGCAAGCTCGGCGATCTGGTCGAGTATATGGACTTTGCCGACGATTAGGCGCGTCTGGGCATTCTCGTAATCCTCGCCGCTGTTGTTGGTGACTACTACATAGCCCCGGAGCTGCATAGTCTTTTCATCTTCGGTGAGCGTGCCCATGTAGAACGCCCGCCAGGACAGGCCGCTGGTAAGATACGAAATCTCAACCGGCACATTTCCGGCCATACTGCTCTCAACGTTCCACAGACCGAGGTTTCTGACTCTCGGCGGATATATCAGTTCGGCTATGTCAATTTTGTCGGCATTGGCCTTAGGCATCATCTCCAGACTGGTTGGGTCGATAAGCGTATTGGCCCATGAGAATTGCAGCTTGTTTTCTCCGTTTTTCAGTGTCAGCGCTCTGCTTTCACGTACCAACGTCATATCCGCCGAGTTATAAATGGTAAGCTGCACCGTATCCCGCGAGGGCAAAGTAACCAAATCGACTTTCGCATTGGTAGTGCCGGTCACGGTTGCGATTATCAGTAGCAGAATCTTAAATTGTTTCATTTTACGGGCCCTTTAATTCTGTATTCTGTCATCTGTTGTCCACCTCCTGTTTATTTACGGACGCCAATCTTCTTCTCTGGTGCCGTGGTATGTTCTGAGGACATATTCGAATTTCTTTGCCGACCTCGGCTGCAAATCGAGCGTGAACTTAACCGTATTGAGATTGACCTTCTCGAACGCACCGAAGTCGCCGCTATTGTCGATATCCCAGTATTGCGTATTGAAGTTGCGTTTTATCTCGACCTTGACGTTAATGTCACGGGTATTCCTGACTTCTATCTGAAACGTATGAATTTCATCCCAGCCTGAGATGTTGTCACGACGGTCGAATCTGTAGTTTTCCGTCTTGAAATCCATCAGTTTAGGCTCGACCACGAGATTGGCGACCGTGCCGAGGTTCAGTTCCACGTCCTCATCGACTGGGATATACTTGAACGAAGACTGGCCTGTGTATGACAAGTGCCCCTGGTCGCCTGCGCCTCGATACACCTTCAGCATCCCGCCGGGGATGGGCGTTTCTCCGAGCTTGTGCTCCTTATCATTCTTGAAGCTCAGGAATCGCACAACGCTCGGCCCGTACCGCTGCTCTTCGAATTTATACAGATTTATTACAGGCACCTGGTCGGTATTAAAACTCAGCAGCCTTTTAGACCAGCCGTTAGGTATCGTTTCGGTGCCCTCGATGGTATAAAGAAAATATTCACTTAGACCTTCCTTTTTGACCTCTTTTGCTATACTCGACATGACGGCGAGTTTCTCCATCATTACCTTCCCCCTGCTCCTGGGCTCTTCCGTTGGAGCCTGCATAGCCGGCGGTGCGATTACCTGCCCCGGTCGGCCATAGGGATATTGCCGCCTCGCCAACTCTGCAATCTCGTCGAGAATATGGACCTTGCCGACAATCAGGCGTGTCTGGGCATTCTCGTAATCTTCGCCGCTGTTGTTAGTGACGACCACATAGCCTTTAAGCCGCATCGTCTTTTCATCCTCGGTGAGCGTGCCCATATAGAACGCCCGCCAGGACAGGCCGCTGGTCAGGTATGTAATCTCCACCGGCACTTTGCCGCTCACGCCGCTTTCGATATTCCACAAGCCTAGGTTCGTGACTCGGGGCGGATAGGTCAGATTGGCGATGTTAATCTTATCCGCATTGGCCTTAGGCAGCATCTCCAGGCTGGTTGGGTCGATCAGCGTATTGGCCCAGGAGAACTGCAGCTTGTTTTCGCCGTTTTTGAGTGTCAAGGCTCTGCTTTCACGCACCAATGTCATATCCGCGGAGTTATAGATCGTAAGTTGGACTGTATCTCGCGAAGGCAATGTCACCAGGTCGACTTTCGCCCGGCTGATGCCGGTCATTGCCATCAGTATCAGTAACACTATTGCTATACGTTTCATTTTACTGCTCCTTTACGATAAAGGATTGAATTTGATTATCTTCTTACTGGCAACTACGGCTCTGCTCCCGGCCTTAGATGCCGGCGATGGTAGGTCATCTTTAATTCCTTCACAGCCGGTCCGGCCTTGCTGCGAGCGGGCAGTTGAATCTCGAACTCAAGCGTATTGGCATCCTTTTTTTCATATTTCATATTGCAGCTTTCCATATCCCACTGGCCCGGGATGTGCTGAATCATGGTCAGCATAGCGGGACTGTCCTTGAAATTCTCGATCTTGGCGGTGATTTGCTCATTGGTATCATAAAGAACAACATCGCCTCTACTATTCTTGTGTGTGGGAACGCGGGTGTCCTGCATTTTTCGCTGGGTCACGACGATGTCACGGCTGTCGCCTATATAAAGCTCCATCTTCTCGCCCACCGGCACCAGTCCGGTCGTATCCTCGCCCAGGAAGATGGTGCTCTCGTGCCCATCGTCCTGGAAGAGCCGTGCTTTGCCGCCCCACAGGGAAAACTCACCTAAATTGCTTTTGGCCTCATTGACTATGCGATAGCTGACCGGGATTCCAACGTTTTGATTCTCCAGCTTCTCCGGGTCCCACGGCAGCTTGGCGGCATCGAATTTCCAGACCTTCGCAATCGGCACCTTCGGAGACTTTAGAAACAGCATCTGTTTGGTCTCCTCGTGGTCTATGCCTTGTTCGAAGGCCTCGCCGTAATCCAGCAGCACGCGGGCCTTGGCGAAATCTTCGCCGGAGAAGTTCCTTAGCACCAGGTAGCTCTTCAAGTCCACAAATGTCTCCGCCTTATCGGCTACGGCCTTGTATGTAATCAACCTGTCGATATTGCTCAGAAGATAGCTGATCCGTACAGTCTCGGCGTAGTCACTGTCGCTGCTGATATCCCAGACAAGAGCAGCTTCATTGGGCGGATAACTGACACTGAGAAGCGTAACATTGCCCGAATGGTCGAGTGCTCTAAGCCGAATCGAGTCGGCGTCGATGGAGACACCTTTCCATGAGAAATCAACCTTATTGAGACCTTTCTGCAGCGTAAGCACGCGTTCTTCCTC
This sequence comes from uncultured Pirellulales bacterium, assembly GCA_964439135.1. Taxonomy (GTDB): domain Bacteria; phylum Planctomycetota; class Phycisphaerae; order Sedimentisphaerales; family Anaerobacaceae; genus JAFGPJ01. The sequence goes on from CAYTNN010000020.1 coordinate 24,545, forward strand.
AATCAATGTGGCCCGGGGATTATCCAGTCGAATTACCGTTGCCGCCCGCTCAGGCAGTGCTACGAGCTTGATTCTGCCGTGAGAGATTGTGCTGCAGGCAAGCAGCAGGGCGATTACCATTAGTTTGTTTTTTCTGTCGTTCATAATTAAATCTCCTAAATTCTTACGTTTTTATTCTGTCAGCGATTCTTCTCTCGTACCGTGATATGTTCTGACCGCATATTCAAGCGTTTGCTTGCTTCGCGGCTCAAGCTCCAGCTTAAAGCGAGCATGCGTTGCATCGTATTTTTCGTAGAGGGTCTCGGACTGCAATGTCCAGTAAGCGGTGCCGAAGCCGCGAGTGATTTCGATCTGAATCGGCAACGTTCGCGTGTTTGTTATTTCGATTTTCCAGACGCGAATTTCGTCCCAGCCGGAAACGTTGGCTCTATTGTCGAATATGTAGTTCTCCGTTTTGAAATCCATCAGCTTCGGGTCAATCTCAACCAATCTTGCCGGCCCGAGATCCAGTTCGACCTCTTCATTCACCGGAATGTACTTGATCTCCGTGCCGCCGACATAAGATAGATAGCCCTGTTCATCGGCATGGCTGTATATTTTCACGTTTCCATTCGGGATCGGGGTCTGGCCAAGATTGTGCTTTTCATCGTTTGCGAACTTGACGAATCTGATTGCCTGGCTGCCCCATCGATCTTCGTCGTATTTATACAAACTCTCGACGGCGATATCTTCAGCCTCGAACGAAAGCAGTCTTTTGCCCCACTGGTTCGGAATGGTTTCAGTCCCCTCAATCGTATAAAGGAAGTATTCGCTCAGACCTTCTTTCTTGATTTCTTTAGCTTTCAAATCTGCAAACCAATTCTGACGCCGTCCAAGCATGTCTGTTTGATATTCTCCGTTAGTAACGCTTAAATCCTTTTTGATCGCATCTTCGTCGTATCCAATCATTCCCGGCCTGTCATAAGGATATTGGCGTTTTGCTAATTGAGCGATTTCGTCGAGGATATGGACCTGACCGACGATCAGCCGGGTCTGGGCGTTCTCGTAATCTTCGCCGGAGTTGTTGCCGAGACGAACGTAGCCTTGCATTTTCATCGTTTTTTCATCCTGTGAAAGTGTACCCATATAAAACGCCCGCCAGGACAGGCCGCTCGTGAAATATGTGATTTCGAACGGAACCTGGCCGCTGATCTGAGAACGAATGAGCCAGCGACCAAGCTCCTGTAGCCTCGCTGGAAATACCAATTGCTGTATGTCGATTTTTCTCGCCTGTTCCAACGGTTCTAAACTCAGCGAGGTCGGGTCAATCAGCGTATTGGCCCACATGAACTGCAGCCAGTTCCAGCCTTTTTTCAGTGTCAGGTTCCGCCGTTCCCGCACCAGCGTCAGATCCGCGGAGTTATAAATCGTAAGCTGCACCTTGTCCCGTCTCGGCAATGTCACCAACTCGATCGCGCTTGCCGGCGCAAATGGCGGCTGCTCGGATATCGATTCTGATGTGTTCTCACCGGTGAATGGCATCTGCATTTTTGATTCAGTGTCCTGCGCGATTATTTTCATTGGTGAATCCGCTTGTGATTCGCCTTTAACTCCTGGTCCCTTGCTTGCTATTTTGTCCTCCGACTTTGGCTCTCTCGCAAATTGCTGCTGTGTTGATTTGTCTATGTTCAGATTACTCATCAGCAGCACAAAGCAGGCGACCACCGCCGCAGCGACGGCTCCGATCCAGGGCGATTTGTAGAATGGAACGACTTTCCTGCGTGCCGGCTGTCCGGCCTGCTCCAAAACTTCAGAGATCAGTTCCTCAGATACGTGCGCATCTTCGCGCAGCAAATCGAGTGCGGCGAACTTTTTAATTAGCTGCTCCAGACGCTCCCGACATTCGGCACAGCCTGCCAGATGCTCCGAACTTATGCTCTGCTGCTCTTGCGAGCTTAATCCGAATCGGTATTCGATCAATTCATTTTCTGTAAGATGATTTTCCATTTTATTTCTACTTAAATCACAGGCAACTTCTGTGCCAGTGTTTTAAGTGCCCTGAACATTTGTGTTTTAACTGTTCCGACCGAACAGCCCAGAACCTCTGCCACATCCGGGTAGCTGAGCTGCTGATAGTACGCCAGGACAAGCGTTGCACGCTGCCTTTCAGGTAATAACTGAATCGCCCGCCTGACCTGTTCGATCTGCTCGGCCTTCAATGCCTGCTCGGATGGATTACACGAATTATCCGCCAGGGCGACCACGCCGAATTGCTCGCTGTTCGGATTGTCGCAATCGAGCTGCTGATTCAGCGATACGGTTTTGGTGCGTTTGCCTCGGCGAAATCCGTCTAAAGCCACACGCGTGGCGATCTTGAACAGCCAGCCCTTAAACTGGGGGCCGCGAAATGTATGGGCTTTTTCATGCACTCGTTTGAATGTTTCCTGAAAAAGGTCCTCAGCTTGTTCTCGGTTTCCGTTCATTCGTATCAAATATCCCAAAACGCTATCCCCATATCGTCGTACAAGCTCACCGAACGCTGCCGGGTCGCCCTTACGATGGGCGTCGATTAAGCTTTTGTCCGTGTTTTCCATCGAGGCTATTAACTCCATCTACCCTTATAGACGCTTATCATATATCGACGGTTGACATGGAATAAAGTAAAGTTTGTGTAAAATCCGCTTCGGCCGATAAGAACGGGTTTATCTATTGTGTTATGCGTACTTTTAATTGTCGGTGTATTATTTTACGTCCGGCACAGGTCTATTCATTGACCAGAATACGGCATTGATGAGCAGTTGCCGAAAGGAGCCATTCTTAAAATCGTCCGGGTGACCGAGCGATGTGAAGAAAACACGGGATTTTCCGTAGTGGTTGGTCCAGGCGACCGGTTCGGGCTCCTGGTCGGGAATTGTGCCGATTAATAGCTGCTTTGTCGACTCGCCCAGAGGACTGACCTTATATAGCGAGCCGTTGCTTGTTATCGGCAGTTTCACGCCGACAAGGATGGGATTGCCTTGAGCACCTGCCGCTGTTGTGACGGTGCACTTCGGTCCATTGCCATAGTGGTTGTGGTAGTTGCCGCCCAAGACTTCCGGATCGAACTTAGGCCATTTGGCATAGCCTTCCGGGGCGCTGCCCTTGGTATCGAAGGCATGGCATGCGGTCCGCAGCCCTATGAGCGGCTTACCGGCCGCTAAGTAATCGCGGAAATACTGCATCTGCTCAGGTGCAAATGCCCTTCGCCGCACAAACAAAACCGCCAAATCGGCTTTTTTCAGCGCCTCCAGGCCGGCCAGTTCATGCCGGTCGTCACCATTCATTTTGGTGCTGCCTTGGAGTATCTCGCAATACAGGCCGTATTTGGTTTTGAGCTCGTGTGCAAATTCCGGCAACGTCTCGGCGGCGGAGTACTCGCTCTCCGCGGATATAAAGACCACGCGTGGACGCTTGTCGTTCTTGAAACGGAACTGCGGCTGGCCGGTAAAGACCGTCGAAGTGATTGTCGGGCAAACATATTTCTCGGTATGCTCGACGATAAGGTCCGTGCCGGTGAAATGGCTGACGACCGGGCGCATCTTCGAGTTATACATCGTATCGGTCAGGTCTCGCATAAGCACGACGTTTTTGCCGGACTTTGCCAGGTTCCGCAAGCCGAAGGGCCTGCCGAGCACACACATATTCGTGTGAACGCCCATGAGGATAGCGTTTTTGACGCCGTGCTGTTCGAGCAGGTTCCAGATTTCCTCGCCCGAATCGCTGATAGCATCTTCGTTGCGAATTTGAATCGTATCTATCTGATTTTTCCACGGCCACGGGGGACCCTGTTTGCACGTCGGCTCGCAGTCGCAGCCGCCGTCGGAATGATCGATTGGATAGCCGGCGGTTTTTTCGTTCTCATCGATCCAGTTGCACCATTTACCGATGCCGTCCGGCAGGTTAGCCGCTTTCGGCGCATCCTGCGCCCGCTTGCGTGCGGGGTGGTCCGCGTAGGCCCCAATCGTGCCGCTCGGTGAATGGATTATCAGTACACCTTTGTCCCGTGCCCTGGAGACCACTTCGTTCATATACGGAGCAAGCTCCGCGACCCGTCGGGTGGCTCCTTTGCACCAGTGCTGGTTCCACATATCGCAGATAATGATTGCTGTTTGTTTGGGATCCCACTCGACTTTGTTCTGCACGACTCGGAACCGGCCCGAATCATCAGACAGCGGAGCGCGACTTTGCGTTACAAGAACCAGTGGTTTGTCGCTCGATATACCATATGCGGCGTACGACATAAAAGAAAGTAAACCTGCAAGCACAATGGCGGTCAAAGCTAATATTCTGAATTGACGACTGTTCATAATACCGGGCTCCTGGAAAATCAGTAGCAATACATCACAGCAGATAGCATCACACAGCTATCAGGATTTACTGTTTTATACCGAGCAGCAGGATAACACAGAAACAATCGCAAGACAAGTCTATTACCGCCCACCAGTGTGTTGAGCGTATCTAAGCATTAGGATAGCCCTATCCAGGCTTGCCGGTTTTATTGGGCAAACATACGGATGAAGACTACACCATGTCTTGGGACTTTGGCTTCGAAACGGTCTTTGTGTGTGCCCAGATTCTTTTGCCGCCATAGATCGCGTACCCGGTGGGGGCCTTCTATGCCGAGGTCCTCCCACGGGACGGCGATATTTGTTGCTATCTCGGTGGTGTTGAACAGGCCGACTGCCTTCGAGCCGTCTTCCATGTCCTTGGCCATGATGAAATACTCGTCTGTCTGGGAGATAATCGGGGCCTGTTTTCCCAAGGGGTCCTGATCGACCTCGATGACCTCGGCGTTGCACAGGACATTGAGCGTGAATTCGTCGAGTTTGTCCATATCGCCGGAGAAGATTAAGGGAGCGGCCATCAAACACCACATCGACATATAGGAATACTGCTCGTTGGGCGTAAGGGAGGTTGGTGTGCCCTCGGCCTGTTTTTGCGCATCGCCGACCCAGCCGATAAGTATATAATCCGGATCGTTCCATTGTCCCGGCTTGGCGTACTTCCAGTGCTGGGCGTTGCTTAGACCGATATGGTAAAATCCCGGCAAATCGGCCCCTCCGGCCAGGCCCAGGTCGCCCGTTGTTCGCCAGCAGTTTCCGCCGAGACCGCCCGCCCAGGTCCAGACGTCACCCATTCCATACTGGCAGAGATTAAAGACGATATCACGGTCGAGCTGGGGCAGAATCGCGCCCATTTTCAAGTAGGGTTTCTGGACCCGCTCGGCCCCTTCGCCCGTAGCGACCCCGGTGTAGGAGCACCAATCGTATTTGAGAAAGTCAAAATCCCACTCGGCGAACTTTTGAGCATCGATTTCCTCATGCTCGTAAGTTCCCGTATAGCCCTGGCAAGTCAGCGGGCCGGGGGATGTGTAAAGTCCGGCTTTTAGTCCTTTGGCGTGGATATAATCGGCGAGGGCCTTCATATCGGGAAAGAGCTCGTTTGAGCGGATCGCGCCGTCTGCATCCCGCGGCTGGCCGCCTATCATCGGGTCGTTGGAGTCCGGCTTGACCATCCAGCAATCATCGATATTGACGTACTCATAGCCATAGTCGGCCATTCCCGATTCAATCATGGAATCGGCGGCCCGCCGCATGTGCCGGTCGGTGACACGCCAGTAATGGATATACCAGCTATTCCAGCCCATCGGCGGGGCCAGCGCCAACGTATCTCCAACAACGATTTTGAAAGTCCGTTGCGACGAGCCGCGGCGGTTAGCTGCTTTGAGGGTTACTGGATATTCACCGAGTTCGGCCGGGGCAGTGCCCGTGATAATGCCGGTTGCCGCTTCCAGCTTGAGCGTCGGCGGCAAATTTTCCGCGCTGAAACGGATGGGCCGCTTGCCCAGACATGGAATGCGGTAAATGAAAGGCCTGCCGGGCCGGCAGCCATAGACTTTCGGGCCGTTGATCTTTGGCTCGGGGCCGGGCTTGGGTGTTAAGATAACTTTTTCTTCTTTCAAGACGGGCGCATCGATGCCCACGGGATCATCCCCGGCGACAATAAAAGCCGCATCGGCCCAGTCGGCGTGGTCGTAGCTCGTGTTATCCCCGGCCGGATCGACCGACAGCGTCAAAGTCCTGCAGCCGGTCAAATCAATATCGACCTTTTTCGCAGGCTCGCCAGCCTTTAGGACGCCGCTGTTGAACAGCAGTTTGCCATCGCCGTAGATGCGGAAGCGAACGCTGCCGATATTGCCGTTGACTTCATCGTCAACGCCGACATAAGCGGAGAAGCTCCGGCACGATTTTTTCAAATCGACGTACATCAAGCTGGCGGCATGAGTGCCGACGCCCTTGTCGAAAATGCGGCCGGCGATTGTCAGCGGTTTGCTCTGGATGGATTTGTCCTTCTGAGGCGTGCCCCAGCCAGCCGTCATTTTTTCCATATTTAAGGATGACAGCCACACCGTGCGTGTCGGCTTGTCGGACTTTGCGGCTGAGGTGCAGCCCGAAAGTTGTGCTGTAAGAACGGCACAGATGGTTAGCAAAAGGCAGGTTGATACATGGAATTGTTTGCGAATTCTACTCATCATGTTTCTCCTTAAAATCAGAATGAGCCAATTAATGATGGGACTCTAAAGCAAAGCGAGCCAGCCGCCATCGACGTAGATGATCTGCCCGGTGATGAATTCGCCCGCGCGCGAGGCGAGCAAGACCGCTGTGCCTATCATGTCATCGGGTTGGCCCCACCTTCCGAGCGGCGTTTTCGACAGAACCCACCGGTTTAAATCCTCATCGGCCCGGAGCGGCTCGGTCAGTTCCGTGGCGATATAGCCGGGCCCGATGGCGTTTACGTTGATATTGTATTTTGCCCATTCGACAGCCAGCGTTTTGGTGAGTGACAGCAGGCCGCCCTTGCTGCTGGCGTACGCCGCCGTTGTGGGCCGAGCGCCATGGCAGGTGAGCGAGCCGATATTGATAATCCTGCCGGCCTTGCCCAATTTTTTTCGATGCCGGCAGAACGCCTGTGACAATACGAACGCGGAAGTAAGATTGACCTCAATGACCTGACTCCACGTTTTGAGATCGACATCTTCGGCCGGCCTGCGAATGGTCGTCCCGGCACAATTGACGAGAATGTCTATGCCTTTAGTTTCGGCGATGACGCTTTCGAAGAAATCGTCTATGCCTTCAATGCCGCCCAGGTCGAACGGGAAGGTCCAGATTTCCCTGCCGGTCTCGGCGTGAATTTGCCGGGCGGCTGCTTCGAGCTGCTCTTTCGTGCGGGAGGCGATTGCAACATCCGCCCCATGTTCGGCCAGGCCTTTGGCAATGGCAAATCCGATGCCTCGACCGCCGCCGGTGACCAGAGCCGTTTTTCCAGCTAAGCTAAAAAGATTGCTTTCCATAGCCGGCTAATAAAGCAGAAAAGCAATCAAATAGCAAGAGAAGAAAACCACAAGCAAATAACCGGGGCCTATGCCGCAATGATTGGCATAGGCCCCGAATTAATACAAAACCTGCTGTAATTTCCGCGAAAGCGGTTTTACTCTTCAGCAGCTTCTCTCGGCTGGTACAGCCGGATGTCGTCAATAAACATCTTACCCGAACCGCCGGGTACCGTCATGTTACCCTGGGTTCCCAGGCCGATCGCTATCCTGTCAACGTTGGTCAGGACTATGCCCTGATCGGCAAAAGCCTGAAGCGGGATGACCCACTCGGTCCAGGTGTCGACTTGTGCCGCGGCCGGATCATCATGGATTACCACCGCTGGCGTGCCGGCACTGTTGGACACGGCCACATAAAGCGGCTCAGCATCATTGCTGGTTA
>CAYTNN010000021.1:0-22560 GCA_964439135.1 uncultured Pirellulales bacterium
GAAGCTGCCGACAAATGCCGGGTAGCCTCTGAACCACAGCGACAATTCCCCAACGTCTTGCTCCGTCCAGTCCCGCTGGTCTGTCAGCGTATGCTCAACCTCCGAATACTTCGAGAAGCCCTGCTTGTTGTTGTCGTATGCAATCGGCATCGACTGGTTGCCGCCGTGTACGATAGTCTCTTCGGTATAAGAAGGGGTGGTTTCGTCGCCTACCGCAGCTCCGGTACCGTTGCCGGCATAGTAATCCAGAGTACCCGGCGAGCCATAACCAAGCCCGTCGTGCCATGCGTACCATATCTGGTTCTCGCCGGCATCATAGTCCTCGAAATCATCTATAACAAAGAAATCGCCTGTCGTGAAGCTCCAGACGTCGCCGGGCCATGGACTATCGGGATTGACGTCGTTGACCTCATCGACTCGCCAGTAGTACATAGTATTCATTATAAGCTTGCCGGGATTGTAGCTCTCCTGACCGAGATTTTGTGTTCCCTTGTACTCGGGCGATGTTTTATCAGCATTGGCAACAGCGTCCGCGTCCATGCCCATGTATACCTCGTGAGAAGCAGCGATGGCTCCTGCATCCCAGCCAAGAACTACCGTCGGCTTCACGTCCACGGCACCATCTGCCGGATACGGATTACTGATTGCGCCTTCGGTTGTGAAACTCCAGACATCACCTGTATAGGTATTAGTACCATCATTCTCATCGATCCGCCAATAGTAAGTCTTTGCAAATTTAAGTGGGCCGGGAGAATATGTCGTTACTCCCACAGAAGATCCTTTAGTGGCATTTGCTACGGTCTCAAAGTCCTCCCCGAAGTATACCGTGTGCAATTTTGCACCGTAGCCGGCCGCCCAGCTTAAGGTCATATCCACTGCAACAGATTCGGCTCCCTCGACCGGGATGGGTTTATAGGCTGTCTTAGGTGGAACCGTGAAACTCCAGACATTACCTTTGTAAACAGTCCCTTCAGCGTTAATCTCATCAATCCGCCAATAGTATGTCTCGCCGGGAACAAGGCCATCCGGAAATGGGTATCCCGGGAAGCCGATAACAAAAAACGTCAGCGTCAGGCCCTGATTACCCTGGAATAACTCGGAATCATGTGTGGCATCATTAACATCGTCAAAATTATCGCCGACGTACACATCGTGTGAGACGGCGGTAGGTCCCGCCAACCAGCCCAGGGTCGCCCATGTATTCGTATGCATGGAACCGTCAGCCGGATTGGGCTTGCCGGCTATATTGCCGGCCACAAGCACACCCGTTGCCCACAAGTTGGGAGCCTGCCAGCCATTTCCATCCGATCCATACCAGGAAATCTGCGAGTCTCGATCACCACCGTCGTCGTCATCGTTGATCCAGACCTCGATGCCAATTTCCTGGCCCGGCGTTGGTGCCATGCCCATGATGCTTGTCCATGGTATCTTGATTTCAAAGAGATAACCGCTATCGGTCGTGGCGACCGCATATTCTATGCCGACTAAGCTCGGTTCACCGTTGTGGTACGCTCTGGGCGTTTCCACCATAGTATTCCACCTAAAGGCGTACTGATGGTCATTTTCGTCACATGTAGCACCTTTGCTGTTATCACCGTCGATGTAGAACTCGACACTGTCATCCTGCCATGAGTCGGCTATGGATGTGTCAGCCTGCAAAGACTCATCTTTGACCTCGACCAGCACGTATATACATTCATAGCCCCAAAGGGCTCTCCAGACACCGGAGCAATCCGCAGCCGAACTTGGATCGCTTCCTGAGACAGTAACGTTTATCGACTGTTCTGATGATAACGACCATATATCATCCACGACACCGTCGATTACCGGCATGGCTGAATCCGGGTTGCGGATGAGCACATCAGCTTCTTGAGCCGAGGATGTGCTAATCAGGCTCAGTACAAAAATAAGAAAAAATACATAAATCAGTTTTCTAAACATAATACGCCTCCTTCAAAGATAATGAGTGATAATAGTGTGAACTGCAACCAATTCAATTCATCCTTGCATAGGATGATTACTTGTGTTTTGCTATACCTCCTTTCCTCAGAGAGCTAAACAATGGTTAAAAATCAACAAAACCACTGTGAATAATAAAGTCCTCACCCTTAACTGGGTGTCGAACTCAGAAAAATCACTCTTAACATACTGAAAAATTAAAGAATGCTCTTGGTCATAAGGCCAGAATCCACAGATGTAAGACTATACGGCATGAGTCTCACTAAAATTCTTTGTACCAAATTACCCACTCTCTCGTCAAGAAAAATCCATATACTTTGGTTAATACACCGACTACCCAATTGAAAAAAATTATGAAAAAATGTTTTTGTTTTGAAATTCTGCCAAAAAACACCTGTTTTAATTCAGGAATATTATCTTTAGTATCTGTCGTATAAGCACTTATATTATCATAGCCATATTCTGAATTAACTTATTACCAGATTGTACAAAAATACTCCCTTAAAAAACCTTCATGAAGTCCGATATAAATCGTAATAATTGAAATTTATAAAAACTTAATTGTTATTTGCATTCACATCATAATAAAGCTATTAATTCTGTGCTGAGCGTAGAGAACTTACTTCTGAGTTTATATGTGAATTGTCCGCAATTAATATTTAATTTACATTCTAATCACGTATAATAGTAGTGTTTCCATTATTCTTTTTATTGTCGAGTTATGGGCAATGATTTTGTAAAACTAAGCGATGCTGAACTTCTCGCCCGCTATACAGCCGGTGAGGAGGCTGCGTTTCGTGAAATCGTAACTCGCTATAAAAACAGCCTTTACGCATTTCTTCGACAGTTCTTAAACCGGCATGACCTTGTTGAGGATGTTTTTCAGGAGACGTTTTTACAGTTATATACCAGCCGGAATAGCTTCGATACAAACCGACCTTTGCGTCCCTGGCTTTTTACAATAGCAGCGAATAAAGCAAAGGATGCTCTTCGCAAATGGCAACGTACATCCGCTGTTTCGATTGGCACTATGGCGGATTCGCAGGATCTGTCATTTGATGATATGCTTAATACCGTTACTTCTGACAACACATTACCTTATGAGGAACTGCAAAAGGATGAAACAGCCTCGCGTGTTGGACAGATTATAGCGAATATGCCGGAAAATCTGCGAGAAATCTTAGGTTTAGCATATTTTCAGGGATTTTCTTACAAACAAATGGCTGAGATTTTGAGTATACCTATCGGAACGGTTAAGAGTCGATTGCACACAGCCGTTGGTCGTTTTGCAAAAGAGTGGAAGGCATCAGTTGGGAGCAAAGAATTCAAATGATTCCGCTTAATAGCGAGCAGAAACAGCTTTTATTTGATTATTGTTTCGGTTTTACATCCCCCGAACAGACCATCGAATCTGAAGCATTAATCTCATCCAGCAAACGCGCTGCCGTACTTCATTCCAAAATCAAATCCACCCTTGAACCACTTAATAGCATAGAACTTCAATTCTGCCCTGATTCTCTGGCGGATCGTACCGTTTTACGGCTTAACAGCTTAGCAAATTCAAGCCAGGCCCGGCTTCAGAAATTGCTTGCCAGCGAGCAAAACAGGAAATTTACTTCCAAAGACTGGCTTCTGGCAGGTTTTGGTCGAAAATTAGCCACCGCAGCGGTTCTTATGATTGTTGGAAGTCTGCTGATCACATCATTCAGAGCCGTATCCGGCTATGCCCGCCATCATTCTTTGCGTCAGCAATGCCAGATGCAGCAGAGCAGCATCTTCCAGGGCTTGAACAATTATATTTCCGACCATGATGGCCAATCCCCTGCCGTCGCAACTTCAGCAGGCGATCCATGGTGGAAGGTGGGCGATCAGGGCGACGAGAACCATTCCAATACCCGACGTGTCTATCTTTTGGTAAAAAAAGGTTATGTAAAACCAACCGATTTTGTTTGTCCCGCGTGTGAACACGGCGAAAACCTCCAAATGACTCCCTCACAATTAAGTAAATTCAAGGATTTCCCCAGCAGAAGATATATAACATACAGTTTCCAGATTAGTTGCCGCCATACAAGTAACGGCAAACTGCTTTGCAGAAACGTCATAATGTCAGACTGGAACCCGGTTTTTGAAGAATTACCTGATGACTTCTCAAAGCAAGTTAACGTTCGACTTAACAAGAAGTTGTTAACCCTTAACAGCAACAATCACAACCGTCGCGGACAGAACGTTTTATTTGGCGACGGCCGGGTAGAGTTTCTAAAAACACGTTTCATCGGAACCGATGATATTTTCACTCTACAGGACACCGACGTCTATCAAGGCAGTGAATCACCTTCCTGCGAGACCGACTTCTTCCTTGCCCCATAAAATCCGCATGAGGCAAAATCCCACTTTGCCTGTTATATGCTCAGGGAAAATGCTCCGGATTTAGAATTATAGCCCGCTTTTCAGCAAATATCTGTTCACACACAGTTCATTGTGTTGGCTCGTGCGTTCTTTAGCTCAGGAGGCCGTAGTCTGCTAATGTCTTTTCGAGAACAACTTTTTTGTCCTCTTCGAGCGGCGTCATAGGCAGTCGCAATTCTTCCGAAGCCATATTCAGAATCGCCATAGCAGCCTTGATCGGTATTGGATTCGTGGCCAAAGTAAGCATCCCCTTGCTCAGTGCGAAAAGCTTTTTGTGCCATTTAAGGGCTGAGACAAAATCACCTTCCAGAATCAAATCGGTCATCGCCTTGACGTCTGTCGGCACAATGTTCGCCACTACACTGATTACGCCCTTACCACCGATCGAGGCTAACGGCAAAGTAAGAGAATCATCACCCGAGATAATGGTTATGTCGCATCGAGTAGCAATTTCACTGGCCTGGTCCATACTACCGGTCGCCTCTTTGATCGCAACGATGTTTTCGAGTTCAGACAACCTCGCGATTGTCTCCGGTGTCATGCCGGCTCCGCAACGGCCAGGTATATTGTATAATACGACCGGCAAGTCAACATTTTCAGCTATCGCCTTAAAATGCTGATAAAAGCCTTCCTGCATGGGCTTATTGTAATATGGCCCGACCTGCAGCGTTGCATCGGCCCCCACTTTTTTTGCATATGCAGTAAGCTCAATCGCCTCGGCTGTGCTGTTTGCACCTGCCCCTGCGATTACAGGGACTTGTCCGCCCACAGCCTTAACCACTCTTTCGATGACCTTTTTATGCTCTTCGTAACTTAAGGTCGGCGATTCACCGGTCGTCCCAACCGGCACTATACCATCTATGCCGCCCTCCAATTGGAATTCGATCAGCTCATCGAGGGTTTCAAAGTCTATTTCACCATCCTGAAAAGGCGTAACCAGCGCTACCATTGCCCCTGTAAACATTCCAAATCTCCTAATTTCGTAAAAACTTCATAGCCCACAGTTTATAGTCTCTGTGCCATGAACTGGCAATTACGAACTGAATTTATCTATCAATTTTATCATTTCGGCGGTTGCCTGCCCGATTCCGACGAGGACAGCTCGTGCTAAGATACTATGGCCGATATTGAACTCGCAAAGGTCTTTTATGCGTGCCACGCCGGCAATATTACGATATGTTAGACCGTGGCCTGCGTGGACTATGAGCTTATTGTCCATAGCGAGTTCTTTGCCGGCAACCAACTCGGCAAGCTTTTTATTGACTGCTCTTTGGCCCCTGGCATTCGCGTACATGCCGGTATGCAGTTCGACGGCATCGCAGCCGGTCTGAGCCGAAGCGGCAATTTGTTCTTTATCAGGCGCGATAAAAGTACTCACCAAAATACGTTTTTTGTGCATTCTTTTGACAACGCCGGCAAGGCGTTCCTTTTGCCGAACGCAATCCAGGCCGCCTTCGGTGGTCAGCTCGGCTCTTTTTTCCGGGACCAACGTTACCTGGTCAGGCCTGATTTCCTCGGCGATTTTGACTATTAGCTCGGCCATACACATTTCCAGATTCAGCTTGCAGGCAACGGTCTCTTTCAGCAGCCGAACATCCCGGTCGCATATATGGCGTCTGTCCTGGCGCAGGTGAACGGTTATTCCGTTTGCACCGGCCAACTCGCACTGGACCGCCGCCCAGACCGGGTCCGGCTCATCGGTCAGCCGGGCCTGCCTGATAGTTGCTACATGGTCTATATTTACATTTAGTACAGCCATTTTCTTGCCCTCGAATTTCTCGCTGGATTATATCACTGTGCAGTTTCAATACAAGCAAATTTAAGCCACATCTGTTAAACTATAGTTTCCGTGATTTATCACTAATCGCGAAATCCGGGGGTGTTGTTCCGATTAAATACGAAGCATCGGAGCGATCATTTTAAACCGTTGTTTAATTGATCCTGTATTTGTGCTATATTTATGCTGCTTATATAAGATAATAGAAATAATACGAAGGCAAAGATCGGCAATTATTGATTCACGGTAGCAATCTATGAAAGTAAAGTTAAATTGGGCCACTCGGATTACAATATTTCGGATACTGTTGATTATTCCATTTGTCAGTTTTATGCTCAAGATCAATGATCCGGCTCTAAGCTATACTGCCCGGAACGTAATGCGGTATGTGTCGATTCTCCTGTTTCTGGTAATGGCTGTTAGTGACGGCGTTGACGGATATCTGGCTCGCAGGAAAAATCAGATTACGAAACTCGGCGCGTTTCTTGACCCGATTGCAGACAAACTGCTTATCACCTGTGCGTGCCTTCTTTTAGCCACGCAACGGAGTCATGTTGAGAATTTTATGCTGCCGCCAACGGTTGTCGTACTGATCATCGGCAAAGACCTGTTTTTGCTGATCGGTTTTGTAATTGTCTATTTAATTACGTCAAAAATCCACATCGCCCCCGTATTCGTCGGCAAACTCGCCACTACTTTGCAATTGTCGATGGTAGCGGGAATTCTGATTGGTCCTGAGGTTTCCAGCATACTGCCGGGCTGGATTTGGTTCCTGCGGTTTCTCTGGTGGTCGGCTGCTGGAACCGCTATTTTAGTAACGCTTATTTACACACGCGACGGAAGTCGTTATATTGAAGCATATGAGCAGAACCTTGCGAACAAAAATGAGAATTAAGAGTAGCAACTAAAAACCATGGTCGAAAACAAATCCCAGCCATAAGGTAGTTGTTTTTAATTATTGCTTTGAATCTTCGTTTTATTCTCTTCACTGGGGATATATAGGTGACGATACAATTTAGCGAAATACCGGAAGTTCTGGAGAAGCTTCGCCAAGGCAACATGATTGTGCTTGTCGATGCCGAGGACCGTGAGAACGAAGGCGACCTGGTATGCGCCGCCGAGAAGGTAACGCCCCAGATTATCAACTTCATGGCCAGGTTCGGCCGGGGGCTTATTTGTCTGCCGCTTCTGCCGGAGAAATGCGATGCTCTGGGCCTTTATCCGCAGACGGTCGATAATACGGCACGCTTCGGAACGGCCTTTACCGTCAGCATTGACGCTGCCGACGGTATTACTACAGGTATCAGCGCCTCTGACAGGGCACATACCATACAGGTGGCGATGGGGGATCACGCCAGGGCCAGTGACCTTGCCCGCCCCGGCCATATATTTCCGCTCCGATCCCGCGAGGGAGGGGTGCTGGTACGAGCGGGACAAACCGAAGGAGCAATCGATTTGATGCGTCTGGCGGGCTTGAAATCGGCCGGTGTCATCTGCGAAATTATGAACGAAGACGGCTCGATGGCGCGAGTGCCGGAACTGCTGAAATTCTGCGAAAAGCACAAACTGAAAATCGCCTCTATCGCCAAGCTGATAGAATATCGACTGCAGCGTGAGAGCCAGATCAAACGCCTCGAGTGCGTCAATCTGCCCACAGACTACGGTGAATTTACGCTGATCGCCTACGAGAGCGTTACTTCAGCCGAGCCTCATCTGGCTTTATGCAAAGGTGATGTTGGCCGGCTCGACGAGAATGGCAAACCCATTGAGCAAAACGAACCGCTGCTGGTGCGGGTGCATTCGGAATGTATGACAGGCGATTTGTTTCATTCACAGCGCTGCGAATGTGGCTACCAGATGATAACCGCGATGAAAATGATCGAGCAGGCCGGCAAAGGCGCCTTGATTTATTTAAGGCAGGAAGGTAGAGGTATCGGCCTTGCGAACAAACTGCGGGCTTATAAACTCCAGGAGCAGGGTCTTGATACGGTTGACGCAAATCTGCAATTGGGCTTCATGGCAGATAAACGAGACTATGGAATTGGCGCTCAAATCTGTCGTGACCTTGGACTGCGGGAAATTAAAATATTAACCAATAATCCCAAAAAGATTAATCGCCTTGAGGTTTATGGCATAAAAATTATTGAGCAAATTCCGCTAAAGGCCGAACCGGGCGAGCATAACATTAACTATTTGAGAACAAAAAAATACCGCCTCGGCCATTTACTTAATGAGGATTTATAGCTCTTTTGGATTTTGCGCTTTATTGCCAACGGTTTGTGAGAATTTCTATTTTATGAAATATCGAAAGTGAGAATGAAACAAGTTCCTGTCATATTCCGGTTTTTTTTGTTTATACTTCTGTCCATCGGTGCTGGTTGCACACAGCCGGGGACAATTAACGAAAATACCGCTAAGATCGATAATGATACTGATGGGCTCTCATCCTATTTTCGTTATGCCCCTGTGAAAATCGACATTATGCCGCTGACTGAATTTGTTAGCCCCGGCGATACTAAGCAGTCTAAAATTAATATTTATGTTAGTCTGCTCGATCCATTCGGTTCCCAGATTAAATCGCCGGGCATGTTTCGTTTTGAATTGTACGAGTATATACAGCGATCGGCTGAGTCTAAGGGAAAAAGGGCTGTTATTTGGCCGGACGTCGATTTAACCGACCCGGTGAAAAATAATGAATCATGGCGGGATTTCCTGCGGGCTTACGTGTTCAGTTTGCCTTGCGAGCAAACCAACAGCCAGGACTACATTCTACAGGTAACGTGTCTTTGCCCGAACGGCAAGCGCCTTTCATCCGAATTCACCCTTAGACAAACAAAATAACCTGCTCCCAATCCTATATAAATATAGCAAAAGTCCCTTCTTATCGGTCATTTTTTATTTGACAAAAAATAGCTATTTTAGTATAAGGAAATGTTACAGAGTGCGTATGGAGCTGGGCTCGCCGGATGCAGGAAGCCCATGCTTTTGTCGCCAATATTCTTGTATTTGAATGAACGACTTATATTAGGCTTTTGAGGAAAGCAGGTGATGTCAATTCACAAGGAATCGTCTTTAGCAAAATAGAGGTCATATTATCAAGATAAAAAATGTTATCGGCCGTTTTTCGTATACATTTTTTGAAGGAGGACATTTATGTATCAACAAGGTTATACTTGATTTATTGTGTTATTGAATTGGCCGAAATAACTGGCAATATGGCCAACAGTAGAAATCAATTGAGTTAAGTCGATAAACGACTGATTGTAAGGAGAAAGTAAGATGGGCAAAATCCGAAGTTTCACTATGATTATTATTATGCTCTCGGTAGCCAACGCCTGGGGAGAAGGTTTCCTGGACACCTTTAACAGACCCGATGGCGATTTAGGGAACGATTGGGCGACTCAGACGGATGGGACCATTGAGGTCAAAATTGTTGACAACGAGGTTCTCATCGCAGGAGAGCAGGGCACCGACTGGGTGCGAGCGGGTCTCTCCCGATCTTTTGAGGATGAGACAAGAATCTCCTTCGACTTCAAGGCCGATGACGGCTTCAACGTCCACCTCCGTATCGACGACGCGGAAACCGCCGCCTATTTCGAGCCCTACTGGTGGCCCGGCGGTTCCTGTCAATATGTCTCTCCCGAAGATGGCAGTTGGCCTGCGGATGGCTGGATCGCAATCGACGGTTCGACTATGATCGCAGGAGAGTACAACAGCGTAGTGGTGGAGCAAGACGGGTCAATGTTTACCGTCACCCTTAACGATGTGGTGGTCGGCACTATCGCCAATAACAGCCTGACCAACATGGGGAGCATACTCATCTCCAGCGATGCCGCGGCCGGTACGGTCGGAAGTCTTCACATCGACAATGTGATGATAGGGATTGTATATGCTGAAAAAGCCAAGAACCCGAATCCGGAGAGTGGTGTTATCCACGCAGACACGTGGGTGAACCTGAGCTGGTCGCCTGGAGATTTTGCCGTTTCGCATGATGTTTATCTGGGTGATAATCCTGACGATGTTAACAAGGCCACACGAGATTCAGAGTTATTCAGGGGCAACCAGGACTTGACATTTTATACTGCCGGCTTTCCCGGATATGCTTATCCGGACGGTCTTGTTAATGGCACGACCTACTACTGGCGAATCGACGAGGTCAACGATGCTGATCCGAAGAGTCCGTGGAAAGGTGAAATCTGGAGCTTCTTGATTCCCCCCAAGACTGCATACGAACCCATTCCGTCTGATGGTGCTGAATTAGTAAATCTGAAGGCGCGGCTTAGATGGACGGCAGGTTATGGAGCCATATTGAGCACCGTGTATTTCGGCGAAGATTTTGATACTGTCAACAATGCCACCGGGGGCCTCATTCAGGGCAATACGACATATAATCCCGGCCCGCTTAAGTTGGCCAAGACTTACTACTGGCGTGTCGATGCGTTCGACGGTGCCGCTACGCATAAAGGCGATATCTGGATCTTCACTACCGAGGGAGCCGTCAGTAGCCCGAATCCGGCCAACGGTGCTGCGGGCGTAAATCCATCGGTGGTTCTTAGCTGGGACGCCGGAGCGGTTGCCGCTTCGCACGAGGTGTACTTCGGCTCGGACGCGGATACCGTAAAGAATGCCACGAAAAGCTCGCCCGAGTACAAGGGGCCAAAGGCCCTCGGCGAGGAGAGTTATGATCCCGGCAAGCTTACATTGAGCACAACGTACTATTGGCGAATCGATGAGGTCAATGGCGTGAATCCCGATAGTCCCTGGGCCGGTAATGTCTGGAGCTTTACAACAAGTAACTTCTTTGTAATTGACAACTTCGAGGACTACGATGCCGGCGAGAATCAGATATGGTTCTCCTGGCACGATGGGCTTGGTTATGGTACACCTGGGACGACGGATTACTTTGCCGGCAACGGAACCGGGGCGGCTGTCGGCGACGAAAGCACTGCTTCCTATACAGAGGAAACTATCGTACACAGCGGCAACCAGTCGATGCCGATTGCATACGACAACAACAAGCAGGGCTACTCGAAGTATTCGGAAGTGGAGCTTACGTTAAGTGCCGTACGCGACTGGACTGCAGAAGGTGTTAAGGAATTATCGATCTGGTTCCGTGGTAATCCGGGATCTGTCGGCAGCTTCGTAGAGGGCCCGGCAGGCACATTTACGATGACAGCAGCCGGCGCGGATATCTGGAACGAGGCCGACGAATTCCATTTTGCTTATAAGGTACTCACCGGTGCCGGCTCAATTGTAGCAAAAGTCCAGAGTATCGATAACACAAACGACTGGGCCAAGGCCGGTGTGATGATTCGAGAGACGCTTGATCCTGAGTCAGCGCATGCGTTTGCTGCTGTGACGCCTACTCAGGGTGTTTCCTTCCAGCTTCGTCCCGGCACGGGCGAAACAAGCACAAGCGATAACTCGGCGACACTTACTGAAACCGCTCCGCACTGGGTGAAGTTAGAGCGATCCATATCCGGCACTTTCACCATGTCCCATTCCACTAATGGCACTACATGGGAGACGCTGGGAATGTCGCAGAACATCCAGATGAGCGCGAACGTTTATATCGGTCTGGCGTTAACATCACACGATACCGCTCTAACGTGCGAAGCTGTGCTCTCCAACGTCACAACTACCGGTTCGGTCAGTGGGCAATGGGCGAATCAGGATGTCGGTATCACCAGCAACGACGCAGAGCCGCTGTATGTGGCCGTGTCCAACAGTGCAGGCGCACCTGCGGTAGTGGTTCACGATGATCCTGACGCATCAGTAACAGACGTCTGGACCGAGTGGATTATTCCGCTGCAGGCTTTTGCCGATCAGGGCATCAACCTGACAGATGTTGACAGAATTGCTATCGGCCTGGGTACCAGAGGCAATACGACGATCCCCGGCGGTTCGGGCAAGATGTACATTGATGATATCCGGCTGCTTACGCCCGCTCCGTAACCAGAGCAGCAACCGTAAGCTGGATTATATGTAGCAGTTGAAGCTACGGATTTGGATTACATCGGGGTCTATGCCAATAAATTCGGCATAGGCCCCTTTTCTATTTCATATTTTTATGCCGTAGCCAGGCCAAAATATGCATAGTTCTCCACATTCCTTTATTATCGGGCTTTTTTTCGTTGACAAAAGAATAGCTATTTTGGTATAAAGAAATGTTACAGAGTGCGTATGGAGCTGGGCTCGCCGGATGCAGGAAGCCCATGCTTTTGTCGCCAATATTCTTGTATTTGAATGAACGACTTATATTAGGCTTTTGAGGAAAGCAGGTGATGTCAATTCACAAGGAATCGTCTTTAGCAAAATAGATGTAATATTATCAAGATAACAATGTTATCGGCCGTTTTTCGTATAATCTTTTTCGATGGAGGATTTTTATGTGCAGAAAAGGGGTTACTTGATTTATTTGTGTTATGGAATTGGCCGAAATAACTGGCAGTATGGCCAATAGTAGAAGTCAATCATGTTAGGTCGCAGAGCGACTAATGATAAGGAGAAAGTATTATGAGAAATCGAGTAGTTTGGTTAGCAGTAGTTTTATTGATTGGATTCATAGGAATCAGCTCAAGCCACGCACAAGTCGAAAATCTGCTGGATAACGGCGGCTTCGAGAGCGGTGTCATGTCGCCGTGGAGCACTTATGGCCCCGTTACCTCAGAAGTTGTTCAAAATTTAGTGGATGCGACGATTCCCGAAGATCCGATTGAGGGAGACTACTGCCTGCACATCGTGGTTCCCGAAGCAGGTGTAAATTCCTGGGATGCCGGCCTGCAAAACTCAAATCACGTTTTTGAAGCGGGCAAATACTACACTCTTTCGGCCTTTGTCAAGAGTAAGGCAGGTGACCTGCAGATCCATTTCAAGCCGGAACAGGCTTTTGATCCATGGGCGGGATATGGTGACACGACCATGACCATGACTGAAGAATGGCAGGAATTTAGTGTAACAACTCCTGTTATGACTGAGAACGTGGATCCGGGGAGCATCACATTCCACATACAGTTTGCAGCGGGTGATTTCTGGATAGATGCCGTAAGATGGTACGAAGGTGACTATGTCGAACCTTCTTTCAGCAGTTTTAGAGCTCGCAATCCAATTCCTGAGAATGGCGCTACACATCCCGAAACATGGGCCAGCCTTTCGTGGGATTCGGGCAAAGCAGCAACCTCGCACGATGTGTACTTTGGCGACAATTATGACGATGTACTGGCGGGAACCGGAGACACCTTCCAGGGCAATCAGGGCCTGGCGCTGGCGTTTTTTGTCGCCGGTTTTCCCGGGTATCCCTATCCGGACGGCCTTGTATATGGCACGACATATTACTGGCGGATAGATGAGGTTAATGAGCTTAATCCGGAAAGTCCGTGGGTAGGCGATGTCTGGAGCTTCCTGGTTCCGCCTAAAAAAGCCTATAATCCAGTCCCGGCTGACGGCGCCAAGTTTTTAGCTCCGGATGTGAAACTCGGCTGGTCTGCCGGTTTCGATACGAAACTGCATAATGTTTACTTCGGCGACAATATTGACGATGTCGATGCCGGTACGGGCGGTACCGCCAAAGGTCCCGCGGGCGTACCATCCTTCACTCTTGGAACTCTCGATCCCGACAAGACTTATTACTGGAGAATCGACGAATTTGACGGATTTGAGACATATAAGGGTGATGTATGGACCTTCACCACTGCAGGCGCCGGAGGCGGTGTGAGGGCGGATTATTACAAAGGAACGAATTTTGAAAATCTTGTCCTGACCCAGACAGATCCTCAGATCGACTTTGACTGGGGCGATCCGGGCGGACCCGATCCGTCGGTCGGCGACGACAACTTCTCAGTCCGGTGGACTGGTGAAGTAGAAGCGGCATTCACCGAAACCTATACTTTCTATCCCAGAACCGATGACGGCGTGCGTTTATTTGTGGATGGTCAACTGCTTGTTGACAACTGGGTTGACCGCTCGGCCACCGAAAACAGGGGAACAATCGACCTGATCGCCGGCAATACATACAGCCTGGTAATGGAGTATTATGAGGCTACTGGCGGTGCGGTCGCAGAGCTGCGCTGGGCGAGTCCCCGGACTCCAAAGCAGCTAATTCCACAAGCGGCACTGGCACTTCCTGTCAAGGCAAGCAGTCCTACTCCGCGCGGCGGGGCAGTCGATGTAAAGCAGACAACTGACCTTAGCTGGGGTCCGGGAGATGAAGCCGCTTCGCACGAGGTTTACTTCGGCACTGATGAAGAGGCCGTAAGAAACGCCACCAAGACTTCTCCGGAGTACAAAGGCACCAAGGCACTGGGTGACGAGAACTACGATCCCGGCAAACTGGAATGGGAAGCCACATATTACTGGCGAGTTGATGAGATCAATACCGGTAATCCGGACAGTCCGTGGGTGGGCAATGTCTGGAGCTTTACCACAGCCGGCTTCCTTATCATTGACAATTTCGAAAGCTATAATGCCGGCGAAAACCAGATATGGTATAAATGGCATGATGGGCTTGGCTATGGCACAATGGGTGTAGAACCCTACTTCGCCGGTAACGGCACAGGTGCGGCTGTCGGCGACGAAACGACGCCTTCATTTACCGAGGAAACCATCGTTCATGGCGGCAGTCAGTCGATGCCGATGACCTTTGACAACAATAAGCAGGGTTACTCAAAGTATTCAGAGACAGAGTTTACGCTGACGACCCCGCGTGACTGGACCGAAGGCGGTGTCAGTCAGCTTTCGCTGTGGTTCCAGGGCTTCCCGGGATCTGTCGGCAGCTTCGTAGAGGGACCGGCAGGCACATTTACGATGACCGCCGCCGGTGCCGACATCTGGGTGGTTGACGGCGTGGAAGCTGATGAGTTCCACTTTGCTTATAAGGTACTCACCGGCGCCGGCTCGATCATTGCAAAGGTCGTGAGTCTGGATAACACAAACGACTGGGCCAAGGCCGGCGTGATGATTCGCGAGACGCTTGATCCCGAGTCAGCACATGCGTTTGCTGCTGTGACGCCTACTCAGGGTGTTTCCTTCCAGCGTCGTCCCAGTACGGGCGGAACAAGCACAAGCGATAACTCGGCGACACTCGCTGAAGTCGCTCCGCACTGGGTGAAGTTAGAGCGCACCATATCCGGCAGCTTCACCATGTCCCATTCCACTAATGGCACTTCATGGCAGACGCTGGGAATGTCGCAGAACATCCAGATGAGCTCGAACGTTTATATCGGTCTGGCGTTAACATCACATGACACCGCTCTAACGTGCGAAGCTGTGCTCTCCAACGTCACAACTACCGGTTCGGTCAGTGGGCAATGGACGAACCAGGACATCGGCATCGCCAGCAATGCTGCTGAGCCGTTATATGTAGCCGTGTCCAACAGCACAGGCCAGCCGGCAGTGGTCGTCAACGATAATCCCAACGCGTCCCAACTCAACGCCTGGAGCAAATGGGTAATTCCGCTGCAGGATCTGGCAGATCAGGGCATCAACCTGACAAATGTTGACAGAATTGCTATCGGCCTGGGCACCAGAGGCAATACGACGATTCCAGGCGGTTCCGGCAAGATGTTCTTCGACGACATCCGGCTCGAACGCGAGGCTGCACCAGCCGTCAATCTGCTGACTAACGGCAGCTTTGAGGATGGTGTCCCTGACCCGTGGTTTATAGTCGACAATACCGGTGGCGGCGCTACTGCGGAAGTTGTCGAAGATGATCCGGTCGATTACAGATCTTGTCTGCATGTTGTGGTTCCCACTACAGGTGCAAATTTCTGGGACGTTTATATAAGCCAGCCGGGATTTGTTTTTGAAGCGGGCAAGAGTTACACTCTTTCGGCCTATTTCAAGTGCAAAGAAGGCACGCTGGATGTTAATTTCAAGCCGGAACACGCGGCAGATCCGTGGGAGGGTTATGGTGAGCAGGTCTTCACCATGACCGACCAGTGGATGGAATACAGCGTAACAACTCCTGTTTTTAACACGAACATAAGTCCGGGGAGTACTACATTCCACATAGGTTTTGCAGCCGGTGAATTCTGGATGGATTTAGTAAGATTCTACGAAGGCGACTATGCCCAACCGTAATAAGCAGATTGATATGAGGCTGATTAAATTCCCGCTTTGACGGGAGTTTCATCGGAACTTGAATAACATCGGGGCCTATGCCGAATCGATTGGCATAGGCCCCTTTTGTTTTTGCCCATTTTCAAGATGGCTTAGCGGAATATTTACTCCTTCGATAATGTAAAGTAACAGCAGGAAATGAAACTCAACTTTAACCGGCCCTGTTCGTGGCTTGAATAGCCGGGCGATTCTTGTTATAATAAACTATAATTGACTCAAACTGACCGATTCGCGCTGTCATCCCTGTGAAAGCAGGGATCCAGGAATGTAACGGATGTAGTGGATTCCCGCTTTCGCGGGAATGACAAGTCGTGTTATGTTGTTGTTATTAAACAACTTACCATATTATTCGGCTCAAAATCGGTCAGTTTGAGTAATTGAATATCCTTATTTTCGGCTCAGGGAACTTGTATGCCCGGCTCCGAGACACATAAGACTCTTACATAATCAGGAGGATAGGTATGTTTAGGTGTTTGTTTTGCCTGGTAATTGGGACGGTTTGTATTCTCCCTGCCACCGCCGCAGGCCAAACCGAGATAACGTCACTTTCACAGAATACGGACACGGTGGGCAGATATGAGAAGTTCGAACTGACTTTCACGCTCTCGGAGGCTTATGACAACCCTTTCGACCCTGATATTGTGGATATCTCAGTTACTATCACCGCTCCCGATACGAGCACAAGTGTTGCGTATGCATTTTTCTACATGGACTACGACATCATCGATGGGAAATATGTCAATGGGCACAATCCGTGCTGGAAAGTGCGTTTTGCGCCATCCCAACTGGGTAAGTATGCAGTCTCACAGATTACTATAAATGACAAAAATGGGACGACTTCCGTCGATCCACAAGCAAGTTTCAACTGCATCCCAGGGCAGCGAAAAGGTATCATTCGAGTAGACCAGCTCGATCCATACTGCCTGCGCTACGATGACGGCTCTGCCTATTTGCCAATCGGGCATAATGTAGCCTGGGACCATGACGTTTACGGGGCCCAGGCCATTGCCTGGTGGGAGCAGTATTTTGCCTCTATGCACGCCGCGGGGGAGAACTGGACCCGCATCTGGATGACCCATTTTTACGAAGGCCACACGCTGGAATGGTCGAGTAAAGAATGGCCCGATTACTGGGAAGGCGTGGGACGGCTCAGCCTGCAGATGGGCGGCAAAATCGACCGGATGGTAGAGTTGGCCGAACAAAACGGCATCGCTATCCAACTTGTCTTTCAGCATCACGGGCAGTTCAGCACTACGGTTAATTCCAATTGGAGCACGAATCCCTACAATATTGACAATGCAGATTCCGATGGGAGCTTTCTCAGAAACCCGGAGGATTTCTTCACAGACACCAAAGCCATCCGGCTTACCAAATACAAATATCGTTACATTGCGGCACGCTGGGGCTATTCAGACGCTATTCTGGCGTGGGAATTATGGAATGAAGTCCAGTATACCGACGCCTGGAAAAACGGCAATCAAACAGACGTTGTGAATTGGCACGAAGACATGGCTAATCACCTGCTGTCAGTGGATCCTTTTCAGCACCTGATTACAACCAGCGATGACACGTCCGGGTTTGAGGCGATCTGGAGTCTGCCGAATATAGCTCTTGTGCAGGTTCACTACTATGGACTCGGAACGATAGGTTTCTTAAAGCAAGCCGTTGCTCTGCTGTCCCGGCATGAAAAGCCGGTTATAATGGGCGAATTCGGTAGTTTCGACGATAACAACATAGCCGAAGCGGCTTTGGTTCTGCACAATGGCATCTGGAGTGCATTTCACCTCAAGTCCGGCGGGCACTTCTGGTGGTGGGATTATATTCACAGCCATAATCTATATAAAGAGTTTATCGCTCTGTCGGCTTACGCAGAGGGTGAAGACCTGGCGGCTCACAACCTCTCTGCAGCCGACATAGACATTCCCGGAGCACCGCTATACGCAAGTGTAGTTCCCGGTTTATCGGGATTCTGGGATGTATCGACTCAGACTGCTTTGACTGTCCGGAGCGATGGAATAATCGAAGGTATGGAGAACCTTTCGCAGTGGCTGCACGGTTCATCGAAATCCGATTTTCGCTCCGACCCGAGCTTCGCTATTGAATTTGATAACAGCGCCGTGCTCAAAATACACGTCAACGAGGTCTCAGACTGGGTACGAAACAGCCTTCGCGTTTTGCTCAACGGGCAACAGGTTTTTTCCGAGTCTTACCCGGAAGGCCTGGCCAATTTCGTAATCGAGGTCCCGCTGCCGAGTGGGCAACAGGTTGTCAAGATAGAGAACACGGGACAGGATTGGTTCTGGATATCGAGTTATGAATTTCAAGAGACTGCGGACACTAATATCGGCTATCTCCAGTTCATCGGGCTTTCGGGGGACAACCATGCCTATATTTGGATTTATGACGTCGGAAGCCAGAGGGGACGCACTGACCATGGCGTTTTTACGAACGTTGACTTTATTCTGAAGGGCCTGGGCGACGGAGACTACGTCGCAGACATCTACGAGACCCGCGGAATCCGTGGACTATTCAGGCGTAATCACTGTCAGGCTGAGAACGGCGAGCTGGTGATTGCACTTCCTCAGTTCACCAGGGATATTGCCGTCAAAGTCAAACCGCTCGGCGTCCAAACAACAGAGGATACCAGCGTGGATCGATGATATAGTTCTTCCTGTCGACTGAATCGATTGCCATAGGCCCCTTTTGCATACCATATTTTTATGCCGTAGTCCGGCTGAGATATGCCTGGCTCACCGTGTTTCCGTTTTCACTGCTATTTTTTATTTGACAAAAGAGAAGCTTTTATGGTATAAGAAATTTATAGAGTCTGCAAGGAGCCGGCTCGCCAGATGCAAGAAGCCTAAGCTATTCTTGCTGAAAGTTTCGTACTTGAAAGAAAATTAGTATTGAGCTTTTGGAGGAAGCAGTTGATGTCAATTCACCGGAGATTGTTCTTAACAAACATAGCTGTAATGTTCTCAGTATAAACATATTATAGGTCGTTATTTATGTATTTTTTTTTATTGAAGGAGGTTTATTATGTTTCGAAAAATGAAATGGTTTGTTGCCATGTTATTGGTCTTGGGCATCTGCACAGATGCAGTTCTGGCGGAATTGATTGGTTATTGGCCATTCGATGAAGGCCAGGGAACCGTGGCCTCCGACATCTCAGGAAACGGTAATAATGGAACGTTTAACGGTAACGTAGAGTGGGTGCCCGGCTACAAGGGCTCGGGCGTGGGTTTCGATACAGCCGGCGAAAGAGTCCTGATCGGCCCCCTCGATCCCACGGCCGAGAACAATGCCATGACGCTGGCCGCCTGGATATTATGGGAAGGTGAGGGTCATAGTATCGAACAGCAGGGCATCATCGGCAAACGTCTTGGCTGGGATCCCGGCACTGGTGTCAAGTGGTTCTGGCAGACAAATCCAACTGGCGATTTCTTGTTTCGAGCCGATAGCGCCAATGGCGGTGGCGGTGGCGGTTTGGGGTGGGGCAATGGGCTCATAGCCCCCTATGCGAATCAGTGGATTCATGTGGCAGTGACCTGGAACGACGGCGCCGTAGCGCAGTATATCAATGGCGAGGAAGTCTCAACCGGGAATATTAATTTTATAGATACCGCGGATGACACCCCCGTGACGATTGGTTGCGTTAGTTCCAACAATACCGAAAGCTTTGTCGGCAGCATAGATGAAGTGCGAATCTTCAACCATGCGCTGTCTGTGGAGGAAATTCAGGATATTATGGTAGGTGAATTTCCAACTGCCTATAGTCCCGTTCCGGCTGATGGTGCCATGCATGCGGATACATGGGTAAGCCTTTCCTGGGAAACGGGAACGTTAGCCGCTTCGCACGATGTGTACTTTGGCGACAATTATGACGATGTCCTGGCGGGAACCGGAGACACTTTCCAGGGCAATCAGGGCCTGTTGTTTTTTGTCGCTGGTTTTCCCGGGTATCCCTATCCGGACGGGCTTGTATATGGAGCGACATATTACTGGCGCATAGATGAAGTTGATGAACTTAATCCGGACAGTCCGTGGGTAGGCGAGGTCTGGAGCTTCACGGTTCCGTCCAAGACGGCCTATAATCCAAACCCGGCTGATGGGGCCAAATTTTTAGCTCCGGATGTGAAACTTGGCTGGGCTGCCGGCTTCGATACGAAACTGCATAATGTTTACTTCGGCGATAATTTTGACGATGTCGATGCCGGTACGGGCGGTACTGCTAAAGGCTCCGCGGGCACGCCATCCTTCAATCCCGGAACTCTCGAGCCGGACAAGACTTATTACTGGCGAATCGACGAATTTGACGGCTTTGAAACGCATAAAGGCAACGTATGGAGCTTCTCGGTCGCAGGCACCGGAGGCGGTGTTCGGGCGGATTACTACAAAGGGATGAATTTCGAAAATCTCGCACTGACCCGCACCGATCCTCAGATCAACTTTATCTGGGGCGATCCCGGTGGGCCGGATCCGGCGGTCGGTGACGACACCTTCTCGGTCCGATGGACTGGTGAAGTAGAAGCGGCATTCACCGAAACTTACACCTTCTATCCCAGAACCGACGAAGGCGTGCGTTTATTTGTGGATGGTCAACTGCTTGTTGACAAATGGGTTGATCGCTCGGCCACCGAAAACAAAGGAACGATCGACCTTATCGCCGGGACTACATACAGCCTGATAATGGAGTATTATGAGAATACTGGTGTTGCATCGGCAGAGCTGCGCTGGTCGAGTCCCCGGACTCCAAAGCAGCTCATTCCGCAGGCGGCACTCGCACTGCCTGTCAAGGCAAGCAGTTCTAATCCGCGCAGCGGGTCAGTCGATGTCTTGCAGACAACTGACCTTAGCTGGGGCCCGGGAGACAACGCCGCTTCACATGAGGTCTACTTCGGCACTGATGAAGAGGCCGTAAGAAATGCCACCAAGGCTTCCCCTGAGTATAAGGGCACCAAGGCGCTGGGGGACGAGTACTATGATCCCGGCAAACTGGAATGGGAAGCAACATATTACTGGCGAGTCGACGAGATCAATACCGGTAATCCGGACAGTCCGTGGGTGGGTAACGTCTGGAGCTTTACCACAGCCGGCTTCCTGATTATAGACAATTTCGAAAGATATAATGCCGGCGAAAACCAGATATGGTACGCCTGGCATGACGGGCTTGGCTATGGCACAATTGGTGTAGAACCTTACTTTGCCGGTAACGGCACAGGTGCGGCTGTCGGCGATGAAACCACGCTTTCATTTACCGAGGAAACCATCGTTCATGGCGACAATCAATCGATGCCGCTGGCTTATGACAACAATAAGCAGGGTTACTCTAAGTATTCGGAAGCAGAGTTGACGTTAACTGCCCCGCGTGACTGGACCGAGGACGACGTTGCGAATTTAACGCTGTGGTTCAGAGGCTTGCCGGGATCCGTCGGCAGTTTCGTAGAGGGCCCGGCAGGTACCTACACGATGACCGGCTCCGGCACAGATATCACAGGCCCATCCGATGAGTTCCATTTTGCTTACAGGATGCTCACCGGCGCCGGCTCGATTGTCGCAAAGGTCGAGAGCATTAATAACACAAACGACTGGGCCAAGGCCGGTGTTATGATTCGCGAAACGCTTGATCCCGGGTCCACACATGCGATGACGTTTGTCACACCCGCTCAGGGCGTTGTATACGAGTATCGTCTCACTACCGACGCTGACAATGCAGGTGCGGCAGGACAGCAGACAGGTATTACAGCTCCATACTGGGTGAAGATAGAGCGTTCTATATCCGGCAGTTTCACAGCATCCCATTCCACTAACGGCACTACATGGCAGACGCTGGGAATACCCGCGAATATCCAGATGAGCGCAAACGTTTATATTGGTATAGCGGTAACATCACACGATGCTGCTCTAACATGCGAGGCTGTGCTCTCTAATGTCACAACTACCGGTTCGGTCAGTGGACAATGGACGAATCAGGATATCGGCATCGCCAGCAATGATGCTGAGCCGTTATACGTGGCCGTATCCAACAACGCCGGCCAGCCGGCAGTGGTGGTCCACGATAATCCCAACGCGGCACAGATCGACGTTTGGACCAAATGGGTGATTCCGCTGCAGGACCTGCTTGATCAGGGCATCAATCTAACAAATGTTGATAGGATTGCAGTCGGCCTGGGCACCAGAGGCAATACGACGATCCCAGGCGATTCGGGCAAGATGTTCATCGACGACATCCGGCTTGAGCGTGAGGCTGATGAAACTCCCGTCAAAGCGGGAATTTAATCAGCCTCACGCTCAAGCCGGAT
>CAYTNN010000021.1:22570-26945 GCA_964439135.1 uncultured Pirellulales bacterium
GTTTCATCAGGACTTGAATAACATCGGGGCCTATGCCGAATCGATTGGCATAGGCCCCTTTTGCATTCTATATTTTTATGCCGGAGCCCGGCTAAGCTCTGCCTGACTCACCATGAAATTCACCTCCGCTCGGAATTAGATTGACCGAAAAGAGCAAATCTGCGATTATGTGCCGGGGTATAGCTTCATTATTGCTGTGCTTTCTATAGGAACTTTTTGTGTTTATATTGGTCTAATAGAGGAGAAAAACTGTGACGGAAGCGGTAAATCCGGATATCCGCAGCCGGCAGGTTTCTAATATGCGTGTTAGTATTAACGATGCCGTACTGATTGAGCAGTACCGAAATGGCGATTCTACAGCTATGGAGCGGCTTGTGCTCAAGTATCAGAATCGCATCTACAACGTTATCCTGAAAATATGCGCAGATCCCGACGATGCTGCGGAACTAACGCAGGAAACGTTTGTCAAAGTAATAGAGAATCTGAATAAGTTCGAAGGCAGAAGCGGCTTTTATACGTGGACATTCAGAATAGCCGTCAACCTGACTTTGAATTACTGCCAAAGGAATTCGAGGCTGGCGTTTAGATCGCTCGATGCCGAGCAGCAGGACGATGACCAGGTTAAACAGGTACTGAAAGATTTTCTTAGCGATGACAGTTCGCCGGATCCTGCGACCGATGCACAGAACAAGGAGCTGTACAGAATAGCGGCCAGAACCCTGATGGGATTGGACGAAACACATAGAGCCGTAATTGTTTTACGGGACATTGAAGGGATGAGTTATGCCCGAATTGCAGAAGTTCTGGACATCGAACTGGGAACCGTAAGGAGTAGATTGAGTCGAGCCAGAAGCAAGATGAGGGATATTTTGGAGGCCATTTTGCGATGAAAGAAAATCCGGATATGGATACAAACGCTTATAATGAGCGTATTGACGAATTGCTGAATAGTTACATTGATGATGAGCTAACGGCCGAGCGGCAGGCTGAAGTCGAACGCCTCATCGATCAAGATGCGAAAATAGCACAACGCCTGCAACAACTCAAAAAATGCCAGATATTGGTCGGTTCCATGCCTTATGCCGAGGCACCGGCCAGTGTTTTGGAGGGCGTCAAAGCTTCGCTGGCCGGCAGGTCACTGCCGGGCGAGGAGCAACCGGCTTATAAAGAACAAGCCGGAAAGAAATATCTGCTTCTTCGCAAAGTTTTAGCCGCCGCTGCCATGATCACGCTGGCGGCCGTCTTGTCGGTAGTTATTCACAGGTTTGTTGCTCCCAAGACTGCTCCGGAAAAACCCGCTGCCCGCATAGTTGCTGCATCGGGATTCAGCGGCAGACTTGAACTAAAGACAAGCGCACTGAATGCCGTCGATGCTTTCATTAAAAGTGCGATTGACGATAACGGCCTGTCCGCTTCGGTCAATCCCGAACGCCGGCAGTCTCGACGCATTTATTCGCTCGATTGCACCAGGGAAGGCTTACATTCGCTTTTAGACGATCTCGATAATATATGGACCGAGCTGGATTCTGCAACGTTATTCGTTAATACCGAAAGCTTCGGTACCCAGGCAGTTGTTGACGCTGTGACGACCAAGCAAATAGCGGAGATCGCCGGCCAGGAAAGTTCCGAACGACGCATTGAGCTGGCAAGGGATTTCGCCGTCTTGAACAATATAGCCGAGAATTTGCCGGATAAGGAAATTCGAGTCGCCATCGAAGCCGGAGACTCGAGCCTGACTCAGCAATGGCGGATGTTTAAGCCGGTCCTGACCAGTAACCAAAAGACAGTTAAAAAGCTGGCGGATCAGGTACAAGAGAAGCAAAAAGTTCGTCTGACGATAATATTAGATTGGTAGGGATGCTTGATATACAACAGTGCTGTCTGGCGGTCGTTGACGTTCAGGGCAAGCTGGCGCAGTTGATGCACGGCAGGGAAGCGTTGTTTAAGAACATTCAAATCCTCGTCCGGGCCGCTAAAATCCTTGAGATTCCAATTCTATGGTGCCAGCAATGTCCCGATGCCCTGGGGCAGACGGTTCCTGAGATAGCTCAGTTCCTTGCCGACAATGAGCCGATCAACAAGTCCGCTTTCAGTTGCTGCGGCGCCGAGCAGTTCAACACCGGGCTGAAAGATTTGGCACGAAAACAGATCCTGCTTTGCGGCATCGAAACGCATGTTTGTATCTATCAAACAGCGGCTGATTTGCTCCGGCAGAGTTTCAACGTCAATGTCATAGCGGACGCAGTTTCTTCAAGAACTCAGGAAAATAAACAGCTCGCACTAAATCGCCTGGCCGTCGAAGGAGCAAATATCACTTGCACCGAGATGGCGCTCTTCGAGCTGCTCAAAACCGCCAAACATCCCAAATTCAGACAAATCGCAAGATTGATTAAGTAGCAGTGCATTACTAAAATCCCTTGACTTGCCACAGTGATGACCTTATAATATTATATACTTCTGTCGAGATTACATCTGCGTTCCGATTGTTCGTGAATTATATATGAAATGATTTATCATGCTGCACGAGCGTGGATGTGGCATCGGATTTTTCAGGTAGGAAATATTATGAGAGCGATTAGATATTCGGCTATATTATTGCTGGTAATAGGAGTTTGGGTGAACATTACGAACGGGATGTTTGCAAGGCTCCAATACATTCCGGTTGAAAGGCTAATTGAAAACGCAACTGCCTACATCCAGCAAGATCCGAACGATGCGAGTGGATACTATACCCTCGGGAGGATTCATTACATGGCCTTTGTTTATAAGTCCTTTTTCGTCGCGGCGTATAATGATGATATTCCGCCAGGGATTACATCATTCTGGAGGTCAGGCAATTATCTGTATTATGCCAGACAACAAGAAGCAAAAAAGATTGCCTTAGAGGAGTTTGGATACGAATCGACAAGTGACATTCCTGAAGAAGATCGGGGTGAGTTCTGGATTCGTGTCAGGTCTATTGAGAATAAAATCGAGAGCGAGAACTGGCAACCGGAAATGCCGACAAACGAACAACTTATTGAGCATGCCGGTGCGGCACAATTGAATTTCTATAAGGCTATCGCGCTTGATCCCAACAACGCATTGTATTATCTGGGGCAGGCGAGCTTAGGCGAACAATACTTCGATTTTTTCCAGGAGACAAGCCCGGCTCTTATGCCACTGGCAATCAAGGCTATTGTTCTGAACGCTGTGAAAGAGACCTACTTTTTAGCTTATGATCTCTCAATCCAAGAGGACCTGGAACTCGAATACCTGCCCATCCCGGGCCTGAGGAGCATAATAAGTTACGAAGCCGGCAGTGCTTTTATTCGACTATGGAGTGCTGAGGATAATATCCCCACAGAAATACAGGAGAAAATTACCGGCATCGAAAAAAATCTGGAAATACTTGAGACTTTGCAACCCAATGCGATTACACCGATTATTTTTAGCCTACAGGATAATATCTCTCTATCTGAGCTGCTGGCCTCCGACCTGATTGTACCGTTTGACATGGATGGTGACGGCCTCGTCGAGAAACGACCCTGGGTAAGACCCACGACCGCTTTCCTTGTTTGGGATAGTGACGGCGATGGCAGGATTACTTCGGGTCGGGAGCTTTTCGGCTCGGTAACGTGGTGGCTGTTCTTCCCGAACGGCTATCGTGCCATGGATGTGCTGGACGACAACCGTGACGGTTTTTTAACTGATGTTGAATTTGATGGGATTTCAGTCTGGTTCGATCGCAATTCCGATGGCCGGTCCGATGTTGGGGAGATTGTCTCGATTGAAAGTCTCGGTATTACAGCAATTGCGACGCGACCGAACGGCCATAACGGTAAATCGACGATGCACACCTCCGGCCTCCGGCTAAAGAACGGGAGTACTCTGCCAACCTATGACTGGATTGCTCCCTCGGCTCAGTCACGCCATGAAACATCGTTACCTTAAACGTTCTTCGGAGAAAAGGAACGTGTTAGGCGTTTATTTTTTTCGATTATTCTCTTATCTTTTTTAGAGAAAAAATACGACAATCAGCATAAGCACTACTTTTGAAATGTGTTACGCGGTCTTCTTTTTGTCTTTTGTGGCGGTTTTGGGTTTTTCGGTTGGTTTTGAATCTTTTGCTTTGGTTTCGGTTTCTTTTTTTTTGGTATCTTTTTCTGTGCTGCTCTTTTTCTCGCTCTCGGCGGATTTTTTGTAGCCTTCGCTTCTGTAGTCGGTTTGATAGAACCCGGAGCCTTTGAAAATTATGCCGGCGCCGGCGCCGATTAGCCGCTGGAGACTGAGCTTGCCGCACTCCGGGCATTTACGAATGGGCCTGGCTTTCATGCTCTGGAATTGCTCGAACTCATGTTGACAATTATTACATACATACTCGTAAGTCGGCATA
>CAYTNN010000021.1:27045-32264 GCA_964439135.1 uncultured Pirellulales bacterium
AATGCCTCTATCTGCTCGACATTATGAGATTTCAGGATATCGAGCAGTTGGTCGTAAATAATCCGAATGCCCTTGACGAGCACGTCAAAATTCTCCGCCGAGTGTGCATTTTGCAGCGTATGCTCAAAGTTATCCAGGGCCGGCAGCAGTGTCTTGATGATTCTTTCCTTTTCATAGCCGATCGTATCGCTGATTTGTTTGGGCACACGCTTTTGGAAATTCGCATAGTCGGCGCTGACCCGCTGGAGCTGTGCAAAAAGCTCATCCTTCTCTTTCTGAAGAGATTCTATTGTATCGTGCCGCTCTTCCAATTTGTTTTCCTGCGTCTTACGCTCCTGTTGATCCGCACCTTGCAAATCTTCGGCTTTTGATTTTTCTTTTCTTCTATACTTCATCAGTGATTACCAAAGTGTATTTTCAGCCTCTCGAAGAAGCCTACGGATTTTGGAGAAATACGTTTATTCTCGGTTTTAGCGAATTCTCTCAGCAGATCCTGTTGCTGCTTATTAAGTCTCGCTGGTGTTTCGACCGTAATCTGGACGAGCTGGTCGCCTGTTCGATGCGTTCGAATGTCCGGCAGGCCCTGGCCCTTTATCCTGAAGATGCTGCCGTACTGGGTCCCGGGCGGAATTTTCAAACCCTTGGCCCCGTTGATGCTCGGCACATTAATTGTTGTTCCCAGGGCGGCCTGCGTAAAGCTGATGGGGACCACGGCGATCAGGTCATTGCCGTCGCGGTGGAGGAAGTCGTGCGGTTTGATCCTGACATAGCAATACAAATCGCCTCTCGGTCCTCCGCTTCGGCCGGGCTCACCTTCACTTACAACTCGAATACCCTGCCCTTCGTGAACGCCGGCCGGGATTTTGATATTGACGGTCCTCTTCTTCGGCACCCTGCCGGTGCCTTTGCATTTCTTGCAGGGATTGGTGATAATCCGCCCACTGCCGCCGCATTGTCCGCAGGTCGAGACCATCTGGAAGAAGCCGCCGCCCCTTGCGACCTGGCCGGACCCTTTGCAGACCGGACATTTGCCGGGCTTGCTGCCCTGTGCGCAGCCGGAGCCGTTGCATTCATCGCACAAATCCTTCCGTGTGAATTCAATGGTTTTCTCGGCCCCTTTTGCGATGTCGCTCAGTGTTAACTCGACTGCGGTTTCCAGGTCGTACCCGCGCGCCGGCCCTGCCCGGCGGCTTGAGCGTCTGCCCCTGCCGCCTCCAAAGATGCCGCCGAAGAAATCATCGAAGCCGAACATGCTGAAGATATCTTCGACGTTCATCCGGGAGAAGTCATGCATACCGGAACCGCGAAGACCTTCGTGTCCGAACTGGTCGTAGCGCTGGCGCTTGGTGGCGTCGCTCAAGACTTCGTAGGCCTCGGCGCACTCTTTGAATTTGGCTTCGGCTTCTTTATCATTCGGATTCTTGTCCGGATGATACTTCATAGCCATACGCCGGTATGAGCGCTTGATATCATCGGCGGAAGCCGTCTTGCCCACGCCCAAAACTTCATAGTAATCCCGTTTGGCCATAATCTTTGAAAGTGACTAAAGTGACTAAAGTGAGCTAAAGTGACTAAAGTGAATTGCAGCTTACCGCTACCGCTCTCAACTTTAGGCATTTTAGTCACTTTAAACTTTAGGCACTCAGACTTCTTATCTTACCGATCCGGCTATCGGCTCTTCGTCCTTGTCTTTCAACTCTGTAACCAACACATTGGTCGTCAGCATCAGTCCTGCTACCGAGGCGGCCATTTCCAGTGCGGTTCGAGCGACTTTTGCCGGGTCGATAATACCGGCTTTGAACATGTCGACGAACTGGCCTGTATTGGCATCATAGCCGATTTTCGGGCCTTTTCCCAGAAGTTGAGCTACAATCACATCGCCCTTCTCACCGCAGTTTTCAACGATTTGCATTGTGGGCGATTTAAGAGCTTCTATAACAATGTCAAAGCCGATTTTTTCATCGCCTCTTGCTTTGGCTTTGGCTTTTTCCACATCGGGAATCGCACGCAGGAAAACGACGCCGCCGCCTGCGACAACTCCCTGCTCGGCCGCGGCTCTCGTGGCGTGCAGCGCATCGTCCAGCAGGTCCTTGCGTTCCTTCATTTCCGCTTCGGTTGCAGCGCCGGCTTTGATAACGGCAACGCCGCCTGTAAGTTTGGCCAGTCTTTCCTGCAATTTTTCGCGGTCGTAGTCACTGGTTGTCTTTTCGATTTGATTTCGGATTTGATCGCAGCGGGCGGTAACGTCTTTTTTCTTGCCGGCCCCTTCGATGATCGTAGTTCTTTCCTTGTCCACGACGATTTTCTTCGCCTGGCCCAACTGCGACAGTTCGACTTTTTCGAGCTTGATGCCCAAATCTTCGGTGATGACCTGTCCGCCGGTCGTGATGCCGATATCAGCCAGCATCGCTTTCCTGCGGTCGCCAAAGCCAGGAGCCTTGACCGCACATACTCTTAATATGCCCTGCAGACGGTTAATAACCAGCGCCGCCAATGCCTCGCCCTCGACGTCTTCGGCGATAATCAATAGCGGCTTGCCTACCTGGGCCACTTTTTCAAGCAGCGGGATAATCTCGCGAACGTTCGATATTTTCTTTTCCTGCAGCAGAATATAGACATCTTCGAGAACAGTTTCGAGCGTTTCGGGATTGGTCATAAAGTACGGGGATATATAACCCTTCTCGAACTGCATACCTTCGACGACGTGCAGCTCGGTTTCCATGCCTTTGCCCTCTTCGACCTCGATAACGCCTTCCCTGCCGACCGCGTCCATGGCGTCAGCGAGCTTTTCACCGACTTCGGAGTCGTTGTTCGCACTGATTGTCGCCACTTTTGCAATGTCGTCGTGTCCTTTTACGGGAACGCTGGCCGACTTGATGTAATTTGACGCTGCTTCCGCCGCCTTGCTGATTCCGCGCTGAATGGCCATCGGGTTTGCGCCGGCCGTAACGTGCCTCAAGCCGCCTGCGTAGATTGCTTCTGCCAGAACGGTTGACGTTGTCGTACCGTCACCGACGACATCGGAAGTCTTGCTGGCGACCTCATTGACCATCTTTGCGCCCATGTTCTTG
This sequence comes from uncultured Pirellulales bacterium, assembly GCA_964439135.1. GTDB lineage: Bacteria > Planctomycetota > Phycisphaerae > Sedimentisphaerales > Anaerobacaceae > JAFGPJ01. The sequence goes on from CAYTNN010000021.1 coordinate 30,117, forward strand.
AACGGCTCGGGCAGCTCGATTTCCTTACTGACGGAAACGCCGTCCTTTGTCACCTTCGGGGAGCCCCAGCTTTTCTGGAGGATAACATTCTTGCCGGTCGGTCCGAGCGTAACCTTAACTGCTTGTGCTAATTGCGACACGCCGTCTTTGAGCTGTGCTCGTGCCGCATCGTTAAACATTAATTGTTTTGCCATTTTTATTTCCTCTTTTCAATTATTGGCTATTTTCCTTTTGCCCTGTCCTTTGTGCATCCGATTCTAAACGAATCTTTTATTTTTCGACAATTCCGAGAACGTCACTTTCTCTGATAATGACATATTTTTCCCTGTCGATCTCGATATCGCTGCCCATGTATTTTCCGTAGATTACTTCGTCGTTTTTCTTCACGGACATTTTGCCTCGCTTGCCGTCGTCGAGCAGTTTGCCCGGGCCGATAGCAACAACCTTGCCGATCTGCGGTTTTTCCTTGGCCGTATCCGGCAGAATTATCCCGCCGGCGGTTTTCTCTTCAGCTTCTGACTGCTTGATTACAATTCTATCATCCAGAGGTTTAAGGTTCATAACTCACTCCTTATCTATTGATTTCCATTTATTGATTATTTATTTTTAATTTCCAGCACGACAACCGTATTAACCGGATCCGTCGCCTTGGACGGCACCGTAACAACAATCTTTTCCCCGCTTGTACCCATCACGGGCAGTTTTGCTCGCTTCTTATCAGCCAGCAGGTAAGCCTTTTTAACCTTGTTTTTAAGGCCGGACACTTCAAGCTTTCCGTTTGCCGGCCAATCGAAAACGTGCAGATACAACTTGCCGGGCTTTGCAGTGCATCGGCCCCATGGGACCTCGCCCAGCGGGCTGGCCGTGGTTCCGTAAATGCTCTCGCTGTTGACCTTCATCCATTCACCTATGGCGGCCAAACGCTCGACACTGGGAGCAGGAATAAGCCCCTCGGCCGTAGGCCCTACGTTCAGCAGGAAGTTGCCGCCCTTGCTGGCAATATCTACCAGCTTATGAAGCAAATCCTCGCGTGACTTCCAATTATTATCGTAGGACTTGAATCCCCACGTGTCGTTCATGGTCATGCATGTTTCCCAATCGACACCCGGCAAACCGGTCGCGGGAATCTCCTGTTCGGGAGTCCCGTAGTCTCCGGCAAATTCGTCACTCTTACTGAGGCCCCGCATTCCCTGCCGGCCGTTGCCGACACGGTTGTTGACGATAACGTCCGGCTGGAGGCTGAGGCAGTAATCAAACATGTCCCAGCCATTTTCCCGGGTCCAGTCTTTGACCCATTCGCCGTCGAACCACATTATTCCAAGCGGCCCGTAATTCTGTACCAGTTCTTTTAGCTGCCCTTTCAGGTAGTACTCGACGTAGCGGTCAAAATTCGGATTGGACTTGCTCGTATCGTTATATCCCGGATAAAACGGCGCCTGCGCATCGGGATGGTGCCAGTCCATTATCGAGTGATAGAAGCAAAGTCTGATTCCCTGCTTGCGACATTCCTGAGCCAACTCGCCCAGAATGTCACGCTTGAACGGCGTGGCATCGACCACATCATAGTCGGTATATTTCGTATCCCAAAGGCAAAAGCCGTCGTGATGCTTACTGGTAATGACAATATACTTCATCCCTGCGTTCTTAGCGATTTGTACCCATTGTTCGGCGTTGAATTTGACCGGATTAAACTGCCCGGCGAGCGGTTCATATTCGGAGACAGGAATTTTAGCCCGCTCCATAATCCACTCACCGATACCGGAGACTTTTTCGCCTTTCCACTCGCCGGCCGGTACTGCATAAAGACCCCAATGGATAAACATGCCGAACCTGGCCTCATGCCACCACTCCATGCGTTTTTCTTTGCTCAGCGTGTTTTTTCCACCGCTCGAATCGACAAAAGACGTTTTGGTTCCTTCCTGCTGGCAGCCCGCAATCAACACTACGCATATTGCAGCGATCATTAGTGCCGGATATATTCGGCGGCAGATCGATCCGGCTCCGTTGCGTGTACGGATTGTCTTGTCTTTCATTATTTGCCTCTTTTTTTCTATTTAACGTTTTTCTGTACTGCTAAAACTTCTCAGCACTCGTTTTCTTTATTCGGACAGCGTCGAAACGATTTTCATTTCTCGCCGGCTTACATCA
>CAYTNN010000022.1:0-32013 GCA_964439135.1 uncultured Pirellulales bacterium
TGCTTCCTACAAGAAAACATAGCACTTGAGTGAGGTGTTACGTTTTTTCAAATAGGGTTCTATATAGACACAGATTTACACCGATTATTACGGATTCTTTGGTTTATAAAAGATTTTTCATTTTTCATTTTTACTTCTTTAATTTCACCTTTCATGTATTTGTTACATAATATACGAAATCAAAGCGTAATTGTCTGGCATATTTTAAATAAATCTCCGTTACTCGCCGCTTTTCTATCTTCTACAGAGATAATATGTAGGCCATCCAGATTGGTATAATGATATTGAATTTAACCATTTACTATCATTATCGAAAGGATGGCCCATGACTAGATTAGCAAAAGTTGGAACATTTTTCAAGAATGTGAATTTAACAAGTGATGACGAGGTTTTTGTTGGCGTAGATGTTCATAAGAAGTCATATCATGTGGCTTTGTTTCTCAACGATATGCCGGCAATAGATTTTCAAATGGCGGCAGAGCCAAAACAATTGAATAAGAAGCTTCAGCCTATTGCTTGTGCGATTAAGGATATTGTATACGAGACAGGTCCTACCGGTTACGGTCTGGCTCGTAATCTTATCAAGAATAATCTGCCTGCGTCAGTTGTTGCGACATCAAGAATCCCACGTCCGGCTGGGGCTGAAGATAAGACTGACCGACTTGACAGCAGAAAACTGGCTGAATACTCAGCTAAAGGTTTGCTTTGTCCGATTAGGATACCGACACCAAAGCAGGAAGCCGACAGGCAGTTGTATCGAATGCGTCATAGGCAGGCTCTTCAATTTGCAAAAGTAAAAGTCCAGATCAAATCGTTTCTTCTGATGCATGGTATTAAAGAACCTGATGGGCTTGGAAACTGGACGATAGCCAGTGTTTGTCAACTGCGTGATATGTGTTTGATAGATACTCTGAGGCTGTCTCTCGATGAGCTTTTAAGCGATTATGATTATTTTAACAACAGGATCAAAGTTCTAAATAAAATACTTGCTGACAATCTTAACAAAGGGGTGCTTGGTCAACGGATGGATCTGCTGAAAACTCATCCCGGTGTTGGTCCTGTAGTTGCCTGCCAGTTTACAACAGAGTTGTATCATTACAGGGATTTCAGTTCAACCAGGCAATTGTATAAATATCTTGGGCTAAGTCCTCGTGTCAGTCAGAGTGGTGAAAAAAGCAGCACAGGTTCGATCAATAAAGCCGCTAATGGGCGTTTGAGAAATAATCTGATTCAGGCAGCGTGGTCATGGGTTCTAACTGACATCGAAGCTAAAAAGTGCTTTTACCGTATTTGCGATAACTGCGGCGGTATCAGACAAAAAGCTATTGTTGCAATGGCACGGAAGATGTCCGGACATTTATGGGCGATGCTGATGAATGATCAGCCGTATGATAAGAATAAGGCGAAATGTCGACATAATAACGAAAGGTAAAAAAAATAAGGTTTGGCCTTCGGCCAGGCTATATTGATTTTTCATCACCCCCCAACCGAAGCCAGATTCTTGTGGGGGTCGATTAAAAAGGTTAAGCTCAAAATCAATTGCAGATCACGCCTGTGCCCTGTGCCATCGAGCACGCTCAGAGATTGTGACTGCATTGTGATTTATAACGAAAAATTAACCTGTGCCATCGAGCACGAATAACAGAATGAGCGGAAAAAACCTTTACGTGAAAGGTGCGTCTATAAAATGTAAGAAAAAACAAAAAAAGTTATTTTGTACTTGAGGGATGGCCTCATAACAGGGCACAGAAGATGCAGAGAAGAAATCAAATAATCAATAGTAAATCGTAAATAGTAAATGGCAAGGTCTCCGTGAGACGGCGTCCTTTGTGCGTTCTCCGTAAGGAGTCCACAGGACTGCGTAGTGCGTATCGCGTGCTTTGGATAGGGTTTTAGGATGCTCGAATTAAACCTAATCCTCCACTTCGCTAATTAGCTTGGAATTTTCCGTTTTTTTCACTTTCCGGATGCCTTAATTTTATCCGTGCTTTTGGCATCTTCAGCGGTGATGGGAACCACGATACTTCTATCGTTTACCCACGTTGGGCAAGTCCCCGGTTTTGAGCCTCTGCCAATTTGGTTTATAGGTTTCCTGGTGATGATTGTGGTGACATATATTGCCGCAACGGAAATTGTAAAAAGAATGTTCAATCGTAGAATCAGATGGTAAAATTGAGTAGACAGCCACGTTAGGAACAGGATAAGGCTCTAATGAAAAAAAGCTTGGCGCGTAACGCTGGTTATCTCATCAGCCTGGCTCTCTTTTGCATAGCCATGGTCATACTGCACCATGAGCTCAGACAATACCATATTCGAGATATTATCGCCGAGCTAAGGAAAGTCAAGCCGGCATTTCTCGGCCTTGCAGTACTGCTGACCATTCTGGACTACTTCGTTCTGACTGCCTATGATGCCCTTGCTCTGCGCTATATTCGGCACCGTCTCGAATATACCAAGATTGCAGTGGCGTCGTTCATCGGTTATGTCTTCAGCCATAATATGACAATTGTGGGTGGCAGCACGGCGAGATACCGCATCTACTCGGCTCTGGGAGTTTCAGCCAATGAAGTGGCTCGACTGGTCATCTTTTGTGGTCTGACTTTCTGGCTTGGGTTCTTCGCTTTGGGCGGTACCGTCTTTCTCGTTGAGCACCAGGAAATACCAGGGACTCTACACATCCCTTTTACTTCAGCATGGCCTATCGGGGCGATCTTCCTTACGGTCGTTTTCGCTTATTTGGTGTTAATCACCTTCAGACGACAGCCCTTGAAGGTACATGGATGGGAACTTGCCATCCCCTCGATGCCGATTTCCGCTGGTCAAATCGCAATTGCCTCACTCGACTGGCTCCTGGCCTGCGGCGTTCTGTATGCCCTGCTGCCGGCCGCTGTGAAACTCACGTTTTTCAAGTTTCTCGGAATCTTCATGCTTGCCCAGGCTGTCGGCTTGTTGAGTTATGTTCCCGGCGGAATAGGCGTCTTTGAAACTGTAATATTGTTGCTTCTCTCAGATAAACTTGAGAAATCGGCGATTGTCAGTTGTCTTGTGCTGTATCGACTCATTTACTATCTATTTCCTTTTGCTGTGGCTACGGGCTTATTGGTTGTTCACGAGCTGGCTGCGAAGAAACGCGTTTTGGAACGGTTTGGTATCACCTTTGGAAAATGGAGCTCTGCAATCACGCCTCATGTCCTTGCGGCAACGAGTTTTATCGCGGGTATCATACTGCTTTTTTCGGGGGCATTGCCTGCCGCTAAAGGTCGGCTGGCATGGGTGGAGAATTTGCTGCCGCTTCCGGCAATAGAGATCTCACATTTTTTGGGAAGCCTGGCAGGCGCCGGGCTGCTCATACTGGCCCGCGGAATCCAACGCCGTATCGATGCAGCATACCATTTTACAGTCGCGCTGCTCGGATTGGGAATCATCTTCTCGGTCTTGAAGGGATTCGATTATGAAGAAGCAATCGTCCTGGTTGTGATGCTGCTTATGTTCCTGCCCTGTCGTAGCGAATTCTACAGAAAGACATCTCTTATGAGAGAGCCGTTCACGCCGGCGTGGATTATTCTAATAATAGCTGTGGTTATAAGCTCCATTTGGCTGGGCATTTTTTCTTATAAACATATCGAGTATTCCAATGAACTCTGGTGGCGCTTTGCCGTAAATGCCCAGGCTCCCCGATTTATGCGAGCGTCCATGGGAGCGGCAATCGTGGTCTTGTTTTACAGCGTTACCAGACTTTTATTATCGAGGACTGCCGAGCCATTGCCGACGGAACCGGAAACTGTGCTGGCCGTCGAGGATATCGTGAGGCGTTCGCGAAAGACGTACGCAAATCTTGCTCTGTTGGGCGATAAGTCTTTCCTGATCAGTGAGAACCGTAATTGCTTCATAATGTATGGCATCGAAGGACGCAGTTGGATTGCCATGGGCGATCCTGTAGGGCCCAGAGAGGAATGGAGGGCTCTTCTGTGGAGGTACCGCGAACTCTGCGACCTGCACGATAGCTGGCCGGTGTTCTATCAGATTGAAAGTGGTAATCTCGGGCTCTATCTTGATCTTGGGATGACATTCCTCAAGCTCGGCGAAGAAGGTCGGGTGCATCTCAAGGACTTCTCGCTTGATGGTTCGTCCCGAAAGGGACTGCGCAATGCATACAATAAAATTACAAGAGAGAACTGCACCTTCAGCGTTGTTACTCCGGATCAAGTGCCGCCTCTGCTGGATGAACTTAAGCGAATCTCAGATGCCTGGCTGGCTGAAAAGGACACTAGAGAGAAGGGATTTTCCCTTGGATTTTTTGAGCCGGAGTATATGAAGAAGCTTCCCATTGCGATTGTTCGCCGGGAAGAAAACACCATCGCCTTTGCCAACATCTGGCCTGGCGCAGACAATGAGGAACTCTCGATAGACTTGATGCGACATCTACCCTCGGCTCCAAACGGGATTATGGACTATCTTTTCATTGAGTTGATGCTATGGGGCAAACAGCAGGGTTATAATTGGTTCAATCTCGGGATGGCCCCAATGTCAGGGCTTGAAGATAGGGCTCTGGCTCCGCTTTGGCACAAGCTCGGGACCTTTGTATTTCGTCACGGTGAGCACTTTTACAATTTCCAGGGCCTGCGGCAATACAAGGAGAAGTTCGATCCTGTTTGGCAGCCGAAGTACCTGGCTTGTCGCGGCGGACTCGCCTTGCCGCAGATTCTGACTAACGTCGCAACCCTGATTTCCGGCGGAGTCAAAGGAATGATCACGAAATAGACGGATCACGAAGGAACAAACAAACCAATAGCTATGGAGATCGCAAAATGAAAAAGAATCTCAAGACAATAGGAATGAGTTCAGCCTCAACAACTCACCTTGCGCGCCTTGTTCTCATCGCCTTCCTCTTGACGTTCATGTGCACTCGGACGATTGTATTCCTGATCATGTCCCATTCAATTCCCGACTTGTATTTGCACGTCAAGGGAACGCACGTGCACCACTTGAACTATGGTATTTTCCTGCTGTCCGCCATCGGCGGTTATCTTGTGTTCCGGCGTCCGACCGGCCGTACACTCCAGGTCGCGGCCTTTTTGTATGGTATTGGAATGGGTCTGACTTTCGATGAATTTGGCATGTGGATTCACCTGGGCGGCAGTTACTGGCAACGCGCAAGTTGGGATGCGATCACTGTAGTGGGTGCAATATTCGCACTTATCGCCTTTGCCCCATCCCTTAAGCGGTTTCGACCTTACCATTGGTATACCGCTATAGTCCTGACCCTGGTATTGATTGTATTTGTGGCCTTATTTGTCAGATCCTTTCGATACACCGGCAAAAAACTTCAAACGAGGATTCAGACCATTGAGTCCACAGCGCCACATTGAGTCAGACCGGGGCTTTGTGTGAGGAAAACTAGGGACAGCGCCACCTATTAAAAAACGATAATGGTTGGGGACAATGCATAAAAGACATATAGAAACAGAAGAAAAAGAACTTCAATACACGGAATCGGTAAACGTTTCTTTTTAACCACGGTGGGGCAAGCCCCACCCTACAAATCTGCCGGCTGAGGCTATGGAATTTCTGCCGGGGCGGGCAGCTCTGGTTCGGCGGATTTCCGGCTTTCGAACCACGTTCCTTTCTCGCTGTTCCAGATCCGGATGTCCGTGATTTCAACCTCCGTCTTTAACTCGTCGGCGTAGAAGACTTCAAGCCCCCTGTGAGAAGTAACAAAGTACCTGCGAGAGCCGGGCATAAGCGGGCCGCGCCAGTCGTCATCGGCGGCAATGGGTGTGGCCGCCCATTCGTTCGACTCGGTAATAATTTCATTGCGAGAGTTCAGAACGACGACACGCAGCGAGAGGAGCGACACGACCTCCTTGCCGTTGTTGACGACCTCGATCTTCGTTCTTAACCTTCCATTCTGGTCCGGCATCAGGGTCGTGTTAGCCGTAATATCGAGCTTGCCGCTGTAATCCGGCTGGCGGCGATCGTTGAGCATGTCGGCCAGGGCCGGCGGTAGCGACTTTTGTAATTCGGGCAATCCGCGGATGGCTGCCTCGGCCAGCGTGACAAGCTCCCCGGTTTTTTCGCCGGCAAAGTTCATGCCGTAGATTATCACTGCCGTACAGCTAAGGATCAACGCAATAATAATGGCGCTTACTCCCATTGCCAGTGCCGACAGGAACGTATGTCTCTTATAAATTATCTGTGGAAAATCGTTCATAATACAATTACTCCTAAATTGTAATTTTGTAGGGGCCACCCCGTGTGGTGGCACCAGGCAGGTACACGGGCCTGCCCCTACGTTAGTCGAGAACCGCGCTAATTTGTTTCGGATTATTTTTTCTTTTTTTAAGTATTTTGTGATTTACCGCAAACTCGCCGGCAACACAAGAAAAAACCTCTTCGCAGCTTCGCATTACCGGCGAAAAATTCAACCATGTTTTTGGTGATTCTCCAGCTCGAATCAGCGAACGATAGCCCTGGCCCAGCGGAAACTTCGCAACTGCGCCAGAAGAAGCAGCAGCATTACCAGGGCCCAGTAACCGGTGAAACGCAAATAGAACAGGACCATGCCGAGCGTGTCGCTTATGTCGGTCGTGCACCATCTGGCCAGCTCGCCCGGAGTATAGGTGGCTCCCATAGTGATGGGGCCGAAGAAATTCTGCCAGGGCAGCAGCAGAACGAATATAATCAGGGCCATATATAACGCCCCACATATATGGGCCAGGCCCCCGAGTCCCCCTTTGAACGAAATGCCCAGGCCGAAGTACATTATCAGGGCATAAAGCACGGACGTTAATACGAGTATGATATTGGCAATCCGCACAATCGAAGTCAAACGCTCGAATGTCACGTCAAAGCCGAAAAGCCACCGGCTCGGCGATTCTTCGGCCGGCGCTGCGGTATTCGAATTTTCGGCAATATCAACCTGCCCGGTACTGACAAGCCAAAAGGACCCCTGAAGCAGCAGAAGGCAAAGCAGCATAACCACAAACAGCAGGTTCTTCCATTGACGGAACACGTAAGCAGCATTAAGGCAGTCTGATTTGAGATATATGCCCTTTTCTCTCAGAGTGGGTTTCGGGCTCAATGGAAAGGGAAAAACTTCGTTCATTTCTAAATCTCCTGCTCTCATACGTTGCTCATCATATTGTTGCTCTCTTGACCGGGTGATAAATAGGGTCAATGAACCTGCTGCGAAGATGGGAACAACCCATAATGCTGCTGAAGCGCCTGTTATCTGCGGCAATGTCAGGCTGCCGAAGTTCAGTATTCTTTCGAGCGGAACGACAACCGAGGGGTAAATCAGTATATAAACGTGAGCCCCAAAGATCATTCCGATAACGGTAACCAAGGCATCGAGACGCCCTGAAGCGGCGGAAGCCAGGCCGGTGGCGGGTCCGAAACCCGTCAGTCCGAGTCCTGTTCCGAGCAAAGCTCCGCCTATCAGCACAGTCAGAATGACTGCCGGCTTGATGCTGAAGTTTGCGACTCCGAATAAATCCAGAATCAAAGTTCCGAGCATTCCAACAAGCAGAAAAACCGCGACGGTTCGAATAGCATAGAAATCCTTAAGTCTGAGCGCGCCGATGATTTTGTCCGGATTTGTCAGTCCGGTAAGGACCAGCGAGGCCCCGAAAATTACGCCCATGATAAGACCGACAACAGGAGTCGACATCACTCTTCCCGCCTAAATCGATTCGGTGCTTTTGGATAAACAAGATAAGCGACGAGCATTCCGAAACCGAACAATGTAATCGTAAATGGAATGGCCGATAGTGACAATTGTGTCCAGCCGCTGATAAATTGTCCGGTTATGCAGCCGTGCGCCAATCTGGCGCCGAGAAGCAAGAGAAATCCCCCGCAAAATCCCGCTATCAGGCGGAGCAGCACGGGAGCATCATGGTTCCGCTTCCACCAGAGAGATACTGTCCGGACCTTCCATGTCCGCAGGTGCAGGGCGGTCAGACAAGCGCCGAGAACGATACCGACATTAAACCACCAGCCGTAGCCGAACTTTTTGTATTGCTCATCACTGAGAAGCGGATGGTTCTCTGAATATTCGGGAGCGACGCGATCGAGCACCCTGCCGTCGGCAACGACAAACTGTTTTGAAACACCCATCGGTTTGACCAGGGCGATTGCCAAAACCTGCACGAGTCCCAGTAATATGCCTGCAGCCCACCATGGCAGAGGAGGTGTCCGGCTATTGAGTTCTGTCATTTTCAGCTCTTCTTCACACTTAGAGCGTAGTCCTCGGGACTCCTTACGGAGAAACGCTCAAGCATTGGCAATTGATTCACTACGCCCTTGTCTTTAGCGCGGATTTCACGACAACCATGTCTTTCGCGGGAGAAAACTTATCAAGAAACAGCTTTTTAAGCTTCTCATTAATCCTCCGTGAAGTACGGCATCGTGAGGATTGTATCGGGCTGACAGAATATGTCAACAAGAAATCTCCTCAAAACCCGGGCCATCTTAGTTTGAGATTTTCTTCTTTTCGATTTGCGATTTGAAATTCGACAATCGGAATTCGGCAATCGGCAATTTTTTTGAAGTCTTGCACTAATGCAGGTTATAGGGTAATTTCATGCTATTTAGAATCTCAATAGCTCTGTCAAAATCCGGACATCGGGAATGCTAAAAATAAGGAGAATCAATCATGAAGCAAAAGTCGAACCATACGCTATCTCATCAAAAGCAGGAAATAAACCGCCGCGAGTTTGTCGCTACGGCATCGGCGGCGGTCGCTGCGTTTTCCATTGTGCCCCGTCGGGTGCTCGGCGGCGCCGGGTACGTTGCACCCAGCGAGAAAATCAACGTCGGCTACGTCGGAGCGGGAACACAGGGCATCCGGCAGTTGATGGACGCCCTGCCGAAGTCGGAGCTACGAATCGCCGCGGTGTGCGACCCGAACAAGGACAGCAACAATTACGTCGCATGGTCGCGCAACGAAATACGGGATAAGGTCCGCGCGTTTTTGAAAAAGCCCAACTGGGGCCAGGGGCAGCGAGGCTGTCGGTGCGGCAGGGAGGTCGGCAGGGAAATCATCGACAGTTATTACGCCATGAGCACAACTTCAGGAAAAGCGGGGAGATGCTCGACATATATCGACTATCGCGACATGCTGCAAAACGAAAAAGACCTGGATGCGGTTTACATAATGACGCCGGATCATCTTCACGCCACGGTTGCGATTGCCGCCATGAATAAGGGCAAGCATGTGATTACGCACAAGACCGTTGCCAACGTGCTTAATGAGGTCAGGCTCGTGACAGATACGGCGCGCAAGACGGGAGTTGCCAGCCAGATGTTTTGTGCCGCTGATCAAACGGACACGCCCATGCTGGCCGAATGGATTCGGGCCGGAGCGATCGGCCCCGTGCGGGAGGTTCACAACTGGTCGACCAGGCCGTTCTGGCCGCAGGGGATGACCGAGTATCCGAAGGAAACTCCGCCGGTGCCGGAGGGGCTCGTCTGGGATTTTTGGCTCGGGCCGGCTGCCCATCGACCTTACCATCCGGCTTACACGAACGCGGTCTTTCGTGGCTGGTATGAATTCGGGGCCGGGGCATTGGGCGACATGGGCAACTACAGCTTTCATCAGATATTCGAGATATTGAAACTGCCGGCGCCGATCAGCGTGGAATCCTCCCGAAGCCAGTACTGGGCGATCGTGGATAATTTATGGCAAAAGCAGGTAAACAACATTTCGTTCCCCCGCGCATCGATGGTACGCTGGGAGTTTCCGGCACGCGAAGGTATGCCGCCGGTCTCGCTGCACTGGTACGATGGCGGGCTGAGGCCCCCGATGCCCGAGGAGCTTGAAAAAGACGGCAAAGACATGCCGGATGAAGGAATGCTTTTTGTCGGCGATGATGGGAAGATTCTCGCCGGCTTTACAGGCGACAATCCGCGCATCATTCCCGAAAGCAGGATGCGGGCCTACAAGAAGCCCCCGGAAACGCTGCCGCGACCGATCAGCGAGCTGGACCAGTGGATTCGGGCCTGCAAGGGCAGCCAGGCTTCCGACGCCAGCTTCGATAAGATTTATCCGTTTGCCCAGGCGATCTGTATGGGCGGAATCGCGATGCGTGTGAACAAAAAGCTCATGTGGGACGCCGGCAAAATGCAGTTCACGAATTCGCAGGAGGCAAATCAGTTGATGCACAGAAAATACAGAAAGGGCTGGGAGTTGTAGCCTTGGTTTTAACCGGAAAAAACTAACGTCCTGTCATTGTATTGCGGATGGTCGGAATATACTATGGCTATGTCTAAATCATTCGGGCAGATGCGGCAGGATGTTTTGTCCGTGTCGGCGGGCCTCCTCGGTCATCAGTTTTGTCAGCTCTTTTTTAACTTCTTCCGGCAGGGCCGGCGACTGATAATTTTCCAGCAGTTTTTCTACTTCACGATGGGCCCTCTGTCCGAGTGTCAGGGCACCTTTTTCTTCCCATCGCGACCTTCGGGCGCGGTCGATGACCGGGCCCGGGAAAAAGTGTTCCGTCTTTAGATGACGCCGGGTATGTTCGGAGATTAGCAGGTGTTTTTCTTTGAGCAGCTCCCGGAATATTCCCATCGCCGGGAAGTCCTCTTTCGGCTCGATCCCGGCGATTAATCGATATGTCATGCCGCAGATTTCATTGTCCAGCACGAGCTTCTCAAGAGACAGACAGCTTTCGAAATCGAGCATGCCGGGGCCGGAGATGTTGTTTATGCCGGACAGCGCAGCTAATACGGCACCGATTCCACTTTCCAGACCCGCCTGGGCGTCCAGCTCTTTGGCGTCGCTCAGAGAGATATACGCCTGAGTGGGCAGGTTGAGGTGCTTGCCGATTTCATTGTATGCGCAGTCGATCATCATGGTCTCGATAGCACCCATCGGGGTGGTTTCGTGCCGAACGTCGAATATGGCCGGCGAGCCGCCGTAGAGGATGGGCGTGCCGGGACTGGCAATCTGGCTGATGACAATGCCGCTGAGAGTTTCGGCCGTATGCTGGATTAGGGTACCGGTCAATGTTACGGGGGCTATGAATCCGGACAACGGCATTGCGATAAACTCTACGGGGATGAAGTACTGAGCGCAATCCAGCAGATTTTGCGAAGTGACTTCGCACCATTTCAGAGGTGAGGTGGGGCAGCAGGAAAAGATAGTGAGAGGTTTTTCTTTGAGAACTTCCGTTGCGCCTCGAACGGCGAGCTGGAAATCTTTCATTACTTCGAAGGATTCGATTGTAAAAGCACCGGTAACTACGGGCTTGCTGCCGTACAGCAGGCTTAGATACAGGCGATAGCTGTCGGAAATTTCTTCGGGCACATCGGTGGATATCAACGCGGTGCTCGTCGAGGCGATATTTTCGAGCTGTTCGGTCACTTTTACGAAGTTGACATAATCGGCGGTGCCGGCCTTGCGCATTCTCCTTTCCTGAGAATCCAGAATATTCAGGGCGGTAGAACCGGGAGTGAAATAGACATTGTCGCCGGAGAAATCGTGCGTCTGCCTTCCGGCGACATCGTAAAGGCCAAACGATGCCGGGGCGGCTTTCAGGGCCTTATCAATAATCTCACTGGTGAGAACAGCATGGCTTTTGTCCATGTCAACCGCGCAGCCGGAGTCCAAAAGCATGGCCAGCACGGTTTTGTTGTGAATTTCGACTCCGAGCGTGCAAAGTATATCGGTCGCCTCGGAGATAATCTGCCGGATAAGTTCGTCGCTTAGAAATTTGATTGTCGGCCTCATGTCAATGCTCTTTCAATAGTTATTTTGTCTTATATTTCCCGTCCGCCGCACTTCGGTAAAAGCGGCGGGTTCCTCAAGTTTATTTACATACCAAATCTACGCTAAAACTACAACTGTCGTGAGTCTTTCTTCACGAATTTCAGAGGATCCCTATGAAAAGTTACGACTAATATAAATTGTGAATTGCCGTAGCCTGGAAATAACCAAAATAACCATAAGCCTTAAAAATAAATCAAGACTTGACAACGGCAGTTCCATATAAGAACATTAGCTTGTGAGAAGGCCTACATCTGTGTGAGTACCGCATTAAAGTCAGAGCAAGAGGATCTATACCTCAAAAGGAGCGGATTATGAAAACACTCAAGCTAAAGGTTTTAATGGTCAGCGTGGTCGCTTTATTATTTTCTCACGGCCCGGAGGCATGGGCTATCGTGGCCGGCTTCAATCAAGACATCCATATGGATATCGACATCCCGGACGTAGCAGCCAATGACTTCCACATCGAGGGTCGCATCAAGTCGGGTGTGCCGGGTGGAAGCTTCTCGCAACCGCCGACGTTGATTAGCCACATCGATGGCGGATTCCCCAAGTTTAAACATACCATCCAGCCTGATTCCAGCGACCCGGAACAGAATTCGTTCATTTTCAGAGCTGACTTCTCAGGCGAAACCTACACATATTGCGATGTTGTCCATCTGGGCTTGTTTTTTGACGTTACCTGTCATAATATTGTCATTGATTTGGTCGGCTGGTGGACTATCGACGGTATGCCTGTCTCGGCCTCTTTTGAAGTCCGTACGGGGCTGCTGAACGGCGGGACGATACCCATCCCCGGCTTTGAGGTGGAGGACCGGCCGCCCGAGAAGGATCCCCAGGTAGTCAGGATCCGCAACGATTCCAGCCTTTCTGAAATTGCCACCGGTGGCATCGAAATCGAAATCGTGCAAATGGATCTGGTGGGGATGTCTCAGGAGGAACTGGAGGTTCATCTCGGCCCTATTCCCAGAGCTTTCGAGCAACTGCGAGCCGATGGCGCGCAGGAGGAACTGCCATGGACGCCGGTAGAGAATCAAAAGGGCATCATTAGCACGAAGAACCCTGTTCCACTGTCCCCGGACAGCTTCTTTGATGTGTTCGTTGATGTCGATTCTGGTATGCATCCGTTTCAACCTTTCAGGATTCTCCCTGATGATTTCCTGATAACCCGGGCACTTCTTCGCTATACGAACAACGCAGGTCAACCCGACTTCCGCTGGTTCTGGCACGTTCATCAGGCCCATCCGCCCCAGGACGGAGCATATGACTTCGGCGATGCGCCCGAGACGACTTACCCGACCCTGTTGGCAAACAACGGCGCCCGGCATGTAATTGCCCCGCCAATGGCCCTGGGTTTTGGTGTAGATGCTGAGGTAAACGGCCAGCCCAATGCAACGGCCACGGGCGATGATAACGACGGCAGCGATGATGAGGACGGCGTCTTTTTCACCACCGCGCTGGTACCGGGCCAGCCGGCGACCGTTGCCGTGACAGCCACTGTCGCCGGTCTTCTGGATGCGTGGATCGACTTCGACGGTGACGGCAGTTGGGCCCAGCCCGGGGACCAGATTTTCGCAGCCGTGCCGTTGGAGCCGCTGCCCCCGACGATTAACTCGCTGAACTTTACGGTCCCGCCTACAGCAGCGCCCAATATCACAACGTACGCTCGCTTTAGGTTCAGCACTGCCGGCGGTCTGTCATTTACCGGCCAGGCACCGGATGGTGAGGTCGAGGACTATGCAGTTAAGATCGGGGAATTACCGCTTAAACCCCCGATTGAGAATTTGAAATGGTCTCAACCTCCTATTGAAGTTGACCCGAATTTACCGACACCCGTTTATTGTGGCTGGGACGAATCTTCGTTCTCCATGATGCCATTTGACGCAACGAAGCACCAATTCCGCAAGATAGTAGCCGACGATTTCCGCTGCCTCGGCACCATGCCGATAACTTCCGTCCACTGGTGGGGTTCGTATGAAGGTTGGGATTCCTATGACCTGCCGCAGGTCAGGCCGACCTCCTGGCTGATCGGATTCTGGAGCAACGTTCCCGCTCTGCCGCAGGCTGATCCTGATTTCAGTCACCCACAGACACTACTCTGGCAATTTGAAGTTTCTGCCAACCGGGTGAGCGAAGAGCCTGTGGGCATTGACAAATTCCCCGACAAGTTGTCGGATACGTGCTTTCAGTATTTTATCGACCTGGATCCGAGAGAGTATTTCCGGCAGGCCGAGTATCATGATGTAACCAGGGACAATGTCTTCTGGATCAGTATCGTGGCGGTCTATCCGGACCTGACTTTTCCGAAATTCACCTGGGGATGGAAGACTCGGCCGTGGCCCTGGATGGACGATGCGGTAACGTTCGACCTGGAAGGTAAGCTTCAGCCCGGCTTATCGGTGCCGCCACAAACTATCACCCCGTTGTCGAATTCGGCGATCTGCGGCGAGCCGGAAGGATACGACATGGCTTTCGAGCTGGACACCGATCCGAATTACATCAAGTGGCAGCAGCCGTTTGCCGGCAACCGGCACTGGCCACACTACGAGGATGAAGAATCGATGGCGACCGGGGCCGCCGGAACCGACGCCGGGACCAAGGGGATTCAGCAGCCCGACCTGAGCAGCAGAGGTTTGGACATTGACGCTACGGCGGACTTCCCGCCAACCTGGCCACCGGTAACCGTGGCGGACGATTTTGTATGTACGACAACCGGCCCGCTGACGGATATCACCGTTTGGAGTTCGTTCTTTGAAGATCAGCCGCCCGGCAACGGTGTGGACTCGATGAGATTCACCCTGAGTATTTTCAGGAGCCTCTCTACGTACCCCATTAATACCGGCTCGAGCACGCCCGGAGAGTTGCTCTGGACGCGCGAGTTCCGGACCGGTGAGTATGATTCCAGTATATTTGCCGAGAACTTGAGGGAAGGCTGGTACGCGCCCGCCCTCGAGCCTCCGAACTATCAGTCTTTTGGCGATTCGATCTGTAGAAAGTACGACTTTTCCATCGATGCGAACGATGCGTTCATCCAGCAGGGCACGCCGGACAATCCGGTCGTGTACTGGCTGGCCGTTCAGGCCTTTATAGTACACCCGCCCGGATCCATAGCGACACGGTTCGGCTGGAAAACTTCGCCGGACCACTGGAACGATGGTGCCGTCTGGGCCTGGGGCGAGGATCTGCCTTCTGGTTTTGACACTGACGTGTGGAACAGGGTGAGATATCCGAGTGGTCATACATTAGGAGGCGACCACATCGATCTGGCGTTCGCAGTCTCGTCGCAAAGCGAGCAGCAGCAAGGGCTTGACATTCGACGCCTCGTTGCCGACGATTGGCGCTGTGATACAGAAACACCGGTAGAGGCTGCGGCATGGTGGGGCTCCTACATAAGGTATGGATACCAGGCGTGTGAGTGTCCAAATGAACCTCCGCCGATAAAGCCCGACTACTTCTTGTTATCGATCTGGACGGATGCCCCGGCAACGTCGAACAATCCATTTAGCCATCCGCGAGAGAAGATTTGGGAATGTCAGGTCTTTGATTATGACGAAGTGCTGGTCGGCTATGATAAGCATCCTCATGGTTCCGATGATCCGGCAAAGGTGGGGTACGAGCCGGTATTCCGTTACTCGGTGCGGCTGCCCGAAGACAAATGGTTCTACCAGGAGACTGTCGATGAGATATATTGGTTTAGCGTAATGGCGGTTTACACAGACGCTGAGGTTACCAAGTATCCGTGGGGCTGGACGAACCACGAGCATGTGTTCCAGGATGATGCCGTCGCAGGACACGTAGATCCCAGTGGCGTTTGGCAATGGGAAGACCTGCATGACCAGACCGGTAAAACCGAGGATATGTCATTTATACTGTTTACCGAACCGCGATGACTCTACATTACTGAGCTTTGCTTTTGAGTAATAAACCAAAAAAATTGCCGATCGCCGAATTCCGATTGTCGATTTTCAAATAGAAAAGAAGAAAATCTCAAATTGAAATGGAAGTAACGTAAAAAGTGTTACAAAAAACACATTCCGAATTTCTTTTTTTTAGGAACTTACGGAAAAACTGCACGCATATTGCCCATTATTGTAATAAGGAATACTTTTTCCTTGATGAGAGACAAGAATGTTTGTATTATAATATTGAATCTCATGCTTTGGAAAGTTGAGATATCGGGCAGTTCAATAAAACGCTCAACAAGGAGTGAAGTCAAATCCATCATAAAGGAGTTGGAAAATGAGCGGCATTTTCGGAATAGTCTCTAAGGGAAATTGTGTCGAAACCCTCTTCTACGGCACAGATTACCATTCACACCTCGGAACGGAATTCGGCGGCATGGCAGTCCTCGGAGATGAATTTTCACGCCAGATCCGTGATATAAGCCAGAGCCAGTTCAAGGCGAAACTTTACGACGGCTATCAATATATGAAAGGCAACAAGGGGATCGGCGTTATCAGCGATCTGGATGAACAGCCTATTTATCTAAACTCGAAATTCGGACCATTCAGCATAGCAACGAACGGAATCATCGAAAACGCGGAAAAATTGGCCGATCAGCTATTACAGAAAGGAATATCTTTCAGCGAGGTAAGTAAGAGAACCGTCAATGCCACAGAGCTGGTAGCAAAACTGATCAGCCAGGGCAACAGCATAATAGACGGTATAGAAAAGATGTTTAATGCCATAGAAGGCTCCTGCTCACTCCTGCTGCTCAATAAAGACGGAGTATATGCGGCAAGAGACAGATGCGGATACACACCGCTCGTAATCGGCAGGCGTAAGGATGCATGGGCGGTGACGAGCGAGACTACGGCTTTTCCAAACAACGAGTTTAATATTATAAAACACCTTGATCCGGGTGAGATAATTCTGATAAATGAAGAAGGTATTATGCAAAAAAGGCAGGGCAGCCGGGATGTGGACCAGATTTGTGCGTTCCTCTGGATATACACCGGTTTTCCCGCATCGAACTATGAAGGAATAAACACGGAAATAGTCAGAGAACAATGCGGTCGCTACCTTGCAAAACACGACAAGGATATCGACGTTGACGTGGTCTCCGGCGTACCCGACTCCGGGTGTGCCCATGGATTAGGATACGCAATGGAGTCCGGCAAGCCCTTCAGACGCCCCCTTGTTAAATATACGCCGGGATACGGCAGAAGTTATACCCCGCCTTCGCAGTCAAAACGCGACCTCATCGCAAAAATGAAGCTTATTCCAATCAAGGAAGTCATCAAGGGTAACAGCATCGTTGTCTGTGAGGATTCTATAGTGAGAGGAACGCAGCTCAAGAACTTCACTATAAAGAAACTCTGGGATTGCGGCGCCAGAGAGGTACATGTAAGGCCGGCCTGTCCGCCGCTGATGTTTCCATGCAGGTTCAACCTTTCCACACGCTCGATCGACGAACTTGCCGCCCGTAGAGCCATTCACGAACTCGAAGGGCATGACCTGAAGGATGTGTCGGAATATATTGACCACAAATCTGAAAAATACAAGCAAATGGTGAAGTGGATCGCCGGGGATTTGGGCGTTACAACGCTCAGGTATCAGACTGTAGATGATATGGTCAAGGCCATTGGGCGACCCAAAGAAAAGCTCTGTCTTTATTGCTGGAACGGCAAATGTCCCAAATCAGCACCTCGAAAGCCGGCTATAGATATAGTCGAGACAAAGAAGGCATCCGCTAAAAAAGCAAAAGAAAGAACAACTGCACTTTAATCCGGATTTCAGCCGATACTCGGTGTCTGAGTTTATGCCGCTTTAACTTTAGCGGTTCTGTTCGTCAGGTATACACCCGAGATGACCAATACGGCCCCTGCCGCGAGCGATATGGTGATTGGCTCTCGGAGGATAAAAAAAGCGCACAAAATCGCGGATATGGGCACAAAATTAATGAACAGACCTGCTTTCGTCGGACCGATACGTTCTACGCCCTGGTAATACCAGACAAATCCGATGACAGTCCCGAAAACGCCCAGATAAGAAATACATAACCAGTCAATCGCGGATTGACTTGCGATATTCCGGGCCAATCCTTCGAAGAACGCCGGAACCGCTAAAGCGACTGCTCCGACTACGGCGGAATAAGATACCGACGCGAGTGGAGACAGGTTGTTCATAACCGCTTTGCCTATAAGCGAGTAAGCCACCCAGCTCAGGACACAGCAGAAAATGTAAAGTTCGCCCAAACCCAGGCCGCCCTCGAATATCCGGCTTAGATTTCCTTTTGATATGACTATTGCCGCTCCGAATACCGAGATGACAATTCCAAGACCTTTTACCGGGCTAATCTTCTCTTTCAGGAAAATTGCCGAGCAGATTGTAATGAATATCGGGCATGTCGCGATTATAAGCGACGCCCGGCCGGCCTCGATTATTTTTAATCCCTTGAAGAACATGATGTTATAGATAAAAATGCCCGTAATTCCGAGCAGGATAACAGGCATGATTTGCGACTTTTTCAGCTTAGGAAGCTTCCCTTCGATTCTCCACGTCAGCAACAACAGAAGAATTGAAGCGATAGTAAATCTAAGCAATGCAATCGAATAAGGCCCGACGTTTTGGGCAACGAGCCTGCCGGCAACGAAAGTGCCTCCCCATAATATCGCCGTCAGGAACAGCTTCAGATAAATCTTCATATAAAACAACCTCGATCAATTTTTAAGCTGTGCATTTTGGCCGCTATGGCCCTGACAGTCAACAGTTTAGAAAGCTTTTGTGAAGAATTGGTGCCACCTTCACCACATCCGGGCCGGGCTGGAGGCGAAACCTGTCCGCATTTGAGATCCGCCAATTTGAAGTGGAACTTCGTCCTTTACCGGCGGAGCAGTAGCATCATAACCGTCGATTACAGGAGCTTAATTAACTTCAATCCTGCGTGTCTCTCTACTTTCTCCTGCCTTGTTTGTTGCAATTATGGTGTACGTAGTGGTCGTAGATGGGGTAACCGTCTTTGAGCCCAGACTGCTGACGGTGCCTATACCGGGTTCTATGCGAATCTCATCCGCATTGGAGACCCACCAGGTTAAAGTTGAGCTTTGCCCGGCCTTTATCTGTGAGCGAGAAGTATCGAAACTATGGATGGACGGGTACCCGACGACTTCGACCGTGCGGGTTTCTTCGCTCTGTTCGTCTTTATTTGTTACGGTTAGCTGATTTTGAAGCTGGCTAACCTTTTTCATCTCGGCCGCCAACTGAGTTGCAAGCTCGTCGTTTCGTTCCTGGGCTTGCCGTACCTCCGCAGCAATCGCATTGCGGGACTTAGTGAGTTCGTCGATCTGACTTTGCAACTGCTCGCTTGAAGTGATAAGTTCGGCGATCCGTTTTCGCAGTTGTTCTCGCGAGCCGATAACTTCGCTGAGCTGTTTGTTCAACTGGTCGCGCGAGTCGGCAACAATGCTGAACTGTTCCTTGAGCTGGTCTCGTGTATTGGTTAGGTCATTGACCTGATTTTGTAACCGCTCGCTGGCCTGAGCAACATTGTCAATTTTGTCCTTGAGCTCGTCTCTTTCATTCTCGGTTTTTTGTAAAGCTGCTTTGAGGCTTTGAAGTTCGGCCCTGAGACGTTCTAATTCAGCTTTTTGCTTTGCTCCATTCTTACAGCCCGTCAGGGCGAGTGGTAATACCAATGCTATTATACATGTTAGAATCAGAATCTGTTTCATTGTTTCGCTCCTTTTCTTTCCGGCTATAATTGTACGCCTTATTGCCCGGAAGACAATCAACCATTTTTAAAATGCTCGTACCGCAATACGGCAGACTTACCACCGCTACTCCGTCGGGTCAAATATCAAGGTAATTGTACTTAATTGTCAGAAACCTGCCAATAATAAAGTCTTACAAAAAACTTTTTCAGGAATGACCTGAAGGACATTATCAGCGGATTTAAAGAGCGATGGCGGTCAAAAAATGAGGGATTTGCTTCGGAAGGTTTATAGTCGAGGTTGGGCTAGATGGTAAAATCAAGGGGAGTTTATGACATTTTTTACCGGCAAATTGAGTTTTAAGGTTATTTTGGCTTCATTGTTTGGATATTTCAAAAATGACTGTGCCGCCGTTCGTGCAATCGAAGGGGTCCGGGCATTGAATATAGGCCTTGGATTTATCTTCTTTGCCGTCCAATCCCCATTGTGCGGGATCGGAAACGCGCAGGGCGTTATAATAAGGCATCAAAGCCGACAGGGCGTGCATGCAAACGGGAATGTCGCTTACAAGCTGATATCCGGCTTTGAGAGCGAAGGAATCGCCAACTTTATATGTCGGGCAATGGCCCCTGATTTCTTTTACCGTTACTACAGTTTCCATGTCAACTTATCTCCATAATGAAAGTCTATTTGGCAACACTATACTATTATGCCGCTATCATTGCAATATTATATCGCCGTACATTAACCATCCCAGTTTGTTCTATAGTCCGGATCAGATGCTTTGAGCAAAGCTGCAAATGGAAACTCGCAATAAAAAATATATAAAACTATATTTTTCGCACATGTAGGAAAAAAACGAGAAAATAACGCCGGAACAGCCGGGCCCGAAAGAATAATTAATTGAAAATGGCAATTATAGGACTAAGAAAATTAACTTGATTACTTTAAATGCCGGAATTTTTGCCATGAAATATTTGAAAACCTGCGTAAGTTTTGTTGATATCAGTGTAAAAAATGCTACAATTTTGGTGCAGTCCTCGGAAGTATTTGAGCACTGCAATAGGAAAAGGGTCATCCGCCTGCTTGGCAGAGTTTTTCTAATTCTTGTTTGAATATGTACTTATGATGGAGCAAGATATATCTCTGATAAAAATTCAAATTCTAAATCCAAAAAGCAAAATTGAGCGAAACTTCTGCCGGAAAGCGGCAAATCAAATTGTATATAAAGCAGGATTTTAGAAGTAGTGATTAATTGGCATAATTATGGAAAAAACGTTACATTCATCCTCCGTTGTGGCACTTACTTATAGTTTTTTATGCGATAGTGTTAACAGGGGCCCAATATGGATCAGAAGTTGGAGCAGATAGAACTGATCAGACGGGCTCAGTGCGGCGATAGGCAGTGTCTGGGTCAGTTGGCTAAGCAGGCGAGATCACGCCTGTATACGTACGCTTACCGTCTGACTCAGAAGGATGATTTAGCACAGGAAATTGTACAGGAAAGCTTGTTGGAGATGTGTAAGGTGATAGGCAAGTTGAAAAAAGCAGACCGGTTTTGGCCCTGGCTGTACGGCATAGCCATTAACAAGCTAAGGCATCATTATAGAACCGAGCAGACACAACGAAAAGTGGCGATTTCCAGTATGAAACGAAAAAACGCAATGCAAGACCGGCAGGATGGGCTGGAGAATCTCGTCAGCGAAGAGCTGAAAAATATCGTCTCGACGGCGATGAAAAAGCTCAGGACCCGGCATAAAGCCGTGCTGGTAATGCGCTGCTATGACGAGATGCCCTACTCGGACATTGCCGAGTCGATGGGATGCAGCGAATTTAGTACGCGCATGCTGTTTTTACGCGCGAAAAAGTGCCTGCAGCGAGAGCTTTCGCGCAACGGCTTCGGCAAGGGCACGCTGCTGGCCGCCCTGGTGTTGTTCGGTAAGATTACAGCCCCAAGTGAGGCCGCCGCGGCACAAATATCAGTCACGGCTGCCGCGACCAAGGTCGGTTTAACGGCGGGAATCGTAGGTCTGGCGACTTCGAAAACAGCGATTATATCGCTCACCGCGGCCGGTGCTTTAACCGCCGGTACGGTGGTTATGAAATCAGGGCCTTTCAATCATGGTGCCGAAAGCCCTCAGCCCTCACTGACCAGCACACAGTATATCGGCCAGTCGGGCCAGAGCGGCAATACCAGCCAGGAGTTCTGGTACCATTTCCCGGAAAGTCCCGCAGATCCCATGATGCTAAGGGCAAAGTCGGGTTCGGCCGGCGACAAATCGTACTGGCAGGTATTGCAGGATGACCGTGCAAATTACTACTACAATAATAATCGCCTCCAAATTAACAACTACCGCATGTGGTCCCGCGACCTTAGCGTGCAAAAGCTCCCGACGGACGATCCTGAAATGACCGAGTTTATCTGCCAGGTCGAGGGAAGCAAAAATACCATGGGGCATGTAACGCCCAGAGGCAAAGGCCTGCTGGTTGTTGCCGCTCAGGGCCAAAAAAACGATGATAATGAGCTCTGGGTCACCCGTCATTCCAACGTCCTCGAAGAAGATTACTTCCAGTCGGACTGGCCGGCCACAGCAAAAACCATTGACAACCGCGACGAAATGCATAAACGCGGCTGGACATACTTCAGAGTCGCGGGCCAGGTAAACGGACAGAACGTTTCGGGCACCGGAAGAATACCGTTTGTCAATCTGACTCGCAAACAATACGGCCCCTGGCTGAAGCTGCAGGTTGGATCTCTGAGAATATTTGACACATACAGGGAAGCTTATATAAGCAAGCAGTATTCTAACGAGGCGAAAAAATACAGGGGCGGCAGCTTCTTCAAGGGACTTTGCAGGCCCTGGATGGGACTGCATACAATCGATACGGTTCGCCGGGATGCCGCCGAACAGCGTATTCGGTTCGAAACCAGGCATACACCGGACAGCCAGTTCGCCGAGGTGGAGCTTACCTGTGAAAACGCCAGAATCGTATATAAGATCGATATGGAAACAGACGTAGTTGACGAAATCACCTTCTCCACCGACCAGGGCAATACAGGAAATCTGAAGTTTTCGTATCTCCAGTCTGTTGATAGAGTTGGTCAGGAATTTATACCTCCGGGCAGACCAGGGAATCCGACGGCTGCCGGGAGCAGCCCGGGTATCTTATGGCTTGTGCAGTTAATGGAGGGTACACTTAAATAGAACATTGGGATTATAGCCTTCGCCGAGGATTGGGGCCAGTAGCATTAAATTTAAGAAACAACAGTAGTTAAGAATATTTGCTGGGAATCTAAAAGGAACGAAATTAATGAGAACGCCGGGAACAAGTTGGTTTTGGACTGCCGCCATTATTTTGGTTAGTGCTGCAGTCTGTTTGATTCCCAGCTCGGTAAAGGCCGACTGGTCCTACACATACCAGGAAAATTTCGACAATAATGACGCTGAAAACGAGAGCTACTTTCACTCCATTTTCTGGCCTCAAGGGGCCTTTCCTCCAATGCAGTCGTATTTGTACTTTTATGATACAGCAGATCAACGCGAACTGGGATTCGGAGACCACAATGACGATCCGGCCTATCTGTGTTATCGCTTCCCACCCGGTTCGGAAAATTCAAGGGCTTCTATTTCTGGAGAACTACTGGTTGATGTGCGGTTTATAGACTCATCGGGCTCGGGCTATTTAGCCTACCGACTTTCTGCCGACGGCGTCAACTGGGGGGACCGAGAGGAACTGGAGCCGCCAAGCGAACGCATCCAGATAGATTCGGTCCGTGGCAGTTGTTATGTTATTTTCTTCGGCACCGACGTTCTGATAGATAATCTTGAGGTTAATTTGTACTCGTCCCCTGCCACGATTTACGTGCCGGAGGACTTTGCCACGATTCAGGATGCAATCGATTCTGCTAATAATCCCGGCGATATCGTGGAGGTTGCCCCGGGTACTTATACCGGCGACGGCAACTGGGACATCGATTTTAGAGGCAGAGCAATCACCGTTCGCAGCTCAGCCGGGCCCTACAGTACGACTATCGATTGTACAGGCTCCGAAGGTCACAGGGGATTTTACTTCCACGGCAGCGAAGGATCGGATTCTGTTCTGCGAGGCTTCACAATCCGCGGAGCTACCGTGCCGGGCTCGGATGTTCCATCGGATTTCGGGATCTGGAGGTCGAGCCCCTTAAATTCCGTCGGCGGCGGCATATACTGCGAATTCAGCAGTCCGAGTATAGTTGATTGTATCATCAAACAATGCTCCACGGAATTGGGAGGCGGGATCGGTGTAGTTAACGGTTCTCCAACCATCATGGATTGTGTAATCGAAGATTGCCGGGCCGGTGGGGTCGGACCGGCCGAATCCGGAGGACGCGGGGCCGGCATCGCACTGATCAGAGGCTCCTACGCCACGATCCTGCACAGCCAGATAAAAAATAACTCCGGCTATTATAATAGTCTCGGGGGGGGAATATACTGCTGGCAAAGCAATACTTTCTTTGCCAATTGCGAAATTTCCAATAACACGGCACAGGGCAATGTTCAAGGCGGCGGCATATACTGCGGCGGATCTTATGCATACATCGAATTCGAGAATTGTGTCATCTCTGGCAATACTGCCGAGATTGGCGGAGGCATATACGCCGCCCCCTCGGGTGACAGCACCAGTGTGAACGTAATAATAACGAATTGCACCATTGCTAACAACAACCTCTCAGGAGACCTGCCAGACGATTCAACGGGCGGTGGAATTCACTCGGTCAGCAGCAACATCACAATCAGAAACAGTATCGTGTGGTATAACGATGGCGTACCCGTCATGCTGGTTAGCCCGGTATCGAGCAGCCCGGTTCTCTATTCATGTATCCAGGGCGGTTATGACGGCCAGGGCAACATCGACAGTGACCCGTTATTTGCATCATCGGACGGCAGCGATTATCACCTGCGGTCCTTCTTCGGCTACTACAATCCGTGGGGCATGTGGGTAAACGACAGCGAACATAGTCCCTGTATCGATGCCGGCGACCCCCAGGATCCGGCCAGCCCCGAGCCTCTTCCCAACGGCAAGCGTATCAACATGGGTGCATACGGCGGGACAGCAAAGGCCAGCAAGGGCGAAGATGCCTGGGTCTTCCACGTTGATAAATACAACGGCAGCGACTCCAACTCGGGCCTGAGCAGATCCAACGCATTCGCCACTATTCAAAACGCAGTGACCAAATCTTTTAACGGCGATACAATCCTGGTCTGGCCGGGAACTTATATAGAAGATGTTGATTTAGGAAACAGGGCAATAACACTCCAGAGCGCAGACGAAGCTGCAGTGGTAACTGCTTCCAGTGCTTACGCGTTTTCCTTTTTTTCCGGCCAGGGCCCAAATTGTGTTTTGCGGAATTTCATAATCACCGGCTGCGACAGTACCAATGGAGGAGCCATCTTCATCGAAAATGCCTCGCCCACGCTTACCAATCTGACTATAACCGACAACCGTTTGGGTATTAGTGCTTATGGCGGCAGTCCCGACATCGTTAATTGTATCCTTTGGAATAATACGGACGGTGACTTGTACCGTTGCCGCTCTCGCTACAGTTGCGTAGAACAACAGGAAGCCGATAATCGGAACAGAGCAAACATCAGCACGGATCCCTTGTTCGCCGATTCAGACAACGGCGATTACCATCTAATGAGCAGATACGGCAGATATTCGCCAAGCGATAATTCATGGGTAACCGATGCGCTCACAAGCCCCTGCATCGACGCCGGCGACCACGGAACGGATCCGGGACGTGAATTGAAACCTAATGGAAGTCAAATAAACATGGGTGCTTACGGCGGAACGCCTTTCGCGAGCCTGAGCGGCAGATAAACAACGGCAATCAGTAGAAACAGGGCCGGTCACTTATTCCTGTTAAAAAAAATCGCTGGAAATCACGCCGGCAAGATTGCGATAGTTCGCATAAACTCAGTGAATAGCACCATTTGAGGCATTTTGCCCTCCGGTGGTTTTTTTTTCGTGCCCGGCAAAATAAGTGGTTGACACAAAATTTCAGGTCGTGTATAATCGGTAGCGTAGGTTATGTGCGCCATTAGAGCGCAATGATTTGGTCTGGACACGATCGGAGGATACGAAAATTCGCGTCCGAAGCAGACAAACGAAGGTGGATGATGAAAAAAGAGGGTTCACGTTAATCGAACTTCTTGTGGTTATCTCTATCATCTCCCTCCTGATGGCTATTTTGGTTCCGTCACTTCGTAAAGTGCGGCAGCAGGCCCGCGCCGTAGTTGCCGCCCAAAACCAGAAGGAAATCGTATCCGCCACAACCATCTTCGCGTCGGACAACAACGAAAGATTCCCCGAATCGGTTGCAACCGTAGGAACTGCTAACACCTGGAACTGGTCGGACCCAACCAAGCTTACCGGCAACAAGCACCGCAGCCCCGGTATTCACCGGGCCATGAGCGAATACCTCAAGAGCTACATACCCGACGCCCGCACAATGTACTGCCCCAACGCACCGCAGAGATACAAGTATCTGCAGCAGGCATGGGACGCAGGCGACGATTGGGACTATCCCGAAGACGACACCTTCTCAAGAGATCCGGTCGGCGGGACATATTGTTTCTACTGGAACTACACGGGATATGTCGGCGGACGCAAGGTCGTCTTCAAAGGGCCGCAGGGACCGGCGAGCGGCGGAAGAAAATTCAGCAAGCTGATCGTATCGGATTATTTCGGCTACGACCACTGGAGAAGCCCCTGGTCTCACGGGAGCTGCGAACAGTTCGAGGGAGCGGAGATTAATCCGGAAACATGGCTTCTCTCGGCCTACTGGTTCCGCGAAGGTGACATTGAAAATCCACCGGATATCGAGCTGCGGGCCGGATACACCGACGGGCACGTCGAAACATATTCGCCCTCGGACACCGTTCCAATGAAGGTTTCCGACAGAGCCGACGGCACTACCCCATACCCGGACGGCTACGGCTCTTACGGCATATTCTTCCTGCCCAGAAACGCACTACAATAATTTGCCGATCGCCGAATTCCGGTTGAAGATTTTCCGCACAGAAGCTGATTTGTGTTTACTTTTAACCGATATATCATAAAAGCATTGATTATCGCATTTAAAATTCGGGAAGGGGAAACTAAGATGAAAAAGAGCATATATTCGATCTTCATTTTTTCAATAGCAATCTCATGCGTTGTACAGGCGGAAGAACCTGTCTCTTTTATCGACCCAAACCTCAAGGCCTGTGTGGAAGTACATTTGGGGATAACCGATCCCACACCAACAGAGATGCTCAGCTTAACCGAGTTCGATTGCAGCGGTAGCGGTATAATAAATCTGACCGGTCTCGAAAATGCCGTCAATCTGCAAAGCCTGGATTTGTCGGACAATAAAATCAGCGATATTTCACCATTGTCGGAATTGACAAGCCTGACAATACTTAATCTTGGTTATAATCAGATTAGTGACATTTCCCCATTGGTGACATTAACAAATCTGACGGAACTGAAGATGTTCATCAATCAGATTACAGACATATCGGCAATCGCCGGACTAACAAATCTGACGAACCTGCAAGCGAGCGACAACCAGATCAGCGATATTTCGCCCCTGTCGGGATTGACGAATCTGGAAATACTTTCTTTAGGACAGAATCAGATAAGTGACATCTCTCCTTTGGCGGGATTAACGAACTTGACAGAATTGTGGGCAAACAGCAATCAGATTACAGATATCTCCGTAGTCGCCGGATTGACAAATCTGACAAAACTGGCACTTCATAACAATCAGATCAATGATATTTCTGCAGTATCATCACTTACGAATCTGAAACAACTTCACCTGAACAACAATCAAATTAGTGACATTTCCTTCGTTTCAGGATTGACGAATCTGATGACAATCGGCCTGAGCAGTAATCTTATCAGTGACATCTCGCCGGTATTGGGATTAACAAATCTCCAATTGCTCAACATGGCCGATAACCAGATCGTCGACATCTCAGCCGTTTCGGCCCTGACGAATCTAATGTGGCTCTATCTGGACAGAAATCAGATCAGCGACATCACGCCTATATCGGCACTGACGAATTTAACATTGCTGTGGCTGTACGAAAACCAGATTACAGATATTTCCGCAGTCGGAACATTAAGGAATTTAACATCGCTGTGGCTGCACGACAACCAAATTACAGACATTTCACCAGTTGGGACATTGACGAATTTATCAACATCGCTCAATATGAGCGATAATCAGATCAACGACATCACGGCGATATCAGCATTGAAGTATCTCAGGCGGCTCTACCTGGACAACAATCAGATCAGCAACATTTCTACCCTGTCAGAACTGACGCTTTTGATGGAGCTGAGCCTCGAAAGCAACCATATCACAGACATCTCTGCATTGTCTGGATTGACGGATCTAACGTCATTACATCTGGGTAACAATCATATTATATATATCTCTCCATTAGCGGCATTAACTAATCTGACAGACCTGCAGATTAAAAACAACCATGTCAAAGATATTCTTGCATTATTGGGGCTTAATAACCTTACATTGCTGGACCTGCAAGGCAATCTGATAATTGATATCTCTGCGGTATCGGAATTGACAACTCTAACATCTTTGTACATGGGCGATAATTTGATTAGCGACATCTTCGGGCTATCGGGACTGACTAATTTAAAAGAACTACAGTTGAACGCGAATTATATCAGAGATATTTCCGCGTTGTCGAATTTAAGCACTGTTGAATTCCTCTGCCTGCAAGATAACAATATAAGTGATATATCTTCTTTGGCTGAACTAAAGAATCTAATTGTGTTGGAATTGGATGAAAACAATCTGAACGAGGCTTCGTACTGTGAACATTTGCTGATAATCATAATGAATAATCCGGCGGCTGAAATAATTTACGATACATGTCCTTACAATTGCACAACAGAATAATTGCCTGTCCGAAGTTTTTCCTTCTGTTCAAACTCATCGATAAATGTACACCATATGGGGAAGGCGGACAACTTTATTTAGCCACCTTTAATTATACCAGACAGGCCAAGGCAATCAGAACAATTAATACTTGACACCTTATTGATTCCCAACAAAATGAAAAGAAATAGGTATGGTGTCCCCAGATTATTGCGAGTTAAAATAGTAAATCGTAAATTGAAAATAGAAAATTTCAAAGGTGGCTGTCTTTAGTTTTCCAAGTTTTCTCCACTAGTTTTCTCTATTTTTCTCCGGTTGTATGACCGTTTTCGCATATTCAGCACACCAGGACTCGCCGCTGTCTGGCCATTTTTTTGTTTGTATTCCCATCGCCCTTAGAGGGCCGCCCACTATATCTCTCATGCCGCAAGCTCCTGTTGTTCCTTCCTGAGGTAGAAAGTATGGACAGGTTTTGCACTCCTCACGGTTTTCGGTACCCATAGTTCACCTCACTTTCCGCTTTGACTGTATTAGGGACAGTCAAGGTTTTCTGTGTACTGTCCCCAGCAATTAATAACTGTCTCTTCTTTTCCATTTTACCTTTTAACTTTTGACTTGTTTTACCTGTTCGTGGCTGTCCCTAGTTTTACTCGTCCCTAGTTTTTCTCTTTCAACGCTTTAAGATCTCCTGAGCCCAGCGGTGGATTATCAAAGTCGGCGGAGTACACCTGTAGTACATCCTGTACCTCCCGTAGTGATCGTTTTAAGAGTTTGCCATCTTCCGACACTTCCCATCCGCATATCGCATCGCATTTCGTAGATCCTTCCCGCACATACACGCCAGCAAAGGCGCCCTTTTTTCCTTTTTCGCTGGCCTTTTTTTCTGCTTCGCGAATAGCTTCGTTCTCATCTTTAACATCGTCCAGAAAATAAGTCCGGCGAATACCTTGAACGCAACCTATGAACAAGCGGAATTCCATAATCATATCCTCATAACATAATAACATAATAGGAACCCTTAGGGGCCATGTTATATTATAACTTAAGGTCCGATCCCTTTGCTCCCTCAGTATTTTTTCGACTTTCACTATAAATTTGTCGGCACATAATTCAGGGCATATGCAGGCAGGCCCATTGTATGTCCTTCCAATTCTCACTTCTCCGGACCTTCCGTTTGCCGCAGTTTTGATCTCCACTTGGTCACTTCGTCGGGCTTATCCCAAGACTCGTAGAGGTCAACAAGCATATTCAGCACATCAATCGTTAAGGGGTCGTCCTCGCTGCATGTGGTCTCGCATCCTTCTAATGCCTGAGTTAGAAGCTTCTCCGCCAACTCGTAATGGGCATGTTGCATGTACAGTAGTCCCAATCCGAAGATTGACGCCAAATTGCCAGGATCATCGGCACCCATTGCCCCCGGTTCGTCCTCTCTGACAACCCATGCCCACCAAAGAAGGTCTTCTGCTTCTTGAGAGTGTTGTTGTTTTAGAAGGGACAGACCGAAATCGGTGATGGTCTCCCGTGTATAGGGATGGTCTTCCCCGGCATGTGATTGTGCCTGTAATGCTTCCCAGGAAGATACCCCCTCGTCCAGCAGACGCTGCACATCAAACTTTTCAACACTCATTTCTTGTTCGATTGCTGTGTTCACAGCTGCATACACGATTCCGTCATGGCTGCCATGATCCGGAACTCCGTACAGAGGACCTATCTTAATTACCGTCCACCTCTCTGCCTCTTCTCCGCTTCTGGTCCCAAGAGACTTATACTGTGTGACCGTCACATAGCGACCTATACGCCTCAGTGGTATCCATAGCCGTGAGACCACCTTTCTAAACAGCAGCAAATCCACAAATCGCTGCACCAACCAGGACAACCAATGCTGCCCCAGGTAGTCTTGTCGATTAGCAGCGGTATATTGTTCAAGGTCTAACATTGTAATTTTATTAGGAATAGTCACCTATTTTTGTGTACTGCCCCCAGCCATTAATAGGTAGTTGTCCTTAGTTTTTCTATTATTTCGATTTTTTCTTTGCAAAGAAAAGTTCAATTGTTTCTTTGATTGTTGTTGCATCAAATACGAATCCAAGGCCAGCGTAAGAAAGAATGCTGCTTTTTTTTGTTGGGATAGGACGGATAGAACTATAACGCGTTTCCGCAATTATACCTAAAAGATAGGGTTTAGCATGTCCCATCACAATTGTATTATTTACAATCCTCCCAATTACCGGCTTCAAAATAACAGGACTCCCACTTGAACCTGGAATCACTCCACCATCAATAAGGAAGCCCCTGAGGATTCTTTTTTTATTGTTATACTCATCTACATATTTTTCACCGATTTGAGAGGCTATTATGCCTTGACGAACAATTGGTAAATTACTTTTATATTGTGGAACTATGTTGGGGTAACCAAGCACAAGAATTTCTTCACCAATTGTAATATCCTCTTTAGAGAGAGTATCCTTATCTGCAAAAAGGCCATAATTAATCCATTTTTTTACCATTTTCGGTCGCTGAATTATGAGGTCTGTTATGTCAAAGACCAATACGTCTACATCTTTGTCAGGGTGTTCTTTCCAACGTTTTATCCCGTTTGAAAATGCGAGAGGTAACTCGTGTTTGACGCTAACTATCTTGTTGTCTTTGCCGGTTTCATTCAAATGACATATTATCTTTGTTGCAGTTTGCCTTTTTTTCTCATCTTGATTCAATACATGTTTATTCGTACAGAGAAAAACCTTAGTATCGTTTGCATCTATTGCTCTGGCGACCAAAAAACCTGTTCCCTGCTTTCCCCATTCGGTTTCAATACGTATAGTAGCATAAATCCAAGTATCAGCTATGGGAGATGCTATGATATTATCTCCTAAAAAGGACAAATGAAACACAACAAATATAATGATGAAGGTTTTTTTCATTTTCTACACCTATTTTTTACTTAGAAAAAACTTGGGACAGTCAACCTATTAAAATTCAAGTAACACTGTCTTATTAAAATTCTCATTCTCGAAAGTCTTCCTTCGACGAAATAAAAATAAAACGCCCTGAAAAACTCGCATCTGTTCTTCCGTCTTTTGTCGCTTCCTCAATGTTGCTGATCGCTATTATAACCATTTTACAAGTATGGAACAAAGAATTTTCGACTCTCTACTTCTTACAGCGTATCTCACGGGGTTCACGGAGTTCACCCCGTTAGATAAATCGAAAAAACGTAGTTTCTATGGTAACAGCGTATCTCACGGGGTAAATGTTACCTATAATTATGAGAAAAATTGTAAAAAGATGATAATATTTTTTAAATCGCGGATATTGCGTAAATAACAGCGTTTTAGAGGGTATTTTTTTCAAATTACCTGGCTGATTCTCGATTCTGGATTCCCGCCTCCGCGGGAATGACAGCTGTAGAATACAGAATTCGAGAATCCACACACAAATCCGCGTTTATCAGCGTTCATCCCTCGGCGTTGCTCGGGACGGCGTCTGCGGTTAAGATAGCCGTCTCACGGAGACCTTGCCATTTACTATCCATTCGACTCCGCTCAGGACAAGTTTACGATTTACCCCGTGAGATGGCGGCTTCGCCTATCTCATGGGGTGAACTATTGATTATTTGATTTCTTCTCTGCGTCCTCGGCGTTCTCCGCGGTAGATAT
>CAYTNN010000023.1:0-9346 GCA_964439135.1 uncultured Pirellulales bacterium
TGAGCCATGAATCGGTAAATAACACCAAATCATCCGTATCTATATTCGTATCGCCTGTAAGGTCGGCATGAATGCAGGGAGCGTTTTCGGCGAGTCCGCAACGCTTCCAGCAGCTCGCGAGAATAGCGTAATCATGGAAGTCAACATCGCCGTCGTAGTCGATATCGCCGGCCGGCCGGTCTATAGGAAGCAGCGAAAGCACGGCGTTTTCCAGCATCAACTTTGCCTGCTCGGTGGCGTCGTCGAAGAACTCGTATGTATTTTTCGGCAGCGCAAAGAATACGCGAGCGGCACCGGGGGCGTAATAAGAATTATCATAATAAAGCGTCTCATTGCCGAGCCAGCGGGCGATTACAACGCTGCCGTTGCAGGTGGCCACGACTCTGCCGCTGCCTGCGGATGCCTGGTTCGAGTGGTCGATTTCTTTGCCCGCGGTGAATATCTCCACGGAGCCGGAAGAAGTATCAACGCCTGCGAATATCTCATCGTCGGCATAGGCGACGGCCAGATGTGTAAACGCGCTTGTGCTTATATCGTTGCCATCCAGCCAGTCCCAGTATTTATAACCATCGCTTCGGGCGAGTTTGATATTATGATTGAGGATAGGCACGCCCAATCCGTTCCAGAAATCGGCGTCGGCATTATAATCTTTGCTGGAAAGGTCCCGCGAAATAATGACAAGGTCGGCAGCTTCGAGCACGAGCTTTTTTTTGTCGCTGAGGTCTTCGTTGTATCTGTCGGCGTCAAGATTAACTTCGACATTTCCTCTGTAGAGTTCCTGCAGGAATTCGGTGTAGCCTCGTTCCGATTCGGCGTTGCCGGTTACGATGATGATTTTTAAAGGCTCAGCCCTTCCAACGCTCGTCAGACCCGCCAGTAGAACCAGTATTGATATCAAAAACCTGATATACACTCACCGCTCCCTGTAACTATCTTTTATGCTCTCAACGCCGATAATATAATGGACGTAATCTAACCTACCCATTTGATTATTATACTAAAAAAGCGGAATAAAATCCAGATGCTCTTGCTATATACTTTAACTGATTTATGCAGAAAATGCTGAGAAAGCGAAAAAACGCTGGAAAAACAATTGCTTCTTGTGTATCTTATTGCGGATTTTATATTGTAATTGACTCAAACTGACCGATTCGCACTGTCATCCCTGCGAAAG
The DNA here is from genome assembly GCA_964439135.1 of uncultured Pirellulales bacterium. Lineage (GTDB taxonomy): Bacteria > Planctomycetota > Phycisphaerae > Sedimentisphaerales > Anaerobacaceae > JAFGPJ01. Next base: position 1,175 of record CAYTNN010000023.1, read on the forward strand.
CAGGGATCCAGGAACGTAACGGTTTTAGTGGATTCCCGCTTTCGCGGGAATGACAGATTGTGCTATGCTATTATCATTGAACGATTTGCTTTAGCATTCGACTCAAAAACGGTCAGTTTGAGTAATTGGTGAAAACCGGCGATGAAACCTCCGGCTAAATACTAACGACTGACGACTAAATACTGATTTATGAGATTTATACTGATTGACAAAGTTGTTTCGCTGGAAGCCGGCAAGCAAATAAAGGCGGTCAAGAACGTTTCTCTGTCTGAGGAATATCTCGCCGACCACTTTCCGACTTTCCCGGTCCTGCCCGGCGTGCTTCTGCTGGAAGGACTGATCGAATCGGCATCGTGGCTGGTACGACGGACGGAAAATTTCGCTCACAGCATGATATTGCTTGAACAGGCAAGGAATGTAAAGTATAAGAGCTTTCTGGTACCCGGTTCCCAGATAGAATATACGGTCAAAGCCAGGACTATCGAAGAAAACGTCAGCAGCTTCTCCGGCTTCGGTATGTCGGAAGGCGAGAAAATTATCGAGGCTCGGTTCGCCTTGAAACATTTTAATTTAGCTGATAAAGATTCGGCAATGGCCGGGGTAGATACCCAGGTCATTGAGAGTTTGAAAAAACGGTGGGAACTGCTAAGGTAATTCCGTCGTTGAGAAGCAAATGACCGGGAATCAAAGTCATTTAACAAGGATTGTTACGCAATTAAAAATTCTGGAGGTAGACTAAGCATGGCAATGAGTCGCGACGAAATTGAACAGCAAGTTCAGGAAGTTCTGATCGAGGCGCTGGGAGTTGACGACGATGAGGTTACGACTGAAGCGACCTTAATGGGAGATTTGGGAGCCGAGAGCATTGACTTTTTGGACATTGTGTTTCGACTGGAAAAAGCGTTCGGAATCAAAATCCCCCGGGAAGAGTTGTTTCCCGCTGAGGATCTGATGAACAATTCCGAATTTATCCATAACGGCAAGTTGACCGAGAAGGGCCTGGCCGAACTGCGGGAAAAGATGCCGCATACGGACCTGTCGGAATTCGAGAAAGATCCTGATATTAACAAAATGGGTGATTTATTCACCGTCAATGCAATCATTAACTTCGTTGAGAATAAGCTCAATGCGGCTTAATCATCGTTGCGAAAATCGTCTTTATAGTCTCAGCGGCAGGATGGTTCAAAGTCAATCTGCCGCTAACTTTAATATAGGCGGGGCTGCCGATTTGCAGTATGACGTGAAAAGAGGCCCCGGCGATAAATGCGTTGGATTTGGATAGATAAATTTATTGAGTTCGAAAGCGGCAAACGTGCAGTGGCGCTCAAGAACGTCACGCTTGCCGAAGAGCATCTGCACGACCATTTTCCCGGGTTCCCGGTAATGCCGGAGAGCTTGTGCATCGAAGCGATGGCCCAGACGGCGGGGATCCTCGTCGGCGAGGCAAAGAAATTTCAGGAAAAAGTCATACTTGCAAAGATTAAGAAGGCCGTCTTTTTCGACTACGTAAAGCCGGGTGACACTATCGAATTGGAAGCGACAATCGAATCAATCGCTCCTGAAGCGGCCAGCACAAGCGGTCGGATTACACGTTCGGAAAAGTTAATCGCCGAGATCGATTTGATGTTCAGCCATATCGACCGGAATCTGGCGGGCAAAGAATTTCCGGAGGAGAACTTCGTTTTCGGCGACGATACATCGGTTTTTCAGTCGCTTCTGCGGGATGTGCTTGCCGGTGCCGGGAAAGAGTCGGAGCAAGATTGATGGATTCCGCTCGTGTAGCAATAACAGGTTTTGGACAAATCACTCCGCTCGGACTAACCGCCGGTGACACGTGGGATTCTCTTTGTGCCGGCAGGGTTGGGATAGAGGCAATTACGGCATTTGATCCCGTGGGCTTCAGTTGTAAAGTTGCTGGTCAGGTCCCCGATTATAAAATCCGGGATTATGTGCCGAAGACCCATCGCAAAGCCACTAAGCTTATGTCCAGGGACATCGAGCTGGCCGTAATTGCGGCAAAAGAGGCTTTTATTCACGCAGGCCTTGTCACCAGGGGCATCGATCCGGAGAATATCAACGTTGACCCCGAGCGTGTGGCAATCAATCTCGGCGCCGGCCTGATAAGCTGCGACCTGGTCGAACTGGCCCCCGCCGTGGCGGCAAGCGTGACAAACGGCAAGTTCGACATTCGCAAATGGGGCACCGATGGCCTCGGTCTGGTCACTCCTTTATGGCTGTTGAAATATCTGCCCAACATGCTCGCATGCCATGTCGGGATTATTCACGACATACAGGGCCCGAGTAATACAATTACCTGTGCCGAGACGGCCGGGCATCTGGCGATAATTGAAGCGGCCCAGGTTATTGCCCGCGGAGGCAGTGACATTGCTCTGGCCGGCGGAGCAGAGGCAAAAGTCAATCCGATAATTATGATTCGTCAGTGTCTGCTGAAAAGAGCCACAAGCGAAAACAATGATGATCCGACTTCTGCCTGCAGGCCTTTTGATGCCAACGCCAAAGGCTCGGTTTTCGGCGAAGCCGCCGGCGTCGTAATACTCGAAGAACTGAAACATGCCGAGAAACGGAATGCGAAAATTTATGCTGAACTCGTCGGCCTCGGAGAAAGCAACAGCATCAATCCTGCGTACGAACATATCGAGCCTGACGGTAAGGGTATTCGGATCGCCATAGAAAAGGCCATGGCCGAAGCGCAGATCCGCCCGGATGATTTGGACCTGATTATCCCGCACGGCACGGGAATACCGGCTGATGACCTGGCCGAAGCAAAAGCAATTCAGGCGGTACTCGGTGACGCAGCGGAGAAAATACCCGTCTGGCCGACCAAAAGCATGCTGAGCAACACGGGTGCGGCAAGCGGAGCGGTTGATGTTATCGCTGCGCTTTGTGCTATGCGAGATGGGAAAATCCCCTCAGCGAAAAATTGTGATAAAAAAGCTGCCGGCTGCAATCTGAATATTATAAATCAATCGCAGGAAAAAAATATCCGATTCGCGTTGTCATGCAGCTATACCTACGGCGGACAGACCGCTGCGGTGATCTTGAAGAAAATAATTTGAATATCCAATATCGAATAAGAATAATGGATATTCGTTGTTCAAAAGTTTGTTGATAGCAGAAAATTTAAAGACATAACAAATGACTGAAAGAGTAGTAATAACCGGAATGGGAATTGTTTGTCCCCTGGGTCACGATGTCGAAACGCTTTGGCAAGCCATATTAGCGGGAAAAAGTGGAGTTGCTAAAACTACAATTTTCGACGCTTCGACGTTTCCCACAACATTCGATGCCGAAGTCAAAGACTACGACTATTCACAATATACGAAAAATCCTCAACTGCACGAACACAGCAACCGAGGTTCCGGCTTCGTCGTCGGGGCGGCGGCCCAGGCTTGCCGGCAGGCGGGGATTGATATTGAAACAGACGAGCCGAACGATGGAATAGACCGCAGCAGATTGGGAATCTATCTCGGGGCGGGCGAAGGTTCTGTTGACAATGATGTATTTTTTGCCGCAATCGCCGAAGGATGGGACTCAGAGAAAGACGAGATGGACTGGGGCCGGTGGGCACAAGTTGCTTTCGGCGGGATGCACCCGATGCGCGAGCTTGAGCAGGAGCCGAACATGCCTGCCGCTCATCTGGCTATGCTAACCGGTGCCCGTGGGCCGACACGTAGTTGCCTGACGGCCTGTGCCGCCAGTACGCAGGCTGCGGGCGAGGCGACTATGCTGATTCGCAAAGGCGACGCCGATGTGGTCATAGCAGGCGGCGCGCATTCGATGATTCACCCGCTGGGTCTGACGGGTTTCAATCGTCTGACCGCCCTGTCAACGAGAAATGACAGTCCCGAGACGGCATCGAGACCGTTCACTGCCAGCAGGGACGGCTTCGTACTCGGCGAAGGCGCAGCGATACTTATCCTTGAATCCCTCACTTCCGCGAAAAAGAGAGGTGTCGAAATACTGGCCGAAGTCATCGGCTATGGCAGCAGCTCCGATGCATTCCGTGTCACCGATATGCACGAAGAAGGCAGAGGTGCGGCCCAGGCTATTAACGCGGCACTTGCGGATGCGGGCATTACATATAAGGACATCGATTACATCAATACCCATGGTACGAGTACCGTCGAGAATGATTCGGTCGAGACCAAGGCCATCAAAGCCGTATTCAAGGAAGAAGCGAAGAACACCCCCGCCAGCAGCGTCAAGAGCATGCTGGGCCATTTGATAGGCGCCGCCGGCGCCGCCGAGATGATTACCTGTGTCCTGGCAATCCGGGACAATGTTGTACCGCCCACAATGAATCTGAACGATCCCGATCCTGCACTCGATTTGGATTATGTCCCCAACAAAGCCAGAAAAATGCCGGTCAACATCGTAATAAACGAGTCCTTCGGATTCGGCGGACAGAATAATGTTGTAATCGTAAAAAGATATGAATAATATTTAGCCGGCGGTTTTACCGCCGGTTTATGCGAAACGAATTATGATTGATATTAAGCAAATACGTGAGAATCCGCAAAAGTTCAAGGACGCCTGTCAGGCGAAGAAATTCGCTGCCGATATCGACAGATTGATTGAAGTGGATTCGGCGCTGAAAACTGCCAGGCAGAAACTGCAGGATATTTCCACGGACAAGAACCGAATCGGCAAGTCGATTCCGAAGCTCTCGGCGGATGAAAAACAATCGGCTTTGTCACAGCTTGCAGAACTCAAGCAGGAAGAAGCGAAGTACAGTGACGACCTCGGGGGACTCCAGCCGCAGTTCGATGAGATTATGCAGCAAGTTGCTCAGCCGGCGGATGATGATGTGCCGTTGGGTAAGGACGATACGGAAAATACCGAAATACGGAAAGAAGGCAAAGTCCGGCAGTTCAATTTCGAGATTAAAGACCATGTTCAATTAGGCCTGTCACTGGGCATGATGGATATCGAGCGGGGCGTAAAATTAGCGGGATCGAGAAATTACTTCCTGAAAGGCGACGGTGCCCTGCTGCACTGGGCGGTCCTGCGGTTTGCTATGGATTCTATGGTCGGCAAAGGTTATGTCCCCTTGTCGGTGCCGCTTCTGATGAAGGATGAGGCGATGCGGGGGACGGGCTACTATCCCGGCTCCGAGGAGCAGACCTACCGGATGGAAAAAGACCAGCTCAATCTTGTGGGCACCGCCGAGGTTCCGCTGACGGCTTACCGGATGGGTGAGATTTTGAGCGCCGACGAGCTGCCGTTGAAGTACGTTGCTTTGTCGAGCTGCTTTCGGCGCGAAGCCGGCGCCGCCGGCAAAGACACCTACGGCCTGTACCGGATCCATCAGTTCGACAAAGTCGAGCAGGTCGTAATCTGTGAAAACAGCCCCGAGACGAGCAGGAAATTCCACGAGGAGATTTTAGCCAACGCTGAGGCCGTCATGAAGGCTCTCGACCTGCCCTACCGTATCGTCAACGTCTGCACGGGCGACCTCGGACGAGGCCAGGCCAAGAAATTCGATATCGAGACATGGATGCCCTCACGCGGCAATTATTGCGAAACCCACAGCGCCAGCAAATTCTACGAATTCCAGGCCCGGCGAATGAATCTCCGCTACAAAGAGCCCGCCACTAAGAAGAATGTTTTCTGTCACACGCTCAACAACACCGTCATTGCCTCGCCGCGAGTCCTGATCCCCATCATGGAGCTTTACCAGAATTCCGATGGCTCAATAACGATACCCAAAGTTCTCCGCCCATATATGAATGGCAAAGAAAAGATCACTTAACCTTCGTAATCCAGGGAGCATGATCATGACCAAAGAAGAAGTTCTCGAATTCGCAAAGAAGAATACTATGTTCAGTCTTGCCACAACCGATGGCAGTCAGCCTCATACGCGTATGATGATGGTATGTAGAGCCGATGAGAACGGTATCTTGTTCACCACCGGCAGGGACAAGGATGTCAACGAACAATTGCAGGCCAACCCGGCAGTCGAGATGTGTTTTTACAACGCCGGCGATGAAAACCGCCAAGTCCGTATCGAAGGCACCGTGGAGATGCTTGACGATTTGGAGTTGAAGAAACAGATTCTCGAAGACTTCCCGTTCCTGAAACCCTGGATCGAGCTCCAGGGCTACGAAGTCATGATCCCATACATCCTGAAGAACGGCAAAGCCACAACATGGTCAATGACAACTGCATTCGAACCCAAGCAGTACATCGAACTCTAAATCTGACCGGCAGCCCTTTTGCAGCTTTTTTTCGCGTACCCTGTGAACAGACCGCTTTAGTGGCAGGAGAAAATCATGCGAAGAGTTGGTTTATTCTTCTGTGCAACACTGATTGTATTAAGTGTCTGTGTTTCCGACTGTTTCGGGGCCTATGATGTAGTAATAAAATCAGGGCGGATCTATGATGGTTCCGGCGGATCTTCTTATGTTGCCGATGTTGCAATTCAAGATGATCTTATCGCAGCTATCGGGCAGCTCGATGCCGGTGCGGATTTGGTGATTGATGTACAAGGGCTCGCCGTAGCTCCCGGTTTTATCAATATGCTGAGTTGGGCGACCGACTCTCTTATTGAGGACGGCAGATCGCAGAGCGATATTCGCCAGGGAGTGACTCTCGAAGTTATGGGTGAAGGATTCTCGATGGGGCCTCTCAATGAGATGATGAAGCGGGACATGCTCGAATCTCAGGGGGACATAAAGTTCGACGTCGAATGGACCACGCTCGGGGAATATCTCGAATACCTTGAAAGAAAAGGCGTATCGACCAACGTGGCCTCTTTCGTCGGCGCAGCGACCGTTCGTGTTCACGCTCTCGGATACCAGGACAGGGCGCCAAGTTCCAAAGAACTTCAACAGATGCGGCGATTGGTCAGCCAGGCAATGCGGGAGGGAGCGTTGGGCGTCGGTTCGGCTCTAATTTACGCTCCCGGCGTGTATGCCGATACGGATGAGCTGGTCGCTCTTGCCGAAGTGGCGGGCCAATACGGCGGAACGTATATTTCGCATCTTCGCAGTGAAGGCAACAATCTGCTCGAAGCCGTGGACGAATTGATAACCATTGCACGAAAGGCAAACGTCGCCGCGGAGGTCTATCACATGAAAGTCGCCGGCAAAGCGAATTGGCCTAAACTCGACGCTATGATTGAAAAGATTGAAAAGGCGCGGGCCGAAGGCCTGAGGATTACGGCGGATATGTACAACTATACAGCCGGGGCGACCGGCCTCGACGCTGCGATGCCTCCCTGGGTCCAGGCCGGGGGACATCGTGCATGGGTGACGCGGCTGAAAGATCCGGCAATCAGGCGGCGTGTTTTACGGGAGATGTCCACGCCCACCGACGAATGGGAAAATCTGTATCTTCTTGCCGGCTCGCCTGAAAATGTGCTCCTGGTGGGATTCAAAAACGAAAGGCTCAGAAATCTGACCGGAAAGACACTTGCCCAGGTCGCCGGCATGAGAAGAAAATCGCCCGAAGAAACAGCGATCGACCTTGTGATAGAAGACGACAGCAGGGTCAGCACGATTTACTTTCTGATGTCTGAGGAAAATGTAAAGAAGCAGATTAAGCTTCCCTGGGTCAGCTTTTGTTCCGACGCAGGTTCATCTGCCCCGGAAGGAGTATTCCTGAAATCGAGCACGCACCCCCGTGCATACGGGAATTTCGCCCGGCTGCTCGGCAAATATGTCCGCCGGGAAAAGGTCATCTCGTTGGCAGAGGCGATCAGGCGTTTGACGTCACTTCCGGCCGGCAATCTCAAAATCGACCGGCGGGGAAAGCTTGAGACAGGGTATTACGCCGACATAGTCGTTTTCGATCCCGATACGATTTCCGATCATGCGACGTATGAAAAGCCGCGCCAGTACGCGACCGGCATGGTCCATGTTTTCGTGAACGGCACGCAAGTCCTCAAGGACGGCGAACATACCGGCGATAAACCCGGCCGGGTCGTTCGCGGTCCCGGTTGGAAGAAATAAGTCACTGAAATTGCACTTGAGTCTTGTCCCCCGAGCCTGTAGTCTGTTTCGTCATGGATGACATCCGGCGAAAATTGGAACTCATCGACAGGCAATTAACGGGGCCGAATTTTCACGAGCGAGTCATCAGCACGTGTCCTCTTGTGTTTGTCGCGATCGGTTTAATGGTGGGCATCCTGATACAAGACATGTCCGGCGT